>JADGNR010000049.1 GCA_017883415.1 Bryobacteraceae bacterium | reverse complement strand
AAAAATGGAGCGGTGGTACGCAAGCACATGGGGTACACGCATATCGCGGCGCCGCATGCGGCGGCGATCGGAGATTTCTACGAAGCGTACTTCAACCCGTACTTGAACTTTCATCGGCCTTGTGGAGTGCCCGAGTTGGTGGTCAACGCCAAAGGCAAAACCAAGCGAGTGTACCGATGGTATGCCACGCCGTGGGAAATCCTACGGCAGGTGCCGGGTTTGGCGGGACACCTCAAGAGCGATGTCACCATCGCCGCACTGGAACTCCGGGCGTGCGCCCAGACCGACACCGCGGCGGCGAAGGAGATGCAGAAGGCCAAGGAAAAGTTGTTCGCCGGCTTCCGGCAAAAGAGGAGCGCGTGAGAATCTCCCGGCAGGGCCTCCCGTTGGTCGGCATCGAGGATTGGAGTAAGGATCGAAACCGAACGCGGCAAAACGCCAGGACGCCGCCTCCCAGGAAAAGAAGAGCCTAAAACCTAAAATCAAAAAAAAGACAAAACCCTCCTATGAAAGAAAAACCAAAAGAAAACACCGCAGTTGGAGGCCCGCAGGGCCTCCCGTTGGTCGGCACCGAGACTGCACAAAACCAAATCAGAAAGGAGCCCTGGAGTGCCGGTCGCCTCGTTTCCCGTCCAGGCTCATCCTTGGATGAGAATATGCTCTCCTCTTTCGCCGGCCCGCTCCAGAAACTCCATCACCACGCGGTTGAATTCCGCCGGCTGATCCAGCGGCGCCACGTGCCGCGAATCGCGGATCACCGCCACCTGCGCGCCCGGAATCATCGCCGCGTAGGCCCGCTTCCATGCCACCGGCGTGTAATCCTGGTCGGAAGCCGCAATCAACACCGGGCACGAAATGCCCCCGATCCGGTCCAGCACCGTCCAGCCGTTGATCGCCCGCAGCGCATCCAGGTACGCCCGCGGATGGTTGGCCCCGATCGAGTCGATAAACTTGCGCCGCAGCTCCTCCTGTTCCGGCTTCGGAAAGACCGGATTGGCCACCATGCGTGCCAGCGCCTTCATCCCCAACAGGCGCACCACGGCGAATCGCATCTGGATCATCGCCCGCTGGCTGAGCTTGGTGAGCACCATCGCCGGGCCGCTGTTGGCGATCGCCAGGCTGCGCACCGCCTCCGGTGCGTCCACCGCCATTTGGAAAGCGATCATCCCGCCCATGGACAGCCCCACCACGTGCGCCGGCGCCGCACCCAGCGCCCGCAGCAGTGCCACCGCGTCGCGCGCGAACATCGCCACGCTATATGGGCCCTTCGGCCGGCTGCTTCGGCCATGCCCGCGCACATCCATCGCGATTACCCGGTACCTCCGCCCCAGCTCTGCCGTCTGGTATTCCCAATCGCGCGTGCTCGATCCCAGCCCGTGCAGCAGCAGCACCGGTGGTCCCGCGCCCGCCGTCTCATAGTACAGATCGATGTCGTTCACCCGCAGCGTGGCCATTTCAATCCTCAGACCAAAACTCCAACTCGACGCGGAGCCGCCTTACCTCCGCTCCCTCTCCGCGCTTTCTCCGCGCCACCGCGCCTCCGCGTCGAAATCCCCCCCCTCAAAACCGGTACTTCAGCGCCAGTTGAATCAGCCGCGGGTTGCTGCTCGCCGAAATGATCTGCCCGAAGGACCCTGGGTTGACGATCTGTCCCGTCGCCGCGTTGATCGATCCGCCCGACGCCGGCACCGCGTTCAGGTCGCTGATCGGGTTCGCCAGGTTCACGCGATTCAGCAGGTTGAAAAAGTCGGCGCGCAACTCCACCGAACGCCGCTCCCGGATGGCGAATCGCTTGGCCACCGCGCAATCCACGTTCGCCTGGCCAGGACCGCGCAGCACATTGCGGCCGACGTTGCCCAGGTCGGTGCCCGCCCCATCGGCGATGGCCGCGCCGCCCGAGCTGGGAATCGGCTGCCCCGCCGCCACCACCGGACGCGCAAACGCGAGCGGGTTGAAATAAGCGCCCCCCGTCCCGCTCATGGCCGTGGCCGCCGTCGCCCCCGCCGCCCAGTTCGGCCGCGCCAGCGGCGCGCTCCCGCCGGACAGTCCGTACAGCGACCCGGCGCCCGTGTCCACGATATCGATGGGCAGCCCCGACATCGCCGTCACCACTCCTGAAATCTGCCAGCCATGGAGCAGCGCGCGGCCCACTCCCTTGCCCGCGAACCCCGGCGCCGGCAGCTCCCACACTCCGCTCAGCACGAAACGCTGCCGCCGGTCGAAATCCGATATCCCGCGGTTGGCGCGGTTGTCCAGTTGGTTGCCCAGGATGCCGCTGGTTTCCCCTACCGCCCCCGGATTCACCACTCCGCCCGTGCCCGCCCCGCCGCCCTGCCCCGATGCGTTGTCGAGCGACTTGGCAAATGTGTACGACGCCAGGAATTGCACTCCGTGCGCCAGCCGCCGGGTCACGCTCGCCTGCAGCGAGTGATACACCGATTGCGCGGTCGCCTGGTCCTGGAAAAACCCGTTCACCGAAACGCCCTGCAACGGCGCGCGCAATGCCGCGTTGGCCGGCGTGTTCGTGGTGATCGCCGCCCCCGTTACCGCGTTCACGATCGGATGCTGCGCGCTGGCCAGCCCCGCCTGGTTGATGCCCACCTGGCGGAACAGGTTCGTACCGCGCGATCCCACGTAGGTGGCTTCCAACAGCGTCTGCCCCACTGCGTACTGCACCCCCAGGTTGAACTGCTGCATGTACGGCGTGCGGATATTCCGGTCGAAGAACGTCCCCGAGAGCGCGATGCCCGGCACCGTCGTCGGAAACTGGTTTACCGCCGGCACCGGGAAGAACGGGTTCGCAAACGGCGCGCCCACATTCACTCCGAAAACATACGTCGGCGGGTCGGCCACGCCCAAGGTCGCGTATTGGAACGACGTCCGCGAATAGTAGATGCCGTAACCGCCGCGCACCACTACCCGGTCGCTCGCCAGCGGCGAATAGGCGAAGCCCAGGCGCGGTGCCAGGTTGTTCGGGTCGATGCTCTTCAACACGTACTTGCTCACCTTCGGGATGTTTGGATCGTTGAATTGTTTCGCTACGTTGCCCGCTTGCACGTAGCCCGCTATCGGCGGCCCGATCGCCGCTCCGTTGGTCGCCGGCCGCGGCTGGTACAGCCCCGGATCGAAGGTCGCCAGCCGCCCCTGCGTATCGTAGGGCGGCGTGTCCAGCTCGTAGCGCAGCCCCAGGTTCAGGGTCAGCTTGCGGCTCACTTTCCAATCGTCCTCGGCGAAGAAGTTGTAGTCCAACGAGCGTAGCGTGCGCCGCCCGATCCCCCCGCCGTACAGCGAGACGAAGGTGTTCCCCGTCAGAAAATCGTTGAAGCTCAGAAACTGGATCAGCCCGCGCGTGTAGAACCCTACGTCGTACAGGTTCAGATTGAACCGCACCTCGGCGCCCGCGCGCAGCGCATGCTTCCCTTTCTGCATCGAAATCGTGTCCGCCGCCAGGCTCGTCCCGCCCTGCGCCACCACGTCGATCAACGGCGCCGTGCCAAACGCGATGCCCCCGGCGGCCGGCGCGATCTGGATCATTCCCAGCCCTGGCGCCGACGCCGCGCTCGAGCGTTGAATCCCGAGCGCCTGGTCGTTCACCGGCTGCTGCGGAAACGCGTCCACCCGCAGGAAACTGTACGCCAGCCGCGCCTCGTTGATCACTCTCGGGCTGATCACGTGCGTATCCTGTAAGCTCACAATGCGCCCGGAGTT
Source organism: Bryobacteraceae bacterium (assembly GCA_017883415.1). Taxonomy (GTDB): domain Bacteria; phylum Acidobacteriota; class Terriglobia; order Bryobacterales; family Bryobacteraceae; genus JADGNR01. The sequence continues at coordinate 16,198 of JADGNR010000049.1, read as the reverse complement.
GTATTGGTTGTTGCCGAAGCCGGGCACGTTCGCTCCCGCGCCCAGGAAACTCGGCAGCACCAGCGTCTGCGGCGCGTCGAACAGGAAGAATTTCGCCGACAGCGTATTCGCCGCGCTCAGGTGGTCGTCCCAGCTCGTGCTCATCTGGTGTTCGTTATAGCTGGAGGCCGTCGCCCCCGAATACCGCCCGCCGGCCTGCGGCGTGGGAATCACGTATTGCCCGTTGGGGAGCTTGGCGTTCAGCAGGGCGAGCGAAATCGGGTTGATGCTGGCCACCGCCGTGCCCGCCGCCAGCGCTGGGTGGAAGGTCGCCAGCAGCGTTTTCTCCGAACGGTCGTCGGTCAGGCCGGGCGCAATCAGCACGTTCGACGACAGGCTGTTGATGCGCGACGCCGCGTTCAGCTCGCGCGTGCCCTGGTAGGAGAGGAAGAAGAACATCTTGTCCTTCCGCACCGGACCGCCCACGGTCGCGCCCCACACGTTGCGCTTCAATTCCGGCCGCCCCACCCCCGAAGCCTTCAGGAACGGATCGTTGGCGTTCAGCGCGTCGTTGCGGAAGTACTCGTACACGTCGCCGTGAAAATGGTTCTGGCCGCTGCGCGTGACCACCTGGATGTTGCCCCCGCCCGAGCGCCCGAACGTGGCGTCGTACATCGAGGTCTGCACCTTGAACTCCTCCAGCGTCTCCGGCGCCGGCACGCCCAGCGACGGCGCCGAGTTGGTGCCGATCGAATTCGCGTCCGCGCCGTTGATCACGAAGTTGTTGTTGGTCACCCGCGCGCCGTTCACCGAGATGTTCTGCGAGTTCCGGCCCACCGCCGTGTTGTCCGGCAGATACGTCGCCGTGCCCGTGGAAAGCCCCAGAATCTGGGTGAAGTTGCGCGTCGCCAGCGGCACCGCGTTGAGCGCCGCCGCGTCCACCGTCCGCCCCGTGGCGGGGGACGCCGTCTGCACCAGCGCTTCGGCGGCCTCCACCGTCACCACTTCGCCCGCCGCTGCCGCCACTTGCATGGCGATGTCCACGTGCGAGGTCTCGGTAATGCGCACCGCAATGGCGTCTATCGACGACGTCTTGAATCCCTGCGCCAGCACCTGCAAACGGTAATTGCCCGGCGGCAGCAGCGTGAACAGGTACGCGCCCGACTCCCCCGTCACCGTTTCCCGCGTCACCCCCGCTTCGCTCGCCAGCACCACCTTCGCCGCCGCCACCAGCGCTCCGCTGGGGTCCTTCACCTCGCCTTCCATCTGCCCCGTAGTGGCGGTCTGCGCCGATAGCAGTCCCGCGAAAACAAACAGCGACGTCCAGACACACTTCCAGCTTCTCTTCATTGCCCCCTCCACGCGATTGTCCCCCCTGAGCTTGATTCCCTAAGTGGGGCGGACGCCCTCGTCCGCGCGCGACCCCCCGGTCGCGCTCGTTGCTTACTCGGCCCCCGCCGTGCTTCCCGCGCCCTGCTTCCCAGCCCAGCACCCCTCCGTGAACAGCCGGATCATCTGGTTCACCGCTTCCTTCTCCGGAACCCCCAGGTGCTGCCTGCCCCGGAACAGCGTCTCCACCAGGTAGTACGTGACGAACTGCAAATAGATCATGGTGAAGGCCAGCGTGGGCGTCAGGCCGCCCCACGGCCCCCGCGCCGCCGCCTTCTCCAATCGCTCTCCCAAAACCCGTTCCGCCTGTTCCGACCATCCGCGAAACGTGTGCGCGAAATGCTTGTTCCCGAACTCCACCACGTCGATGTACAGCAGCCGCCAGTAGTCCGGATTCTCGGTCACGACATCCTTCACCGCAGCCGCCAGCCGCTCCAGTTGCGCCGGCTGGAAGAACGTGTCGTCGATCTCCCCCAGCACCTTCGCCCTCTGCTCCCCGAAGCGCTGCTCGTACTTCCTCACCAGCGCCACGAAGAGATCCTCTTTCGTCGGATAGTGGTTGTACAGGTTCCCTATGGAAAACCCCGATGCCCCGGCAATCTCACGCATCGAGGTTCCGTGATACCCCTGCCTGGTGAAGATCTTCATGGCCGCCCGTTCGATCTTCCCGCGGCTGCGTTCCACGTCCCGGTTCTTGATGGCCGTCATGGGCTTCAGTATAGCCGAACCCATCCCCGCCGAGCCCCCTCCGTACCTTCCCGAACGATCGTTCGCTATGTACCGAACGAGCGTTCACTCTCTTATACGGTACGCCGGGCCTCGTGTCAAGAGGATTTTTTGTGAATTAGTGGGGTAGGCCTCCTGGCCTGCCCAGCGTCGAAGACGCTGCAAGTGTAGTGACCCGGGATCCGAGAATCGGCGCGCGCCGGTTTACTGTTTGATCGCGCGCAGGTCAGCCGAGGAGTTTTCGCCGGCGCGTACCGTGACTGTGCTGGCATTGTTGACCAGGCCGTCATCATCCCACGTGGTCGCGTACCACGGTGTAGGACTGTCCCCGGCGATCGCGAGCGCGTAATACTCTCCCGGGCGAACCGCCGTGATCGCGTAGCGATCATTCGAATCGCATGGCGCGAACAACACAAATCCCGGTCGCCACATGGCTTTATCGTGCGGGAGCAGCCTCACTGTTCCGGCGGCGCACTTCTCCACTGTGCCGCGAACGGTTCCGCCGCCAAGCTTGTAGGCGACGGTCAGCGGCTGAGCGCCGGCCAGAATGTCAACGCCCGACTCGAGGGCATCGTGGCCGCCGATCTGAATGGAGTCTAGATAATACTGCGGCGGGGGTGGCCCGGCGAGAATCTGATACGGGCCTGGGTAAACATTGTGGATCTGGAAGTCGCCTTTTGCGTTCGGGACGCCCGTCAGGAATGTGCCCGCGGGTTTATCTGCCAACCCTGCGGCGCCAGCATTGAAGGCGAGTATGACACTGGGCGGCTTAGGAGCAAGTACTCCTTCGGGAACCTCCATGACAATCTTTCCTTGGACCCGAAACGGCGCAACAGGCCGCAACTCAACATTTTCCAAATCATGGGCCTTCAACTGTACCCACTGGGCTGCCCATAGTTTAGGGCCTCCCTGATCCACGTTCGTGGAGATTCGCCATTCGCCCTCGGCCACCGCCTCGAATGCAAACGTGCCGTCACCCCCGGTGTTTCGAATCAGGGCGGGCGAGCCGATGCCATTGCCCAGCGTCACGGTGGCCCTAGGCACTGGATGGCCACTGACATCGAGCACCACGCCACGAATGCGTTGCACGGGAACTGCGGCCAGTTTGATATCCAGGTTCGAGATGTCCCCTCCAATCCGAACCATGACTCTTAGGGCAAGTTGAGGGTCGGTTACGCCGGGATAGAAGGTCTGCGCCCAATCCAGTCGCTGATCGTCGCGCGATTCCGGTGGCTTCCACGACGAGGGCGCAATTGCGGACAACAGCCAGGTGCCGGGGACGTCAAGATCCGTGACGCTGTACTCTCCCTTCTCGTTGGTCTTCGTTTGGCGAGAAATGCCGATGCACGAAGGCATTTTGCACAACCAGCTCTCTCCCCAATGCAACTGGAGGCTGGCGTTTGGGACGGGCTTTCCCGCGTAATCCAACACCCTTCCCGAGATCTTGCCGATCGGCGGCATTTTGACTTCAAGGCGCACCGGGTCGCCGCCGGCGGTAACCTGAAACGGCTGGTCGCCACGCTCCACCAGGAAACATCGGCCGCATTCCCGCTCGAAATCTTCGTCCACAAGAAAATTGGGAATGGGCCAGAAGCCGCGAGCCGTATAGTTCGCAATATAGGTGCCAGCTCTTACGCCCTCGATCCGAAAATGCCCCTGGGAGTCAGTGGTGGCTGAGTAGGCGACCTGCCCAGCCTGAACCAGATTTACCGCAACCCCGGGGACATCGATGCCCGTCACGGAGTTGACTACATGCCCGTCCACAGTTTGCGCGGCGAAAGCGGCCGCCGCCAGCATGGATGCGATGAGGATCTCACGCAACACACAGTTATCGTACGACACGTGGTGCCACCGATAATGCACGCCGCATGCCCCCATGGGCCCTCCCGAGAGTCTTACCGGCTGCCTGCGCCACCGGGCGCGCGGCGTCGCCGAACAGGGCGCGACCGTGTCCGTTACCCTGCCAGCCATGGTCGACCGCCAGCCGGGCCAGCACGGCGATGGGGATAGGAGCGGGCATCCCACGCGCGATCGATCGGCCCGCGCACCTCGGGCTTCACACGAAGGTCACCCTCACTTCTTCTTCGGCGGCGGGGGCGTCGACGTCTTGTCGTCCACTACGTCGCCGTACTTGATGGTCGACTTGCCTTCGTATCGCTTGTAGTCCTGATACTTCACCGTCATCCGTATGCGCTGCGCCTCGCCGTCGGGGAAGTGCAGCGTGTCGTCGGCGTGGGTGTACGTGGGGAACCAGTACTTGCCGTCGATCTGCTCGCGGTAGGTCTCGAACTTGGGAAACTGGTTGTTCTTCGAAACGATGCCCACGCCCTTGCCATAGGTCTTCACAATCTGCAGGTCGCGGTCGTCCACCCAGATCTGGCCCTCGAAGTAGCGCTTGCCCTTGTCCATCTTCTTGGGTTTCACCGAAAAGGTGTAGCAGCCCACCTCGTCCACCTTCTCGCGCCCCAGGTAAGCGATGTTATATTCCCCGATCTCCGAAGTGGTGAGCACGAACGGCTGCACGTCGCGCAGGTCCTTGGCGTCTTCCGGCGTCAACTGGATGTGCTGCAGGTTCACCACCGGCGCCCATACCACCTTCTCCATGCGCTTCCCGTCCGGGCTGAAGATGATGTCGTCCACTTCCTCCCACTTGCCGATTTCCGGATTGCCGCCGGCGTCCAGTTCCTGCATTTTGACCGTCTGGCGATAGGTGTAGTTGTTGCGCGCCTCCCGGAATTCCGCCTCCTTGGCGGCGAACTTCTTGATGATCTCCTCGGCGTTGACGGTGTCTTTATTGTCGCCATCGGCCGGCCAGGCGGGCAGACAGATGGCCGCAATGGCGGCGAGTAAAAGGATTCTGGGCATGGTTCCCCTCGAATGGTGCCTACACAGATATTCTAGCAGGGGCAGGCCTGGAGGCCTACCCTACCGATGGACGGGCTCACTTGCCCAGCAGTTTCTTCGCGATGGTCAGAAGCTGGATGTTGCTGGTCCCTTCGTAGATGCGCCCGATCTTGGCGTCGCGGTACAGCTTCTCCACCGGGTAATCCTTGGTAATGCCCACTCCGCCATGCACTTCGATCGCCTGGGAAGCCGCTTTCTCCGCGATCTCCGAGCTGTAGTATTTGGCCATGGCCGCCTCCATCAGGAAGGGCATGCCCGCATCCCGCAGCCGCGCCGCGTTGTACACCAGCAGGCGCGCCGCTTCAATCTCCACGGCCATCTTCGCCAGCGTGAACTGCACTCCCTGGAACTCCCCGATGGCCTTTCCGAACTGCTTCCGGTCCCGCGCGTACGCCGTCGCGTGCTCCAGCGCGCCGCGCGCCAGGCCAATCATCTGCGCGCCGATGGCGATGCGCCCTTCATTCAACGTTTCGATGGCGATCTTGTACCCCTGCCCCACCTCGCCCATCACGTTCTCGCGCGGCACCCGGCAACTGTCCAGGATCAGCTCGCAGGTCGACGACGCCCGCAGGCCCAGCTTGTCCTCTTTCTTACCCACCTGGAAGCCCGGAAACTCCCGCTCCACCAGAAACGCCGTCACGCCCCGGTATCCGGCTTCCGGACGGGCGTTGGCGAACAGCAGGAAAAACCCGGCCTCGGCCGCGTTGGTGATCCACAGCTTGCGCCCGGTCAGCAGGAAATGATCGCCCTGGTCCTCCGCGCGCGTCGCCATGGCGAAGGCGTCGGAGCCCGACCCCGCTTCCGATAGCGCGTAGGACGCCACCATGTCGGCCGCCAGGCGCGGCAGGTATTTCGCCTTCTGCCCCGCCGTGGCCCATTTCAGCAGCGCGTTGTTGCAGATGGTGTTCTGCACGTCCACCACCACCCCCGCCGAGGGGTCCACCGCCGAAAGTTCCTCCACCGCCAGAATCGCCTGGAAGAAACTGCCGCCCTGCCCGCCGTACTCCTCGGGAATCTCGATCCCCATCAGGCCCATCGCGAAAAACTGCTGGATCAGGTCCTTGCGGAATACCCCCGCCTCGTCCATGGCGCGCACGTGCGGCCGGATCTCCTCGCGCGCGAACTGGCGCACCGTGGTCTGGAAGAGCTTTTCGTCTTCGGTGAGCGCGGTCAGGGGCAGTGGCAGCGCTTCGGTCCGTTCGATTGCCGGCATGTAGAGCAGCTTACTCCACGGCGGCCAGTTCGCGCCACTGCCGCCCCTGCGATTGGGCCACACCCGCGTGGGTCACGTAGCCGTTGTACGTGTTGACGCCCTCGCGCAGCGCCGCGTGGCGTTCGCAGGCGCCCTCGAGCCCGTGGCTGGCCAGTTCCAGCAGGTACGGGAAGGTCGCGTTGGTGAGCGCCAGCGTGGAAGTGTGCGGCACCGCCGCCGGCATGTTCGACACGCAGTAGTGCAGCACCCCGTCCACAAAGTAAATCGGTTCGGTATGCGTGGTGGCGTGAGAGGTCTCGAAGCAGCCGCCCTGATCGATGGCCACGTCCACCATCACCGCCCCACGCTTCATGGTGGCGATCATCTCGCGCCGCACCAGCTTGGGCGCCGAAGCGCCCGGAATCAGCACCGCGCCCACCACCAGGTCCGCGGTTTTGAGGTTCTCGCTGATGGTCCACACGTTGGACGCCAGGGTCACCACTTGTCCGTTGAAGATATCGTCCAGCTCGCGCAGCCGGTTCAGGCTGCGGTCGATGATGGCCACGTGCGCACCCATGCCGATGGCGATCTTGGCCGCGTTGGTCCCCACGATCCCGCCGCCCAGAATCACCACGTTGCCCGGCGCCACGCCCGGCACGCCGCCCAGCAGCATGCCCCGCCCCCCGTTCGGCTTTTCCAGATACTGCGCGCCCACCTGCACCGACATCCGTCCCGCCACTTCGCTCATCGGCGTCAGTAGAGGGAGCGAACCGTCCGTCTCCAGGATGGTCTCATACGCCACGCCGTTCACCCGCGTGGCCAGCAGCCGGTCGGTCAATTCCGGCAGCGGCGCAAGGTGCAGGTAGGTGAACAGGATCAGCCCCGGACGGAAATACCCGTACTCGCTCGGCTGCGGTTCTTTCACCTTCACGATGAGGTCGGCCTTGTGCCACACCTCCGCCGCGTCCTGCAGAATGGCGGCGCCAACCTGCATATACTCGCGATCCGTGATGGAGCTGCCTTCCCCGGCATGGGTTTCCACCAGCACCTCATGCCCCGCTTCGCGCAGCGCGGCGACGCCGCTCGGCACCAGCCCGACGCGCGTCTCGTGGTCCTTAACTTCCTTGGGTACGCCAATGATCATTGAAGCCCTTCCGCAGCCTAGATTAACACCACGACGCCGTGGTTGGAACCCCTCATTACGCCGTGCCGCCGTTGCCGCCCTTGCGCATGGAATCCAGCCAGACCTGCATCTTCGTCTCGGTCACCTTCTGCGCCTCGGACAGCTCCCGCAGCGACTGCTGCAATTCCGCTCGGGATTGTTGCAATTCCGCTTGCGATGAGATCAGGATGTTGATGCGATTCCCCTGTTCATTCAGGGCGTGCATGCCCAACCGAGCAAGTCTGTCTATGCGCCGCTCGTTCCTGGCAAAGGACGCCTCATATTCAGCATGGGCGGCCTCGTTCGCGGCATGGGCGGCCTCGTTCTTGGCCCAATTCTCGTCATGCCTGGCCTGCATCTCCAGGATGTACTGCATGGTCCGTTCGACGTCCATTCGTTGAGCTTACCTCTCATCTCTTGCGCCGCGCCACCACGCGCACGCGCTCTGTTTCGGAAATCTGGCCCGGGGTCAGCGCATCATGGACAATCTCGGCCTGCTCCTGTTGATGGCGCTTGCCCGAGCCCGATGCCGGGCTGGCGCTCTCCGGCCGGCCTACGTAGCGCACCTCGCGATGGGTGGCCGCGAGCAGCGGCTGGATTTGCTCTTTCATGAAGCGCCACGGCCCCATGTTGCGCGGCTCCTCCTGCGCCCACACCACCTCCGCCGTCTCCGGGTAGCCGGCCAGAATCTCCGCCGCCTGGTCCGCCGCGAAGGGGTATAACTGCTCCACGCGCACCAGGGCGACGTGTTCCGCCTTGCGCTCCTCGCGCGCCGCCAGAAGGTCGTAGTAAATCTTGCCCGAGCAGAAGACCACGCGCGAGCGGGCGTTCTCCCCCGCCTCGCCCAGGATCTCCCGGAAGCCGCCGCTGGTGAATTCGCCCGGCGCCGAAACCGCGCGCGGATGCCGCAGCAGGCTCTTGGGCGTGAACACCACCAGCGGTTTGCGCGTGCCCCGCCGGTCGCTCCCGCCGTACATCTGCCGCCGCAGTAAGTGGAAGTATTGCGCCGGGGTGGTGCAGTTGCACACCTGCAAGTTGTTTTCGGCGCACAACGTGAGGAACCGCTCGATGCGCGCGCTCGAGTGCTCCGGCCCCTGCCCTTCGTAGCCGTGCGGCAGCAGCATTACCAGCCCGCTCGGCTGGCCCCATTTCGATTCCGCCGAGGAAATGAACTGGTCGATCATGATCTGCGCCCCGTTGGCGAAATCGCCGAACTGCGCCTCCCAGACGACCAGCGACAGCGGATCGGCCACGCTGTAGCCGAACTCGAAGCCCAGTACGGCGTACTCGCTGAGCGAGCTGTCGAACACCTCGAAACGCGCCTGGCCGGGCGACACGTGCGCCAGCGGCACATACCGCCGGCCCATTTCCGCATCGTAGAACGCCAGGTGCCGCTGGCTGAAGGTGCCGCGCCCGGAATCCTGCCCGCTCAGCCGCACCGGCGTCCCCTCCAGCGCCAGCGTGCCGAAGGCCAGCGCCTCGCCGAACGCCCAATCCAGGCTGCCCGCTTTATCGAGCACGCTCCGCCGCCGCTCCACGAACCCGCGCAATTTGGGATGCAGATGAAAGTTCTCCGGGAAGCTGGTCATCGCCCGGATCACGCGCTCCAGCACCTGCCGGTTCACCGCGGTCCGCGGGCAGAAGCTGCCCACGTCCTCGCTCGCCACCGCGCTCAGCTCCTGCACCTGGTAGTGCTCGGCCTTCTTCTGCGCGGCGTCGTACGCCTCCTCCAGCCGCTCGGATACGGCCGTGCGCAGGGCCTGCGCCTGTTCCGCGCTCACCACGCCCTCGCGCGCCAGCCGCTCGCCGTAAAGCGCCGCCACCGAGCGGTGCTCCTTGATCTTGCGGTACATGATGGGCTGGGTATAGCTCGGGTCGTCGCCTTCGTTGTGGCCGTGCCGCCGGTAGCAGAACATGTCGATCACCACGTCCTTCTTGAACTGCTGGCGGTAATCGAAGGCGATCTGCACCACCCGTATGGCCGCTTCCGGGTCGTCGCCGTTCACATGGAAAATGGGCGCCTGCACGCCGCGCGCCACGTCGGTGGAATAAGGCGTCGACCGCGCTTCCTCCGGCGTCGTCGTGAAGCCGATCTGGTTGTTGATGATCACGTGGATGGTGCCGCCGGTCGAGTAGCCGTCCAGTTGCGCCAGGTTCAGCGTCTCCCATACCACGCCCTGGCCGGCGAACGCCGCGTCGCCGTGCACCAGCACCGGGATCACGCGCTCCCGCCGCGTGTCGCCCAGCCGGTCCTGCTTGGGCCGCACCAGGCCCTCCACCACCGGGTCCACCGCTTCCAAATGGCTCGGATTGGGCGAAAGCGATACCGCAATCGCGCGGTTGCTCTCCATTTCCCGCACGCCGGTCGCCCCCAGGTGGTACTTCACGTCCCCCGATCCCTGCGTGCTCGCCGGATCGATGTCCCCTTCGAACTCCGAGAAGATCTGCTTCAGATCCTTGCCCACCACATTGGCCAGGATGTTGAGCCGCCCGCGGTGCGCCATCCCCATCACGATTTCCTGCACCTCGTTGGCCGACCCCTGCTCCAGGATCTCTTCCAGGATGGCCAGCGCCGTTTCGCCCCCCTCCAGCGCGAAACGCTTCTGCCCCACGAAGCGCGCGTGCAGGAAGTGCTCGAACTCTTCGGCCGCAATCAGGTTGCGCAGAATGCGCACGCGCGTCCGCGCGTCCAGCGCCCAGTGGTTGGCTTCCGGCTCCATGCGCCTTTGCAGCCATAGCTTCTGCTCCGGCACCTGGATGTTCATGTACTCGCAGCCGATCTTGCCGCAATAGGTCTGGCGCAGCGTTTCCAGAATCTCGCGCAGGGTCGCGACCGGTTTCGGCGCGCCTTCGCCGATGGCTTCGCCCAGGCTGCCGGTCAGGAATTCACGGTCCAGGTCCCAGATGGTGAGGCCGTAGGTTTCCGGGTCGAGCTCGGCATGATAGCTGGGCTCCGAGCCCAGCGGGTCCAGATCCGCGATCAGATGGCCGCGCACGCGGTAGGCGTTGATCATCTGCATGATCCCCGCCTCCTTGGCGATCTCCGCGGTGCGCGCCCCGGTCATCCCCGGCAGCAGCGGCTGGCGGTCGGTTTCCCAATGCACCGGCTGGTGCGGCATGCGCAGATGCTCGAACACTTCTTCATAGAAGCTGTCCCGGCCATCGAGCAGCGCCTGGATCCTCCCCAGGAACGCGCCCGATTCCGCGCCCTGAATAATGCGGTGGTCGTACGTGCAGGTGAGGGTCATCACCTTGCTGAGCCCCAGGATGGCGCGCGTCTCCCCCGCCGCGCCCTGGTATTCCGCGGGGTAGTCGATGGCCCCGGCGGCGACGATGGCGCCCTGCCCGGGCATCAGCCGCGGGGTCGATGCCATGGTCCCCACGGTCCCCGGATTGGTGAGCGAAATGGTGGTGCCCTGGAAATCCGCCGGCGTCAGTTTCGCGGCGCGGGCGCGCGCTACCAGATCGTCGAACGCGGTGACGTATTCCTGAAAATTCAGCGCGCCCGCATCCTGGATATTGGGCACCATCAGGTTGCGCGCCCCGTCTTTGCCCGCCACATCGATGGCGATTCCCAGGTTCACCCCCGGCCGCACCACGCGAAACGGCTGCCCGTCCTTTTCCGCGTACGCGTAGTTCAGCGCGGGCATTTCTTCCAGCGCTTTCAAAATGGCCCAGCCGATCAAGTGCGTGTAGGAGACTTTGGCGCGGCCCACCAGCGTGCGGTGCTGGTTGATGATGCGCCGGTTCTCATCCATCACCTTCACCGCGATGGTGCGCTGCGACGTGGCCAGCGGAATGGCGAGCGAGGCCGCCATATTCCCGGCGATGCGCCCCGCCGCCCCGCGCAACGGCTGCCATTGCCCGCCCGGCCCCGCCTCAACGACCGCGGGCGGTGGGGGCGCCGGCGCGCCGGTTTTGCCCGCTGCCCGAGCGTCTCCATTGCCGGCCTCGAAGAGGTGCTTCCAGCTTTCGTCCACCGTCGAGCGGTCGTGCAGATACTGCCGATATAGTTCGTCTTCGAGCCAGCTATTGATGCCCATTTCCGGATCGGGTTTGAGCGGCATTGGAGTGGGGCGCCTTCTTACTTCATGATAGCGTGCGGTGCCGGACGAAGAGCGCCCTGCTCCTCGATCAGCGCTACCAGGGATTCGAGGAAGTTGGAGCGGTCGAGAGTCACGGGTGGCGCTCTTGACCGCCGCGCCCATCCTCTGTATACTACCCCTAACGCCTATATGCCTAAAGCCGACATGCCTTCGGGGGCCCTGGTGCTGCTCCTCCTTCGCGTCCTGCGGTCCGGCCCGCTCCATGGGTACGCCATCGCGCAGCGGATTCATACGCTCTCGTCCGACGTACTGCGCGTGGAAGAGGGCGCCCTCTATCCGGCGCTCCAACGCATTCTGCTCAAGGGCTGGGTGAAGGCCGAGTGGGGTGTCTCGGAAACCAATCGCCGCGTCCGTTTCTACCGGCTGACGGCCGCCGGCCGCACACAACTCGCGGCCGAACTGTCCGAGTACGGCCGCGTGCACGAAGCGATCCGGTCCGTTTTGCGCACCGCTTGAGAGGGGTTCCATGGGCGAATTCTTCCGTCGTCTCCGTTATTTGCTTCGCCGGCGCCGCTTCGACCGGGAACTGGCCGCCGAGATGGCATTCCATCGCGAAATGGCTGCGAGGGAGGGCGGCATGCCCCTGGGCAACGTGCTCCGCCTCCGCGAGGAGGCGCGCGAGGCCTGGGGCTGGATGTGGCTCGAGCCTATCGCCCAGGACGTTCGCTTCGCCCTCCGCATCCTGCGGCGCAGTCCCGGCTTTTCGCTTCTCGCTGTGCTCTGTCTGACCCTGGGGATCGGCGCGACCACTTCCGTCTTCAGTTGGATCGAAGGCATCCTGCTGCGTCCCTTCCCGTTAGTAATCGGCCAGGAGAGAATGATGGCCGTCGTCGGAACCAATCGCGGCGTCTCCGGCCATGACGATGTCTCCTGGCCCGATTTCGTCGACTTTCAGAAGAACGGCACACTCTTCGACGCCTTCCTCGTGGACCGCATCATGGGGACCACGCTCAGCGTCGGCGACCGCGCCGAACGGACGAGCGGCAGCATCGTCTCGGCCAACTACTTCGACACGCTCGGGGTCCGCCCGATCCTGGGGCGCGGCTTCCAGCCCGAAGAAGACTTCGGCCGCAATGCTCACCCGGTGACCGTCATCGGCTACCGGATGTGGAAGGATCGCTTCCGTGGCGATCCGGGCGTGATCGGCAAGACGCAGATGTTCAACGGCATGCCGCACACTATTATCGGTGTCGCGCCCGAAGGGTTTTACGGGACCTTCGTGGGCTGGGCAATGAAATTCTGGGTGCCCACCTCGATGCAGGAAAGATTCTCCACCACTTACAACCTGGAGGACCGCGGCGCCCGCTGGATTGAAGGCTTCGTACGGCTGAAACCCGGCGTCACGCCCGCGCAGGCACAAGCGGAGATCTCGGCCATCGCCAGACGGCTGGAGATCGATTACCCGGCGACCAATCGCGGCCGCGGCATCAAATTGTTCCCGCTGTGGCAAACCCCTTTCAACAATGCCGGCACCCTGCTCCCCACGCTCTCCGTCGCGCTGGCCGTGGTGGGGTTCGTCCTCCTCATCGCCTGTGCCAACGTCAGCAATCTGCTGTTAGTCAGGGCTTTTGGCCGGCGGCGCGAGATGACTGTCCGGCTGGCCGTGGGCGCCGGCCGCGGCCGCCTGCTCCAGCAACTGATCACCGAAGGCCTGATCCTGGCGGCTCTGGCCGCGGCCGGCGGACTGCTCATGGCCCACTGGTGCCGGAACCTGCTCCCGCTGCTTCTTCCGCAGCGGGGCGGTCTCACCATGACCCTGCCCGGCGAGATCGACTGGCGCGTGCTCGCGCTCAGCGCCGGCGTGGGCCTGATCTCGACCTTGCTGTTCGGTCTGGTTCCCGCGGCTCAGACCAGCAGGATCGATCTGGCTTCCGCGCTGAAGGCCGATTCCGGCGGCGTGGTCGGTGGACGGGGACGAGCGCTGGCGCGATCCAGCCTGGTCCTGGTGCAGGTGGCGCTGAGCTTCGTTCTGTTGGTGGGAGCCGGTCTCCTGTTTCAGAGCCTGCGCGTGGTCCGGAACACCAGCCCCGGCTTTTCCACCGGGAGAGTGCTCGTGACCGGGATCGACTTCAAGTCCGCGGGATACGAACCGCAGCGGGTCAAGACCTTTGAGGATGAATTGATCGACCGCCTGCAAGGGCTCGCCGGCGTGCAATCGGCGGCGTTCGCGCGCTTGGTGCCGTTCAGCTATGGCAGCTACTCTTCCGCTCCCATCGCGGTCGATGGCTATCAGGCGGCGCCGGACGAGCAACCCACGGTCGACTACAACGAGGTGGGTCCCGCGTATTTCGCCACCATGGGAATTCCCCTGGTTTCCGGCCGCGAGTTTACCCGTGCCGACAACGAAGCGGCGCCGCCGGTCGCGGTGGTGAATGAGGCGATGGTCGCCCAATACTGGCGCGGCCACGATCCGGCCGGCCAGCGCCTGCAAGTGAAGGGGCGCTGGATCCAGGTGGTCGGCGTGGCGAGAATGTCCAAGTACCGAAACCTGGTCGAGACCTCGAAGCCGTTCTTCTATGTCCCCCTGCGGCAGGGCCCCTTGGGCCAGGCGCTGCAGATCCGGACGGCGTTGGGAGCGGGAGCGATGGCGCGGGCCCTGGTGCGCGAAATCCATGCGCTCGACCCGGACCTGGCGCCGGCGGAGATCATCACCATGCAGGAGCAAGTCGACCGGACGACCGCCGTGCAGCGGATCGCTACCACCATGCTCACCGTCTTTGGCGGGTTGGCGTTATTGCTCGCCGCCATCGGCCTGTACGGCGTGATGTCGTACACCGTGTCGCAGAGTACTCCGGAACTGGGGCTGCGCATGGCCCTCGGCGCGAACCCGTCCGATCTGCTGCGCCTGGTAATGTCGCACGGCGTCACCCTGACGGGAGGCGGGGTCCTGCTGGGCGCGGGGGCGGCGCTGGGATTGACCCGGCTGATGGGCAATCTGCTCTACCACGTGAGCCCGCGGGACCCGCTGGCGTTCGGCTCGGCGTTGGTGGTGATGGCCGTCGCCTCGCTCGCCGCCTGCCTCCTGCCCGCCTGGCGCGCCACGCGGACGGACCCGGTCCGGGCGCTGCGCGATTGACACGGTCCGCCCGGCGCTTGCTCTGTTACACTGTAAGCCGTTCTCCACTATGCGCAGACTTGCGGTCTCTTTCCTGTTCGCCTCCGCGCTGCTGGGCGCCGCCGATCTGGCCGGCACGTGGCAGCGCGAAGAGGCCGGCGACAACGGCCGGAAGCTGGTGACCACCTACGTCTTCAAGACCGACGGCAACAGGTTCACCGGCGTCATCGCCACCGAAACGGAACGCCGGCAAATCCTCAACGGAGTGATCGACGGGAACAAGATTACCTTCGACAACTGGTTCGAGTTCTACGAGCGCTCGACCGCGGCGCCTTATACGGGCGAGATCTCGGGCGAGGAGCTCACCATCGTCTCCGCCCGGCCGGCGCAGGGCAATCGTCCGCCGCCGCCCCCGGTCGTGCTGCAGCGCGTCTCCGGCGCCACCGTCTACACGCCGCCGCCCGAGTGGGCCGTCACGCATAAGCCGTTTCGCGGCTTCCGGCCCATTCCGCCCAACGGCCTGGCGCTCACCCCGCCCATGGGATGGAACAGTTGGAACAAGTTCGCCGAGCGGATCGACGACAAGGCGGTGCGCGAGATCGCCGACGCCATGGTCGCTAGCGGCATGCGCGACGCCGGGTATGTCTACGTCAACATCGACGATACCTGGGAAGCGGGGCGCGACAAGAACGGCAATATCCAGTCCAACGAAAAGTTCCCGGACATGCGGGCGCTGGCCGATTACGTCCACGCCCAGGGCCTCAAACTGGGCATCTACTCGGGGCCGGGCCGCCTCACCTGCGCCAACTTCACGGCCAGCTACGGGCACGAAGAGCAGGACGCCAAGACGTGGGCCGCGTGGGGGATCGACTACCTCAAGTACGACTGGTGCAGCGCCTCGGCGGTGTACCGCCCCGACGAGATGGCGTCCGCGTACCAGAAAATGGCGCTGGCCCTGCGCTCGACCGGCCGCCCGATGGTGTACAGCCTCTGCCAGTACGGCTGGCTGAAGGTGGGCGAATGGGGCGCGGCGGCGGGCGGAAACCTGTGGCGCACCACTGGCGATATCAGCGACAACTGGCGCTCCATGTCCACCATCGGTTTCAACCAGAACGGCCGCGAGAAGTTCGCCGGCCCGGGCTACTGGAACGATCCGGACATGCTCGAAATCGGCAACGGCGGCATGACCGATACCGAATACCGCACGCACATGAGTCTCTGGTCGATGCTGGCGGCGCCGCTGCTGGCCGGCCACGACGTGCGCACCATGACGCCCGCCACCCGCGAAATCCTCACCAATAAAGAGGTGATCGCCATCGACCAGGACAAGTTCGGCCGGCAGGGCGTCCGCGTCCGCCAGCAGGGCGATCTCGAAGTCTGGAAGAAGCCCCTCGCCCAGGGAGTCGCGGTCGCCCTGTTCAACCGCGGCGGCGCGACCGCGAAGATCGCCGTGAAATGGGCCGAGGTGGGCATCGCCAGCACGAACCCCAAAGTGCGCGACCTGTGGGCCCACAAGGATGTCGCTGCGCCGGACGGCTTCTCCGCCGAGGTGCCGTCGCACGGCGTCGTGATGCTTCGCGTCGAGTAGGGTAGGCCTCCCGGCCTGCCCGGCGCCGGAGGCGCGCGCCTTAATGGCCCCCGTTGCCGCCGTGGCGCAGGGCGTCGATCAGGCCTTCCAGCTTTTG
>JADGNR010000564.1 GCA_017883415.1 Bryobacteraceae bacterium | reverse complement strand
AGGCCGTTACGAGCGTCCGGTCCCGTTTCAGAGAGAAGTTGCGGCGCGCCAGGAAGCGTTAATCCGGCTGTTGTCTAAACCCAGTGGCCGGGGAGCAGAGTGGCGAAGCGTCCGACGCTCTGGAATGCGATGTTCAGTACCGTGCATGCCGGTGGTGGACAAGGCTGGGAATCGAATCACTTGGAACCATTTCTTTTTTGTCGGGCCGTACCGTTCCCTCACGGTCGCGGCTCCGACTCGAGCGCGTGCGCGGCTCTGACTGCGACGTAGCGGTCCACGAAATCCGCGAATGCCTTGGCCAGGGCTTTTGAGATTTCCTCCGACCGGCCCACTTTTTTGCCTTCGATTTCGATTGCCGGGAGGAGATTGCGCGTAGTGGAGGTGATGAACACCTCATCGGCCGATTCCAGGTCCGCTGGCCGCAGAACTTTTTCGCCGATCCGGATGCCGGGGACGCGGATCTCGCCCAGCAGCACTTCCCTGGTGATTCCGGGCAGGCAGCCCGAGTCGATGGGCGGCGTCCACACCTGGTTTCCGTCGGCCACGAAGATATTGGCCGAGGTGCATTCGGCGACCTCTCCGCGCTCGTTGAGCAGGATCACCTCGTCCAGGCCGCGGGCCTGCGCCGATTCCACCCAGGTCAGGTTCATGGCCCACGAGAGAATCTTGGTCCCGGCGAACGGCGAGGCGGCGTGCCGCCCGTTGTTCACGTACGCCAGCTTCACCCCATGGCCCCACTCCTTGGAGTTGGCCGTGAGCGCCAGCAGATCGCTGGCGCGGCCGGTCGGCGGGCCGGCCCACATACTCCCCGTGTTGCGCACAATGGCCAGGCGGAGCGTGGCGTTGTATGCCCCGTTGGCTTCCACCAGGTCGAGCAACTTCCGCCGCACCGGCTCGGAATCTTCGGGAATGGGCACGCGAAACGCCGCCGCATCCCGTTTGATGCGCGCCCAGTGGCGTTCAAACGCGAACAGGACGCCTTCGGTCACGCGCAGCGTGGTGAAGACGCCCCAGCCGGAGAGCAATCCTACCTGGCCGGGAGAGAGCACCGCGTCCGCGGCCTCGCGGATTCTTTCATTGTGAAGAATAAAACGGTGGAGCACGACGCCCATTTTACCGCGCTGCGACGCGCCGGGCGACGGCGGCTCACGGCCAGTTGGGAAAAGGGTTGGAGCGCACCTCCCGGCAGGCGTTGATGAGCTCGGGCAGCCGCTTGCGCCGCTCGTAGAGCCGCTCCAGCAGTTGCTCCAGGGCATCCTCTTCGCCCTCGATCCAGCCGGCGGGAATCCGCTTCCATGCCTGGTCCATCACCTCTTCGGGAAAGTGCAGCACCTGGTCGAGCCAGGGCTGAAAATCGTCGATCGTACGAACCGGTTCGTACACCAGGCGCCGGGCATACAGCCCTTGCGCGGGCGATTCCACGAAGTCCCAGTTCGGTCCGTTAAAAGCGAACCCGTGGTCGATCATGCGCGCCACGAATCCCGGACGTCCTTCGCCGGCGCGCCGGACGATGGCCCGGTAGAACACGCTCTGCCGGCCATCGGCATTGCCCACCCACTTGTCGAAGACCAGGATGGCGCGGAAGTCCTCCAGGTTCGCCACCTGCGGAAGAAGCGCATCGGGCAGAAAATCATACACCGCCGTGCGCGCCGGGTTTCCCGGGTACCGCGAGCCAAAATGCCATCCCGGCTCGACGCCGATGGACCGGTTTCCCAGGCTCATGCGGAGCTCGGGGTTGGCCGCCACAAACTCCGCGCTCACCTGGACCACGGCACTCTCCGGAATGGCGATTTTGAGGTATTCGAGCAATGCCGTGGAGATGAGCTCATTCACCAGGATCCGCGAGTGCTGCGGGTTGTTGCGAAACTTGACGACGTACCAATGGCCGTCATCCGCCTCCAGCAGATGAGATTGAGCCCCCCCGCGCATTTTTCGCACATGCCGGACAGCGGTCAGCGGCATCGGAAATGCAGTACTCTAGAGTAGTATTGCACGGAGGAGCTTACCCATGGCGGAACCAGGACCCCCTTTGGCCAACAGTGGGGAAAACAACGCGGCGCCCGCCGCTTCCCTGCGTAGCAAGGACGAGGTCGCATTGGAGCTGATGAAGTTCATTGCGGTGAACACGGGCTATGGAAAAGGGTCGCAGGGCTCGGCGGGCTTTTCGGGAAAGCCCGCTACCCGCTCGGCCGAAGAACAAGCCGAGGCGCTGCTGGAGTTGTTCGAACGCTGCCGGCGCGTGGTGGGCAAAGATTCCGAGCCCGGCCCCGAGGGCGCCTCGTAAGGGAGCGGGACAGGATACTAACGCTTCCGGCCGCCCTTTTTGGCCGGCGTTTTCTTCACGGCTTTCCGGGCAGGGGCTTTCTTGACGGCCTTCTTGACGGCTTTTTGGGCCGGCGCCTTCTTAGCCGCTTTCCTGGCCGGTGCTTTGGCGGCAGCCTTTTTGGCCGGCGCTTTCTTCGCAGCTTTTTTGGCGGGAGCCTTTGCGGCGGGCGCCTGCTTCACCGCGGCGGCGGCCTTCTTAGGAACGCTCGGCTTCTTCGCGGGCTTGGGAGCGGTCGCCTTCTTCACGGGCTTTTTGGGAGGAGCTTCCGGCGCGGCAACGGGCGGCGGGGGTCCGGCCGCGCTGGCGGGCTGCGGTGGTAGAAGCGGCATGGACAATTCCACATCCTCCTCGTCGTCCTCGTCCTCTTCTTCTTCGTAATCGTCGAGCTTCGAGTCTAGTTCCGAATGCTCTTCGTCCTCGTAATCGTGGAAGTCTTCCATCTCTTCTTCGTCCTTCGGGGCCAGTCTTGAGCTATCGAACATTCCGCAAGCCTCCTGTATAGTCAGGTCACGATCACCCATAGCATACCCCTTTTTTGCGGGGAGGCAATAGCGAAAAAACGCGGCGCTCCACCGTTTCCGGGGTTTTTCAGTGGGGTAGGCCTTCCGGCCTGTCCCCATGGCCCGAAAGGCGATGAAAACCCGGTGGGACAGGCTTCGGCTGGCCTGCCCCACCACGGCAGCATCTTCGGGAAAGCGCGCTTCGCGCGCAGGGGACAGGCCGGGAGCCATCCTGGAGACGGAAGGCGAGTGGCAAAGGAAAGCGCGCTTCGCGCGCAGGGGACAGGCC
>JADGNR010000278.1 GCA_017883415.1 Bryobacteraceae bacterium | reverse complement strand
ACCTCCCGAATCCAGTATAGCAGTGTAATGACGTTGTCTTTACATCCTGTCGCACCGCTCCGGTGCCGGGGCTGGGGGCCGGGGCGACGATGGCCGTAGGCTGGGGGGACAAGGGCTGGGTGCCGGGGCCGGGGGGCCGATGGCCGGGGGCCGGGGGGACAAGGGCTGAGGGCTGGGGACGATGGCCGGAGACCGGGCTCCGGGGCCGCACCGTTGTGGCGATGGCAGGGCGCGGCTTGCCCGCCCTCGCCCGCGGGCGCCATTCCACCGCTACAGTAGTATGGAAGAGATCATCCGGGGAGAGAGGGGAGGGAGCGGATGCCCGAGCGGTTCGATCTCGTGGCGGTGGGGACCGGCGCGGCGGCTTCTGTGGTGGCGTTGGCCTGCCGCAAAGCGGGGTGGACGGTCGCGGTGGTCGATGCGCGGCCGTTCGGAGGCACGTGCGCCAACCGCGGGTGCGATCCCAAGAAGGTTCTGGTCGGCGCGGCCGAGGCGCTGGATTTTGCGCGGCGCATGGGCCCGCACGGGGTCGCGGCCGAAGGGCTGCGCATCGACTGGCCGGCGCTCATGCGCTTCAAGCGCTCGTTCACGGACCCGGTTCCGGGAAACACCGAGCATGCTTTCCGCGCGGCGGGAATCGCCGCCTTTCACGGGGTGGCGCGCTTCATCGACCCGCAAACGATCGCGGCCGGCGGCGCTACCGTGCGGGCGGAGCATTTCGTCATCGCCGCGGGTGCGGCGCCGGCGCGGCTCGGCATCCCTGGGGAGGAACTGCTCATCGCCAGCGACCAGTTTTTGGATTTGGCGGACTTACCGGCGAGCATCGTTTTCGTGGGCGGCGGATACATCGCCTTCGAATTCGCCCATCTGGCGGCCCGCGCCGGCGCGCACGTCACCATTCTGCATCGCGGCGCGCGGCCGCTCGAACAGTTCGATGCGGACCTGGTCGGGCAACTGGTGGAGCACACGCGCCGCCGGGGCATCGACGTGCACCTGGCGACGCCCGTGGAAAGCGTGGCGCGGGGCGGCGCGGGCGGTTTCCTGGTGCGCGCTTCCGGCGGCGCGGTGTTCGAAACGGCGCTGGCGGTGCACGCGGCCGGGCGCGTTCCGCAACTGGAGGCGCTGGATTTGCCGGCGGCTCACATCGCGGCCACGCCGCGCGGCGTCACCGTGAACGCCTACCTCCAGAGCGTGTCGCACCCGGGCGTGTATGCGGCCGGCGACGCGGCGGCAAGCGGCGGACCGCCGCTCACGCCGGTGGCGGGATACGAAGGCCGCATCGTCGCCGCCAACCTGCTCGAGGGCAACCATCGGGAACCGAACTACCTGGGCTGCGCGAGCACCGTGTTCAGCATTCCTCCGCTGGCCTCGGCGGGCTTGACCGAAGAGGCGGCGCGCCGCCAGGGCCTGGAATTCGACGTGCATCGGGACGACACCACGGGCTGGTACTCGTCGCGCCGCATCGCCGAGGAGTGCTCGGGATACAAAGTGCTGGTGGAGCGCGCCAGCGGGCGGATCCTGGGCGCGCACATTCTGGGCGAAGGCGCCGAGGAGCTGATCAACATATTCGCCCTGGCCATCCGCGGCGGCCGCACCGCCGAACAGCTAAAAGAGCCGCTCTACGCGTATCCCACGCTCGGCTCGAACATCCAATATATGGTTTAGCCACCGCCCTGTGTCCGCCCACGCCATCGTCGAAATCCGCCATCTCTCCTGCGTCCTGGGCGGGCGCACGGTGCTGCGGGACATCAGCCTGCGGGTGGAGGAAGGCGAGACGGTGGTGCTGCTGGGCCGCAGCGGTTCCGGCAAAACCACGCTGCTGAAAGCGGTGAATGGTTTAACCACTCCCTCGGCGGGCGAGGTGTGGTTCGAGGGCCGGCCGGCCGCCCAGTGGGACCCCATCCAACTGCGCCGGCGCATGGGCTACGTCATTCAGGATGCCGGACTGTTTCCGCACTGGACGGTGGCCGCCAACGTGGGATTGGTGCCGCGCCTGGAAAACTGGCCGCCGGATCGGGTGGCGGCGCGGGTGGAGTCCTTGCTCGAGGCAGTGGGCCTGGCGCCGGGGGAGTTCCGCGAGCGCTATCCCCGGCAGCTATCGGGAGGGCAGAAGCAGCGCGTAGGCATCGCGCGCGCGCTGGCGGCCGATCCGCCGCTGCTGTTGCTCGACGAGCCCTTCGCGGCCCTGGATCCCATCACCCGCTTCGAATTGCAGCGCCAGTTTCTGCACTTGCGGCGCACCGTGCGCAAGACCGCGTTGTTCGTGACGCACGACGTGCGGGAAGCGCTCATGATGGCTTCGCGCGTGGCCCTGCTGCGGGATGGCGCGCTCGATCTGATCCTGACGCCGGAGGAATTTCTGGCGGCCTCGACCGCCGAGGCGAAGGCGTTTCTCGCCAGCCTGGAAGAGAATTGGAGACAGGATGAACGGCCGCCTCGCATCTGAAATTGTGTCGCTCTCGCTCGAGCACCTGACGTTGGTCGCGATCACGCTCGGGATCGCGATGGCCGCGGCGATTCCCGGGGCGGTGCTGCTGGCGCGGCGCGCGGCCGCACGCCGCTGGGTGCTCGGCTTCGCCAATATCGCACAGACCATCCCCAGCCTGGCGCTGTTCGGGTTTCTGCTGCCCCTGCCCTGGATCGGCGGCATCGGAAAGCGCACGGCCGTCATTGCGCTTTGCCTGTACGCGCTGCTGCCCATCCTGCGCAATACGCTCACCGGCATCCTGGGGGTGGACGCCGGCGTGCGCGAGTCGGCCGTGGCCATGGGGATGACCCGGCGGCAGATTTTGTGGCAGGTGGAGTTGCCGCTGGCCGTCCCTTCCATTGTCGCGGGACTGCGCATCGCCACGGTCACCACCATCGGGACGGCCACCATCGCGGCGTTCATCGGGGCCGGCGGGCTGGGTGTCTTCATCGTGCGCGGCATTGCGATGATGGATAAGCCGCAGATCCTGGCGGGCGCGGTCCCCGCCGCGGCCATGGCCCTGCTGGCCGACGAGGCATTGGAATGGATCGAACGAAAACTGTCGCCTGCCTGAGCGTGCTGCTGTTCACCGCGTGCGCGCGGCGGCCGGCCATCGTGGTGGGCTCCAAGAATTTCACCGAACAGGTGGTGCTGGGAGAAATCCTGGCACAGCACATCGAGCGGCGCACGGGCATCCGCGTGGAACGGAAGCTCAACCTGGGAGGCACGCTGCTGGCGCACGAGGCGCTGGTCGCGGGGGCCATCGACCTGTATCCGGAGTACACCGGCACTGCGCTCACGGCCGTCCTGAAGCAAGCGCCGATGGGCGATGCCGCGGGCGTGCTGGCGGCGGTGCGCGCGGCCTACCAACGGCGGTGGCGGCTGGCCTGGCTCGCTCCCCTGGGCTTCAACAACACCTTCGCCATGATGATCCGGGGGGAGACCGCGCGCCGCGCGAAACTGGCCACGCTGTCCGAGGCCGCCCGGAATCCGCCGTGGCGTTTGGGCATCGGCTATGAGTTCCAGCAGCGGCCCGACGGCCTCGACGGCCTGCTCAAAACCTATGGTCTGCGCGCGGCCGGCGATCCGGTCACCATGGACCTGGGGCTGCTCTATGCGGCGCTCGACAGCCGCAAGGTGGACATGATCGCCGCCAATTCGACCGATGGCCTGGCCGCCGTCCGCGACGTCGCCATTCTCGAGGACGACCGGCACTATTTCCCGCCATACCAGTGCGCGGTGGTGGCGCGGGAAGACGCGCTGGCGCGGAATGCCGGTCTGCGCGAAGCGCTGGAGCAGCTTGCCGGCAAACTGCCGGACGCGGTCATGCGCCAGTTGAATTATCGCGTCGACGGCGAGCGCCGGCCGGCCGCCCAGGTGGCGGCGGAGTTTCTGGATTCCGCTATCGGAGCCCGGTAGGCCCGGTCCGCGCTGAGGCAGTCCGCTGCCTGCGCCCGCAGAGCGCTCACCCCGTTTTGCTCAATTCCCGCCGTAGCCAGGCTTTAGCCAGCTTCCAGTCGCGCATCACGCTCTGGGGCGAGATCTTCAGCACCTCGGCGGCCTCTTCCACACTCAGGCCGCCGAAGAACCGCAGCTCGACCACCCTTGCCTTGCGCGGATCCATCGCGGCCAGCGCGGTCAGGGTGTCATCCAAGGCAACCAGTTCCCTCGCGCGCCCGGACCCCACTTCCGGGATTTCCTCCAGGTTCACGCAGGCTGCCGCGCCGCCGCGTTTCCCGGTGACGCGAGCACGTGCCGCGTCCACCAGGATGCGCCGCATCATTTGCGCCGATACGGCGAAGAAGTGCGCGCGATCCTGCCAGCCCGCTTCCTTCATGTCCACCAGCCGGAGATAGGCTTCGTTCACCAGGGCCGTCGCCTGCAGCGAGTGCCCGGCGCGTTCCCTCTGCATGTAGCGCCGGGCCATCCGTCTGAGCTCGGTGTAAATCGCCGGTGCCAGCCGGTCGAACGCCGCCGCGTCGCCGCCGCTCCAGGCTTTCAGGAGTTGCGTAATTTCCACGGACGGGGCCGGTGTCATTGTGAATTCTCGAACGGAGGCATTATACCCGAAAAAAATCGGCGGGCGATTGTATCTCCCGGTTCCAGCTCTCGCTGATAGCAGTGGAGGGGGAAACGGCGATGAAGATCACGGTGATGGTTGTGATGGTAGTGGCGGCGATGAGCCTGCCGGCCGAGGAGCACGCCCGTGCAGGGCGGCCGACGGTTACAGTATTCGTGGAGAACCATGTGGGGGTGCCGTCGTCCGATCTGTTCGCGGCCAAGTCTATGGCGCGATTGATGTTCCAATCCGCCGGTGTGGAGCTGAGATGGCGCGTCGGACAGCCGCTGCCGCGGGATCTGGACCAACGGCCGATCGTCGTGCAGATCGTTTCCGACGCGCCGACACCCGGACAGCCACACGCGCTGGCCTGGGCAATGCCCTTTGAGGGAGTTCACATCCGGATACTGTACGGCCGCATACAGGGAGCAGCCCAGCCACGGATCGTGCTGGCCTACGTGCTGGTCCATGAGATCACGCACATGTTACAGGGGATTGACCATCATTCCCCGACGGGAATCATGAAGGCCCGATGGAACTACCTCGACTTCGTAGAGATGCAGTGGCACCAGCTTGGCTTCAGGGCCGAAGACATCGAGTTGATTCATTTGGGCCTCGACGCGCGGGCATCGGGGAGAGTCACGGTTGCCCGTGCGCTGCCGCCGGCATCCGCCCCACGGTGAACGGCTGTGGTGAGTACTGTCCGGCCGGCAGGTCGGGGGACTTTGTTGTAACATTCGGAAGTACTCACGCACCCGACGATGAGCCCTGAGCGATGGCGGCAAATCGAACAGCTTTATCACGCTGCCTTGGAAAAGGATCTTGGACAGCGTGCGTCATTCTTGGCCGGCGCGGCCGGTACCGATGACGAATTGCGGCGCGAGGTTGAGTCTCTCCTGGCGCAGAGCTCGCACAGTGAGTTACTGGATGGTCCTGCCGGGACGGGCGCGGCGCACCTGCTGGCCGGCGGAGAGTCGCTCGAGACGCTCTCACTCGAGCCAGACTGCCACCCGCAGGACCACGGGCCGGGAGCACCGGTGTTCCATCCAGCCCAGATAGTCTCGGGGCGGTACCGCATTGTTCGCCTCCTCGACCAGGGAGGCATGGGTGAGGTCTACGAGGCGGAAGACCTGGAACTGCGAGAGTATGTCGCGTTGAAGACGCTGCTCCCGGAGATCGCCGGAGATGCCCGCAGCATCGCCCGCTTCAAGCAGGAGATTCAGCTTTCGCGCAAGGTGGGCCACCCGAATGTCTGCCGGGTATTCGACCTGGCCCGGCACCCGGCGGACGGCTCCTCTCCAGCGGCGGTTCACTTTCTGACCATGGAGCTTCTGGCGGGCGAGACGCTGGAGGCGCGCCTTCGGCGCGAAGGGCCGATGAGTACGAGCGATGCGCTGCCCCTGCTCGAACGGATGGCCGCTGGGCTGGGCGCCGCCCATGAGGCCGGCATCATTCACCGCGATTTCAAGCCGTCCAACGTCATGCTGGCGCCGGGTCGCAGCGGGCCGCGCGTCGTGGTTACGGATTTCGGACTGGCGCGCAGCAATGCGCCGGTTGGCACGCAGGCTTCAACGCAGCCACAAGTGACGCAGCCCGGCCATGTAATGGGGACGCCCGGCTACATGGCGCCCGAACTGCTGGCCGGCTCCCCAGCGAGCGTCCGTTCGGATGTGTACGCGCTTGGCGTGACCGCGTACCGCATGATCGCCGGGGCTGTTCCGGCATCGTCCGATGCGACGCTGCCGGGCGCCGATGGGAAATGGGCGCAGGCGATCCGGCGGGCGCTCAGTCCGGATCCGGCGCGCCGCTTCGCCAGTGCCGGCGAGTTCGTCGCGGCGATTCGGGGACCGGTCTCCACGATTCGCGTGCCGAGCCGCCGGGTATGGTTCGCCATGGTGTCCGCGGTCCTGCTGGCGCTGGCCGGCTGGTTCGGGTGGGCGCGTTGGGAGCATTGGCGCGCGCAACCCTCGGCGGAGGCCATGAAGTCTTACCGCGCCGGTACCGACGATCTTCACGCCGCAGCCTACTTCGCCGCCTCCAAGGCCCTGGAACAGGCGGTCCGGCTGGCGCCGCATTACAGCCTGGCGCACGCGCGCCTGGCCGAGGCGTGGATGGATCTGGACCTCCCCGAAAAAGCCGGCGTCGAGATGCTGAAGGCGCGGCGCGAGGGAACGTCGGGGCTATCGTCGCTCGATCGTCTGCAAATGGACGCTATCGATGCCTCCATCACCCGCGACTTCGCCGCCGCCATAGCCAAGTACCGGCAGATGCTGCGGATCGCCGGTTCGGAGAAGGCCGACGTGTACCTGGATCTGGGACGGACTTACGAAAGAGCGGAACAGATCCCGAAGGCCTTGGAATGTTACGTAGCGGCGTCGGAAGCCGCGCCCCGGAATCCCTCGGCGTGGCTGCGGCGGGCGGCCCTGGATTGCCGGGCTCCGCAACAGCGGGCGCAGGCGGAGGAAGAGTTTCGCAAAGCGGAGGACCTTTATCAGGCGATGAGCAACCTGGAAGGGCTGACCGAAGTTGCCTACCAGCGCAGCGTGGATGCGAACCGCCGCAACCAGTCCGACGAGAACGACGCGCAGGCCCGCAAAGTTCTCGAGATGGCGCGGCTCACCGGCAACGTCCACCAGGAGATTCGCGGCAAGCTGCAACTGGGCAGCAGCGCGTTTTTCAGGGGAGATGCCGCTCTGGCCGAAAGGTATGCTCTGGAGGCGATTCACACGGCGCGGGCGAACCACATGGACAGCCTGGCCACCCGCGGCGTGCTGGTCCTGGGCAGCGCCTACCAGCGGAAGGGTGACCTCGCGGCGGCCGAACGGCATTTTTACGAGGCGCTGGAGATGTCTCGCCACGACAACTCGCGCTGGCTGGAATCGCGCTCCCTGCTTTCGCTCGCAGGGGTTCACGACCAGCAGAAACGGCCTGACGATGCGATGCGCGAAGCACGGGAAGCGCTCGCGTTTTATGAGCCGAACCACTTCGCCCGTGAATCCGTACAATGTCTGACCGCAATCGGGAGGGCCCAACTCAACCGCGGCGACCCGGGGGCTCTGGATTCCTTCCGCGCCTCCCTTGCGATTGCTGAAAAGGCCAAGGACTCCTTTCTAATGGCCCAGGCCCACGAAAGTCTGGGCAGCCTGCTGAAAGCCCAGGAGCGGCTGCCCGAAGCGCTCATGCACTATCAGCAGTATCTGCAACTCGGTGCGGATTCCCAGCAAGTCGGCTGGGCGGCATACAGCGCGGGCGAGACACTCTGGATGCTGGGGCGTTTCACAGAAGGGGAGCAGATGTTCGCAC
>JADGNR010000563.1 GCA_017883415.1 Bryobacteraceae bacterium | reverse complement strand
GCGATTTGTACCTCGCCACCGCTTCCTTGTTGTAGTGCCAGTCGCCGATGCACGTGTCGGTCTGCCAGGGGTTGGCCGGAATGCCCGCCGCCACGCCACGCTCCCAATCGAGCACGCAGGTTCCGGTCTCGCAATCGCTCGCCAGCTTGCTGGTGTACACGGCTTCGACGCGGCCGCCATGGATTTTGGCGCTCGTATTGTAAAGATTGGCCACCAGCGCCAGACCGTATTCCTCGAAGAAGATGTCGCCATCGGTATAGAGCAGGTCGGGCTGATAGTTGTCCACCAGATCCTTGATGCGTTTGAAGTAGTGCTGTTTCCAGGGCTCCGGCGCCTGACGATCGTTCACCTGTTTCCCATATGGATAATCGTCCGGCAGCTCGTGGTACAGGTCAGCATACGCGATGTCGGAGCCGTCATACGGAACACCCGCGAGCGGACCCGTCTTATCGCTCATGTGCGACGTGGAGAACCAGTGATAGCTGGGCGCCAGGTGCTCGCTGACGGCGAACCGCAGCCCCGCCTTCTGCGCAGCTTTCTTCCAAAGGCCCACAATATCTTTCTTGGGACCGATCGCGACGGCATTCCAACGCGGCTGGTGGGTGGACTTCCACAAGTCGAACCCGTCGTGATGCACAGCCATACTGCAGAAATATTTCGCGCCCGCCTTCTTGTATAGCGCGATCAAGTGGTCGGGATCGAACCTATCGGCCTTCCAGGTGGGGATGACGTCCTTGAAACCGAACTTGGCCGGATGGCCGTAGTTCTTGACGTGATACTCGTATTGCCGATTCCCCTGGATGTACATGTTGCGCGCGTACCAGTCGCCATACTCAGCGGCGGACTGGGGGCCCCAATGCGCCCAGATGCCGAACTTCGCGTCGCGGTACCAGGCTGGAACCTGCCACTCCTTTAGCGATTCGCGCGTGCCTTTGAAGGGTCCCGCCGCGATATCCAACTGCGCGGCGGCATCCGCACGCGCGAGTCTGAGGGCGGGAGCCGCCGTCATCAGACAACCAATAGCCTGTCTTCGGTTCAGCATCAGATTTCCCTCGTCGTTCCATGCGCCGGCTTCAGCCGTGTCTTAGCCGGTTCGACTCCTACTATAATTCGACTAAAGCTTATACGGCGGGCGGCGAGTGACCGCAAGCGCTTGCAGAGCGGCGATGAAAGCGCTACTACCGGCCTTCGTTTCGCCCTTGGGCGAAGAAACGCCTATAGGAGATTAGATTTTGAAAACCGTTCCCTTCGCTTTCGCTTTCTTGACGTTCGGCGTTTCTTCGTTTGCTCAAGCGCCGGCAGACGCGCCCTACATGAATCCGAATCTGCCGGCCGCCCAGCGCGCGGCCGACCTGGTCTCGCGGATGACGCTGGAAGAGAAAGTGCTACAAATGCAGAACAGCGCGCCGGCGATTCCCCGCCTCGGCGTGGGCGTCTTCAACTATTGGAACGAAGCTCTGCACGGCGTCGCCTCGGGCCGCGCCACCGTGTTCCCCGAGCCGGTCGGCATGGTCGCCAGCTTCGACCCGGATCTGGTGCATCGCGTCGCGGATGCGATCTCCACAGAGGCGCGGGCGAAGTATCACGAGGCGCAACGCCGGCCGCCTATCCCGGAAGTGCCGCCGGGAAACTCCCCCGGCCGCATCGCCTGGCTGACCTACTGGTCGCCGAACATCAACATCTTCCGCGATCCGCGCTGGGGACGCGGCCAGGAGACTCACGGTGAAGACCCTTATCTGACCAGCCGAATGGGCGTAGCCTTCGTCACGGGCATGCAGGGCGACGACCCGCACTACCTGAAAGTTGTCGCGACGCCGAAGCACTACGCCGTGCACAGCGGGCCGGAGCCGCTGCGCCACACCTTCGACGCCAAGCCCAGCGAATACGACCTGCTGAACACGTACCTGCCAGCGTTTAAGGCCGCGGTGATGGAAGGCAAAGCGGATTCCGTGATGTGCGTCTATAACTCGGTGGACGGCGTGCCCGGCTGCGCCAGCACCGACCTGCTCGAAAAGCGCCTGCGGGAGCAGTGGGGCTTTAAGGGCTTCGTGGTTAGCGATTGCGGCGCGGTCGGAGACATCTTTCGGAGTCACAAATACGCGCCCACCCAGGGCGCGGCGTCGGTGGCGGCCGTCAAGGCGGGCACGGATCTGACTTGCGGTGGTGAGTACGCGACACTCGTCAACGAAGTGAAGGCGGGCACAATCTCCGAAGCCGAGATCAAACGCGCGACTGAGCGCCTTTTCGAAGCGCGCATCCGCCTGGGTATGTTCGATCCTCCGGAACGCGTCCCCTACACCAAGATTCCCTATTCGGAAAACGACTCCGCTGCCCACCGGCAACTGGCGCGGCAGGCGGAACGCGAATCCATCGTGCTGCTGAAGAATGAGGGTGGTTTCCTGCCATTGAAATCGACGGTAACCAAAATCGCGGTAGTCGGCCCTTCTGCCAACGATCCCATCGGCCTGTTGGGTAACTATAACGGTATTTCCTCCCGGCAGGTGACTCCGCTCGAAGGCATCAAGCAGCAGTTCGCCAAGGCCAGGGTGCAATACACGCTTGGGGCCACCTACACGGCCGCCGCGCCGGCGCTGGTGGACTCCAGCTCCCTTTCGCCGCCGGACGGCAAGGGGGAGGGACTCCAGGCTGAGTATTTCGACAACCCGGATTTCCAGGGCGAGCCGAAGTTGCGTCGCGTGGATGCGCGCGTTTACTTCGATGCCAACATGGAAGAGCCTGCGGTGGTGGCAGCCTTCCATGGCGACAAATACTCTATCCGCTGGACCGGTACTCTGATTCCGCCGGCTACGGGCGATTACGTGATCTCGGCGCGCACTGGACAATGGAACCGCGATGGGAAGATCACCCTGTACCTGGACGGCAAAGAGGTGAATCCGGGTGGACGCGCCGGCGCTCGTCCAGCGGGTTTGGGGCCGGGGCAAGGACAGGGATTGGGGCCTGGCCAGAGTGGCCGCCGCGGAGGCGCGGCGCCGTTGCAACTCGAAGGCGGGCACCGCTATTCGATCAAGGTGGAGTACACGCAGACCGGACGCGGAGGCGGGGCGGAATTGAACTGGATTCCACCGGTGCCCGTACTGCTCGCGCATGCCGAGGGGGTAGCGG
>JADGNR010000562.1 GCA_017883415.1 Bryobacteraceae bacterium | reverse complement strand
GGCGTGGGCCAGGCCCAGGAAGTAGAGATTCCTGTGGCGCCGGTAGATGCGCGCGCAGCAGTAGCCCGCGACGAGAGCCACCGCCATCAGGAACCAGTTCGGCGTGTGCGCGCCCGAGAATAGCGCTGCTGCCGCCACCGGCGCCGCCCGGCGCGACAGCACGGCGGCGAAGCGGTTCAGGAAATAGCCGTTGAGAATGTACTGCTGGAAGAGGCCCCAGGGGAGGTATGCCGCCCAGGCCATCAGCGCCTGGTCGACGCCGATCGGCCGCGTGGTCCGGAGTACCATGCTGCCTGCCAGCATTACCAGCGCCAGAAAGGTGAGGGCGGGCGCGAATTCCCGCAGGCACGCGCGCAGGGTGCGGGCGTCGAACCCCAGCATTTCGGCGCGCTCGCGGCGCAGCCGGTGGGAAACCAGCATCACAACCAAAATCGCCAGCCACAGTTCGGGAGCGCGGAAGCGCAGGGCCCAGATGTAGGCCATGATCAGGACGAATAGCGAGACCGGCTCCAGAATGGCCAGCTTGCGAACCGTGGAAGCACTCATCCCCTGCCCTCTCCCCAAGAATCGGCTCCGCGCGAACGGGACGTAGCGTCTGCAGCGCGACCGCCCCCCGCGGTTTGCCCGCGGTTAGCGGCCTAGAAAAAGAAGTGCTTGGTCCAGTCTACCAAGGTATGCAGTGCCGCCGAAGAAAGCACCGTGGACGATTTCTGGAACACCCGTCCGTAAGCGAGGCCCGCTATCGTGGCCACCATCATGTACCGCCAGTTGGGCAGCGGCTGCGGCCCGTTATCGAGATGCGCGCACCCGAACACGAGACTCGCCGCCAGCAGCGTGCGGGCGCCCGGTCCGAACCGCTGCATCATGAAATTCTGGATGAGCGCGCGGAACAGGATCTCTTCGGGCAGCGCGGTCCCCGCGAAAACGATGCCCACGGCCGCGGCCATCCTGCCGCCCGGCGCCACGGGCCAGTGCGGGGGCGGGATGAAGCCGATGGCGATTCCCAGCCCGATGAGCACGGGCGCCACCAGGGCGAAGCCGGCCAGCGGCAGCCAGAAATCGCGCTTCCTCGCCGGCAGGTTGTACTTCAACCCGGCAAATGAGCGATACCCGAGAAACAGCACCAGCCCCAGCAGAATGGCGATGCCGTACGCCACGCTGTGCAGGAAGCCCTGCGCCGTCCGCGGGACCAGTTGCCGCACGCCGGCGGCGAATTCGAGCGGCAGCCACAGCAGCAGGATGCACAGGAAATCGAGCGCCGTGGGCCGCGCGGGAGCGCCCGCGCCTTGGACGAACGCGCACAGGACGGGGGCGCCCGTGTACACCAACACCAGCAACGCCAGGGGCAGGCTGAAAGCGCCGGCCAGCACCGACGCGCCCGCGAAGATGGCGGTCAGCAGAAACGGGACGGCCCAGATCGCGCGCGGATGCTTTGCCAGCCAGCCCCGCACCCGGCGCTCCACCGGCGGTGCGAAGAAGCTCAAGATGGCTGCCAGCAGCAGTGCGAGAAGCAAGGATGGCATGACGCCGACCGTCGGGTGTTACCAGTATCATTGTGGCAGGGCAGGTCGGGCTTTGCGGAAAAATCGGGCTATTGTCCTAGTGCGGGGTTGGAATGGAGTCCAAGAATCTTTCGATCTCGTCATCTGGAGCGCCTAAGGCGGCAAGGGCGCGGTGAGCCTGATGGCGAAGCTTTCCCTGCTGGGCTGAACCGGCGCTCAAGGATTTGGGCCTCGGGGGAGCCGTCTTCTCGTGCAAGCACTCGGGGCATTCGTCGATGTAGCCGGGTTTGCCCGGAACAGACGTGAATGTCTCACCGCAGTACCTACAAATCACCGACTTCATGCCCGCCGATGTTATCACAAGAAATGAAAGTGCCCACGGCCGCTGGGCCGTCGGCCAATGTTGCGTCGGTCGGTGGCGGCTATTGTCCCTGCGGATTGTTTGAGTCCCGTAGCAACCGCAAACTTCGACGCGGAGAAAGTCGCCTCGTTGAGGCCGCGCATGGCCGTTTTACCGATGGCGTCGAAAGTAGCGGACAGGTCGCGGGCCAGCTTTACGTGGGCGCCCTTTTTCATCTCGGCAAACAGGCCGAATTCGCCCGGCTCTTCTGGCATCTCTCTTGCCCTCGCCTATTGTTGATTTGCCAAGGAAGTTCTTACCACACATTCGTGAACCGCATGGGGCAGGCCCGGAGGCCTACCCTACTACTTCAACACGATGCCGCGCTCGTCGAGCAGTTCGCCGGTCTGGGTCAGCAGCGCCAGCATGTCGGTTCGCAGCTTGATCTGGCTCTGGATCACCGCCGTGTCGGCATTCACCAGGTCGCGCTGCGCCTGGATCACGTTTTGCAGGATATCCGTGCCGAGCTGGTACTTCTGGTTCTCGGCGTCGAGATTCTTGCGCGCGAAGTCCTGCTGGATTTGCGCCAGCTTTAACTGCTCTTTGGCGCCCTCCACGTTGGTGACCGCGTTCAGGATGCTCAGGCGGATGCCCTGCTGCAGGTTGCGCACATTCAGCGCATCGATTTTCTTGGCCACCAGGGCGTTGGCCATGGCCGCCGAAGCGCTCCGCGAGCGGATGGGAAACGTCAGGTTGAGGCCGGCGAAGTAGGTCGGATAGCCGAATCCGAACATCTGGCCGAGCGCATCGCTCAGGCCGCCCGGAATCGGCGCCGCGGGTCCGCCTCCCACCAGGCTGGAATTGCCTGGGAAGAAGGTGCCGCCCTGTCCGGCAGTGGTGTATTGGGCTTGAAACGAAAGGTTCGGCAGCAGGCCGTTTTTCGCGCTCTGAATTCCCAGGTCGTCGAAGTCCAGCCTCTGCAAAACGGCTTTAATGGCCGGGTTGATGGCCAGCGCCTTCTGCACCTCCTGCTCGGGGTCCAACGCCATGGCGTCGCCCGGCCCCACGTCCACCGACTCGGTCAGTTCGATGGGCAGCTTGCGCACGTCGCGGTCGAGATCCACGCCCAGCTGGTGCCGCAGCGCATCTTCCGCGGAAGCCAGGGCGAAACGGGCCTGCGACACGGTCACTTCCGCGGCGGCGAGCTGCTGCTCCGGGCCATAGATATCCAGCTTCGATATAGCCCCCAGGTCCAGTTGCTGCTGGGCGTACTCCTTGAGCTTGA
>JADGNR010000048.1 GCA_017883415.1 Bryobacteraceae bacterium | reverse complement strand
TCACGGGGCAACGGCCGTTCCAGACCGTGATTACTTTCTCCGAAGCCGACGCCGCGCCCACCGAGCAAATCGGCCGTGGACGGTGGGTGAGGATCTCCGCCGGCAAATTCTCGATTGCCTTCACAATGTCCGCCGCCGACTGTGACATCGATAGCGGGTCCCGGTGCAGAGTCAGCGGCACGTGGACGCTGAACGAACTGGGGCGGCTTCGTGGTCCATTGACCGCCCAGGTCTTGGATTCCACCGGCAGGGTGGTTGGTTCGTTCCGAGGTGTCGCCAGAGCCAGGCGAATCGTGACCAGAGGCGGCCCGTAGAGGCAGGCGCTCGCCCCCGGCCGGCGTTATACTCCCAGTTAGTGGCGAGTCCGGGATGAGATTTCGGCAGTTTACGAGGACAACGATATGCCTGCAAAACCCAAGAGTGGAAAGAAATCAACGCTGCTCACGCAGCATCCCAAGCGGCTGGGTAAGAAGATTGTACCGGCGAAGCTCACGGCGTGCGATTGTCGCGCGCGGAACGCTTTTCACGAGTGGCAAGACGGCACGCTGCCACCTTCGTTCAACATGATGTTCCACTTTTCCGTTCCAGCCAATCATCGTCTCGTGATCGAATTCGTAACGGCGTCGATTTACGTGCCCGCCGGAGAGATGGCGCGGCTGCGGATGTTCACCGGGCTGGGCCCGAACCCTTCCAACCTGGATCTGGCGCTGACTCCACAGGGAATCGTGAACGGCCAACAGGTTCTGGTGGCCACGCATTGCATCAGAGCGTACGCGGACTCTTTGGACTTCAACGTGAACCGGGACAATCCCGTGACTACCGGCTCGGCGCTGATTTGCGTTTCGGGATACCTGGAGCCGCTGTAGGAAGCGGCGTGCCGGCGCCGACGCCCGCATTTGAACCGGCGCGCCAAAGTGTAGTACACTCGGAGTTTACTCCAGAGGCTCGGACGCACTCCGTGTGTCACGGCTCCCAGACAGAGGTTTGCATGCACGCGATCATTGAAACCGGCGGAAAACAGTACCGGGTCGCCCCGGGGGACGTCATCCGCGTGGAAAAACTGGCCGGCGATGTCGGCGCGGAAGTCGAATTACCCACCAAGGCCGCCTTCAACGATAGCGGCGAAGTGCTGGCGGGCGGTACCGTGAAGGCCACCATTGTCGCCTCCGGGCGCGGCGACAAGGTCCTGGTCTTCAAATTCAAGCGCAAGAAGCAGTACAAGAAAACGATCGGGCACCGACAGTCCTTCACCGATGTGCAGGTGGGCGACATCGTGGCATAGGTGAAGCATGGCGCATAAAAAAGGGCAAGGCACTTCTCGAAACGGGCGCGACTCCAACGCGCAACGCCTCGGCGTAAAGGTCTTCGGCGGCCAGTTGGTTCCGGGCGGCTCGATCATCGTACGGCAGCGCGGCACCAGGATCAAGCCGGGCAACAACGTCGGGTGGGGAAAAGACGATACCCTGTTCGCCAAGGTGACGGGCGTGGTGGAATTCCGGGACCGCGGGCGCATGGGCAAGTTCGTCACCATCAACGAAGTCCAGTAATCTTCCTCGCTTTACCGCCGAGGCGCAGAGACGCCGAGTTTCTGATTTTCTTCTCGGCGCTCCGCGTCCCGGCGGTGAAACATGTTCATCGACGAAGTCAGAATTCTGGTGAAGGCCGGCGACGGCGGCAATGGCTGTCTGGCTTTCCGCAGGGAGAAGTACGTCCCGCGCGGAGGGCCGAGCGGAGGCGATGGCGGGCGCGGCGGCGATGTAGTTCTGGTGGCCGACGAGCATGAGAACACGCTGCTCAAGTTCCGTTTCAACCCCGAGCACAAAGCCGAGCGCGGGCGGCACGGCGAAGGCAGCAACCGCACCGGCGCCGAGGGGCGCTCGATCGACGTCGAAGTGCCCGTCGGCACCATTGTGTATGACGAAGCCACCGGCGAACGGCTCTATGACTTCACCGCATCGGGGCAGCGGTTCACCGTGGCGCACGGCGGAAAAGGCGGCAAAGGCAACGCGCGCTTCGCTACCTCCACGCACCAGGCGCCGACCGAGCACGAGCCCGGCCGCCCCGGCGAAGAAAAGCGCCTGCGCCTGGAGTTGAAGCTGTTGGCCGATGTCGGCCTGGTCGGGTTTCCCAACGCGGGCAAATCGACGCTCATCTCCCGCATCTCGGCGGCCCGGCCCAAGGTTGCCGATTACCCCTTCACCACGCTCGAGCCCGTCCTGGGCGTGGCGCAGTTCGCCGATTTCCGCAGCTTCGTGGTGGCCGATATCCCAGGCCTGATCGAAGGCGCCCACCTGGGCCACGGCTTGGGCATCCAGTTCCTGCGCCATATCGAGCGCACCCGCCTGCTGGCGCACCTGGTGGATGTTTCCGAAGCCAGCGGCCGCGATCCAGTGCGAGATTTCGAGACCGTCATGGAAGAGTTGGCCAGCTTCAGCGAGGACCTGGTGAAGAAGCCCATGATTGTGGTGGCGACCAAAATGGATGCCGCGCAAGATCCCGCGCGCCCGGCGGCGCTCCGCAGCCTGGCCGCCGAGCGCGGCCTGGCATACTTCGAGATTTCCGCGGTCACCGGCCAGGGAATCGACGTGCTGAAACAGGCCATGGCCGAAAGCGTGCTCGTCAAAACCGCGGAGTAATCCGCACATGTTTCGCAATATCGCATTCACCGTCTTTTTCGCGGGTCTGGCCGCAACCGTGGCGCAGGCCCAACCCACCGTGGAGCTGGAGGGGCGCTACTGGATCCCGCAGATGGGCTCACGGCTGCGGGTAGAGCAGAATGGCGTGGGAACCGACATCGACGCGAAGAAGGACCTCGGAATCCCGGACACCAATTTCCCCGAGGGAAGCGTCGCGCTCCAGTACGGCCGTAGCACACTGCGCTTCTCGTACACCCCCATCGATTACTCGGGCGACCATTTCGTCAGCCGGACCATCCTTTTCCACGGACAGGCGTTCACGGTAGGCACGCAGGTAAGGTCGGGTCTGGAGGTGCAGCACTTGCAGTTGAGCTGGACATACCAGTTCCTCCACGTGCGGGAACTTTTCAAGCTGGGCCCGCTGATTGCCGCCGACGGTTTCCTGATGCACGGCAGGCTGCAGGCGCCGAACCTGAATCCGCCCACCGATGAGAAGGAGGACCTGTCGGTGGGGCTGCCTACCGTGGGCCTGGCCATGGACATCAACCCGCACCGCATGGTGAACATCCACGGCGAGGTCTCGGGATTGAAGGTGGGCGACTACGGTTACTTCGTGGGCAGCGAGGCGGGCCTGAAATTCCGGCCGGCGAAACATCTGTTCTTCGCGGCGGGCTACCGCACCTTCAACCTGCACGCGGAAAACTCGCCGGACTTCGCCCGCCTGCAATTGCACGGGCCTTTCCTGGGCGCGGGCTTTCGATTCTGACGGCGCCTCCGCTGTGATACCGTGAGCAACAGACCACTATGGACGCCTCTCCTGTGCTCGCCCGCATCGCGCATCTGCTCGAACGGCACGGCCTGGAAGCCGTCCTGATCGGGAACGCGGCCGCCGCTCTGCAGGGGGCGCCGGTTTCGACGGTCGATCTCGATTTCCTTTTCCGCAAGACTCCTACCAATCTGAAGAAGTTGAAGGCGCTGGCGCGCGATCTCGATGCCGTCATCCTGCGCCCGTATTACCCCGTGAGCGGACTGTTTCGCATCGCGCGGGACAGCGACGGGTTGCAACTGGACTTCATGACCGTCATGGATGGGGTCCGTTCCCTGGAAGGTCTGCGGCGGCGCGCGAGCCGGGTGCCACTTGGCGATGCCCGGATCTATGTGGCCAGCATGGCTGATATCATCAAGAGCAAGAAGGCGGCGGGCCGGCCCAGCGATCTGGCGGCTCTCCCCGCCCTGGAGAAGACTCTTGAAGAAGCCGCGCGTAACGCGAAAGGCCCAACTGGAAGCTCTCAAGAAAGAGAGTGATCTGGCGCTGCGCGACCAGATCCGGCGCCTGCTGGCGCTGCCGCCCGAAAAGCGTACTCATTTTCTGCGCAAGCGTGTAGGCATTAGAATGTCCTGCATATAGCCATGAGACCGGCTTTCTTGCTCCTCGCACTCTGCACGGCGGCTTTAGCGGCCGCCACTCTCCAGCCGCAGCACCTGCGCTGTGAATACCGCACCAACCCGCAGGGTATCGACGTCGCCGAGCCGCGCCTGAGCTGGATCCTGTCTGCCGGCGATGCGAAGTTGCGCGGGCTTCGCCAGTCGGCCTGGCACATCCTGGTCGCTTCGAGCCCAGGGGCCCTGAACGCCGGCACGGGCGACCTGTGGGATTCGGGCATTGTGAAATCGGACCAGTCGATCCAGGTGGCCTATCGCGGCAAGCGGCTCGCTTCGGGCGCCGCCGCCTTCTGGAAGGTGCGGATCTGGGACCAGGACGGCCACGCCAGCGACTGGAGCGCGCCGGCCGATTGGACCATGGGGCTGCTGCGCCCCGAAGACTGGCACGGGAAATGGATCGGCCGCGAGGAGACCGCAGCCCCCGCCGGCCCGCCCGTGGAGCATCGCCTGCCGGCGCGCCTGCTCCGCAAGGAGTTCGCGGTCGAGAAAAAAGTCCGCCGCGCCACCGTCTACTACTCCGGCCTGGGTCTCTCCGAGTTGTACCTGAACGGCGCCAAAGTGGGCGACCACGTCCTCTCGCCCGGGCTTACCGACTACGACAAGCACGTGCTCTACGTCGCCTTCGACGTCACCGCGCACCTGGCGCCCGGCGCCAATGCCATCGGCCTGATGCTGGGCAATGGCCGCTACCACGCTCCGCGCGCGCAGCCAGGCACGCGCAATTTCGGCTATCCCAAGGCGCTGGTCCAACTCAACGTTGAGTACGACGACGGCAGCCGCTTCGAGGTGGTCTCCGACCAGACCTGGAAGCTCTCGACCGCCGGGCCCATCCGCCTCAATAACGAATACGACGGCGAGGAATACGACGCGCGCATGGAACTTCCCGGATGGACCCGGGCGGGTTTCGACGATGCGCGTTGGGAAGCGGCGCAAACCGTGCCCGCGCCCGCAGGCGTCCTGGCCGCACAGATGGCCGAGCCGCTGCGCGTCACCGAGACCCTGCACCCCGTCAGCGTGAAGCAACTCACTCCGGGCGTCTACATCTTCGATATGGGCCAGAACATGGTGGGCTGGTGCCGCCTCACGGTTGCCGGACCCGCCGGCGCCGCGGTCAAGCTGCGCCATGCGGAAACGCTGAATCCGGACGGCTCGCTCTACACCGCCAACCTGCGCACGGCGCGCGCCACCGACGTCTATACGCTCCACGGCGGGGGCACGGAGACCTGGGAGCCGCGCTTCACCTACCACGGTTTCCGCTACGTGGAAATGACCGGCTTCCCCGGCGAGCCCGGCGCCGCCGCCCTCGAAGGCCGCGTGGTCCACGACGACATGGCGCAAACCGCCGACTTCTCCAGCTCGAACGCGTTGCTGAATCAGATCCATCACAATATGTTCTGGGGCATCCGCGGCAATTACCGCAGCATCCCCACCGATTGCCCGCAGCGCGACGAGCGCCAGGGCTGGCTGGGAGATCGCTCGCAGGTGAGCCGCAGCGAAAGCTATATGTTCGACGTGGCGGCATTCTACGCCAAGTGGATGACCGACCTGGCGGACTCCCAGAAGCCCAACGGCAGCGTTCCCGTGGTTTCGCCCAATTACTGGCCGAACTACTATGACGACCTCACCTGGCCGAGCACCTTCCTGTTCCTCCCCGGCATGCTCTACGAGCAGTACGGCGACCGGCGCGTGCTGGAGCGCGACTATCCCGCCATGAAGCGCTGGATGGACCACGAGCGCGGCTATCTCCAGGACGGCCTCATGCCCAAGGACCAATATGGCGACTGGTGCGTGCCGCCCGAAGACCCCAAGCTGATCCACTCCAAAGACCCGGCGCGCATCACCGACAAGACGTTGCTGGGGACGGCGTACTACTACCACCTGCTGCGCCTCATGGCGCGGTATGCGCGTCTGCTCGATCAGTCGGGCGATGCCGCGGGGTTCGACGCGCTCGCCGCGCAGCTGAATGCGGCGTTTCAGAAGCGATTCTTCCGGCCTGCTACCAGCCTCTACGACAACGGCACCCAAACCTCCAGCATCCTGCCGCTCTACTTCGGGATGGTGCCCGCGGACCGGCGCGCGGCCGTCGTGGAAGGCCTCGCCCGCAACATCGAAGAGAAGAGCGCCGGGCATGTGGGCACGGGCCTGGTGGGCGCGCAGTGGCTCATGCGCACGCTCTCCGACAACGGCCGCGGCGACCTGGCCTACCAGATCGCCACCCAGAAGACGTACCCCGGCTGGGGGTACATGGTGGAGAAAGGGGCCACCACCATCTGGGAACTGTGGAACGGCGATACCGGCGACCCGGGCATGAATTCCGGCAACCACGTCATGCAGATCGGCGACCTGGCCGTGTGGATGTACGAATACCTCGCCGGCATCCGTTCCGACCCCGATAATCCGGGGTTCCGCCACACCATCATCCGCCCGTACCCGGTGGGCGACTTGCGCTTCGTCAAAGCGACGCACCAGTCGATGTACGGGACCATAGCCAGCGCCTGGAAGCGGGAGGGCGGCCACTTCGCCTTGGAGGCGACCATTCCGCCGAACACCACGGCGACGATCTGGCTGCCCGCAACGGATGCGGCCGCCGTGACCGAATCGGGCCACCCGGCGAAGCGCGCCCCCGGCGTGAAGTTCGTGCGCATGGAAGGGCAGGCGGCGCTGTTCGAAGTGGGATCGGGCAGCTATAGGTTTGAGGCGAGGACAAAAATTGCCTCGGGAAACGACACACAGCCCAGGTAATTCGGGAATGGCAATAAATGATTGACCCCAACTACGACTACTCTCAAGAATTGGCCATCGTTTGGCTCCGAGATCCATTTCAGTTTCGCTATCTGAGGGAGACCAGCCAGAAAATGAATTTCCGGGAGCGAGGTCCCGGAAGATCACACCCCTTGGTCCGGCATCCTAATTAACATTCTGCTTGGTTACGTCACTTTGAAGCCGACAGCTAAGTCCGCGAGTCCTGGCCGGTTCTACCGCCGCTACTGGTGGCTGATGGATCGTGATGTTTCAGATGTCGGCGGCTGGAAGGCTGAGGCCGTCGATCCCAGATCGGTTCGGGCTGGCCAACCATCAAACCATACGCCGGATTTGCCATCAACGCCACATTAGGACACCACCCGGAGATTTGACCGTCCACAACTATAGTGTGTATACTGCTGGTGTCGGACAACCCATGAGCAAACGCATAAACATCGTTTTGCCGGACAGGACGCTCGCCGTTCTGGATCGGGTTGCGCCCAAAGGTAACCGGAGCCAGTTCATCTCGCGGGCCGTCCTGCATTTCATCGGATCACAGGGAAAAGAGAATCTTCGCGAACGGCTTAAGCGGGAAGCGATCGCCAACGCCGACCGGGATCTGGAAATGGCGGCTGAGTGGTTCCCGTTAGAAGAGGAAGCATCTGAGATAGCCGCCTTGCCCGTGAAGAGGCCTTCGAAGAGCAGGCGTAGAAAAACCGCATGAATCCGCCGCGACGCGGCGAGATCTACCTCGTCGCCTTCGATCCGACTGTGGGGCATGAGATCCGGAAAACCAGGCCCGCCGTCGTCCTCCAAAACGACATTTCAAACCAATTTAGCCCGATTACGATCGTGGCTGCGGTCAGCTCACAGTTTGGCGACCCGCCTCATCCGCGGGAGGTTGTTCTTCCGGCCAAGAGCGGCCTCGCGAAGCCATCGGCAGTGATCCTCAATCAAATCCGGTCCGTTGACCGGAAGCGCCTGATTAGGCACCTGGGTGCTGTCGATGCCTCTACGATGCGAAAAGTCGATCGGGCGCTCCGGATCAGCCTGGGCCTTGTGGAACTCTGAGGCCAGGCCCTCGTCGCACCCCCGCACGCCCGCAACCGCAACGAAGCGGTCTCGCAGCGCATCATAGTACAATAGAAACTAACTGGAGCCGTTGACCCAATGAACATCCCCACTGCTGCGGTCCTGCTGGTTGTCGCGGCTTCCGCGCTCCCCGTCTATGGCGGGGACGCTTCCCTTCCCCGTCCCAAAGCCGGAAAAGTCGAAATCATGCGGCTGAGCGAGATCAAGCCGGGCATGAAAGGCACGGCCTGGACGGTTTTCCAGGGCACCGAAGCCGAACCGGTTCCCATTGAGATCATCGGCCGCATGCGCGACGTATGGGGGCCGAAGCAGGACGTGATTCTCGCCAAAATGGGCGGCAAAGCCATCCGCACCAACGTGGCCGGCGGGATGAGCGGCAGCCCGGTATACATCAACGGGAAGCTGATCGGCGCGGTGGCGCTGCGCCTCAGCGTGTTCTCGCCGGACGCCATCTGCGGAATCACGCCCATCGAGTTGATGCTCGAGATCAACGATTTCGACGCCACGCGTCCCGACGACGCGCGCACGCCCGATAAAACGCAGGCGCGCAACCGGGAAGTCTCCATCCCCAGCGAGATGCTGGCGCAGACCGTGTCGGCCGGCGCATCGTCCAACCTGCCGCGGCAGGTCGCGACCATGGTGCCCATCGAATCGCCGCTGGTCCTTTCCGGCTTCAGCGAGAGCACGCTGCGCGAATTCGGCCCCCTGTTCCAGCAGTTGGGCATCAACGCGGTGCAGGGCGGCGCGGCCGGGACCATCCATACCAATAAGCCGGCGGCCGGCTGGGAGCACGCGCTGAACCCCGGGGAAACCGTGGCGGGCGTGCTGGTGGATGGCGACAAGACCGTCAGCGGCCTGGGCACGGTGACTTACAACGACGGCAAGCGCATCCTCGCGTTCGGCCATCCCTTCTTCAACCTCGGCCCGGTGGATATGCCCATGAGCCGGGGCGAAGTGTTGATGACCCTGGCCTCGGCGTTCCAGCCCAACAAGATGGCCAACGCCACCGATATTGTGGGATCGCTGCACCAGGACCGCCACAGCGGCATCATGGGGGTGCTGGGGGCCGAGAGCGATATGATCCCGGTCACCATGCGCGTGCGGTCGCTCGACGAACATGAGAAAGTCAGCCGCGAAAAGGATTTCCACTTTAACGTCTTCGTGCATCAGAAGTGGACACCGTACCTCATGATGCTGACGCTGTACAACTCGCTCTCGCAGTTGAACGAATTTGCCGACGAAGCCACCTACCGGCTGAGCGGGAAAGTGGAGATGAACGGCCACTCGCAGATTTCGCTTTCCACCATGCAGGCTTCGGGCGAAATGCCCATGCCCGCGCCGCTGATGCTGGCCGGCTGGTTTGGCGACAAGTTCAACCGCCTGTACCTGAACAACGTGAAGACGCCCGACGTGAAGCGGGTGGACGTCACCGTGGATCTGCTGCCGGACCGCCGCGTGGCGACCATCGAGAACGCCTGGGTGGCCACCCCCGACGTGCGCGCCGGCGACGAAGTGCCGGTGAAGGTCTTCCTGCGGCCCTATCGCGGCGATCGCCTGGAACGCGATTTCACGGTGAAGATCCCGGCCGGCCTGGCCAAGGGGGAGCACCGCATTCTGCTCAGCGACGCCGATACGGTCAACCGCATGCAGAATATGGCCGGGTCGATGAACCGCTTCCTGGATGTGCCGCAGACGGTTTCCCTTCTGAACCAGGAGCGCACCA
Organism: Bryobacteraceae bacterium; assembly: GCA_017883415.1. Lineage (GTDB taxonomy): Bacteria > Acidobacteriota > Terriglobia > Bryobacterales > Bryobacteraceae > JADGNR01. Next base: position 10,291 of record JADGNR010000048.1, on the reverse strand, counting down.
ACAGCAAGCTGTATGTTTCGCTGCTGGAGTCGAGCCCCACGGCCTATTACGACGATAAGACGCTGCCCAGCTTGCCTTCTTCCGTGCTCAACGTGATGCAGGCGGGCCGCGCGTCGAACCGCTCGCTGTTCACCTCGCCCGAAACGGCGTCGGAGCAGATGGCCCTGCCGTTCGATTACGTGGTCACGGGCAGCTATTCCCTGCGCATCCACGTGAAGTAAACGCCATTCCCGGACATGAAAACAACGATTTCAATCGCCGGCCACCGCTCCCTCGCGGTCGCGGCTCTGAAAGGGCGCACCAGCGCGGGCGGCGCCCTGTGCCTCCTGGGTTTGCTGGCTGCCGCGGCCCTCTACGCGGGCGAAACCCGCACCTGGTCGCAGGGCGAGTATGCCGATTTCGAAAAGGGGATCGTAAAGAGCCTCTCGCTGCGCAGCGACGGGCTGCTGACCCTGGCGCCGCGCTCGCGCGAGCTGTTCGACAGCTCGACCGCCTACCTGTGGGCGCTGGCGCTCGATTCCAAAGGCAACCTCTACGCCGGCGGCGGCACGGGCGCCAAGCTCTATCGCATTCCGCCCGACGGCAAGGGAAAGGTCCTGGCGGAGCTGGATGCGCTCGAAATCCACGCCATCGCCATCGATGCCAAAGATCGCGTATACGCGGCCACATCTCCCGATGGCAAGATCTACCGCATCGCCGCCAACGGAAAGCAGGAAGTCTTCTACGATCCCAAGGCGAAGTATATCTGGGCCCTGGCGTTCGACCGCAAGGGCGACCTGTTCGCGGCCACCGGCGACCGCGGCGAGATCCATCGCGTGACGCCCGACGGCAAGGGCAGCGTGTTCTTCAAGAGCGACGAGACCCACGTCCGCTCGATGGCCCTGGACGCCAACGACAACCTCATCGTCGGGACCGATCCCGGCGGCCTGGTGCTGCGCGTCTCGCCCGCGGGTGTAGGTTTTGTGCTGTACCAGATGCCCAAGCGGGAAGTGACGGCGGTAGCGGTGGCGCCGGGCGGCGCCATCTACGCGGCCGGGGTGGGCAATAAGCAGGCCGGCGGCGCGCCGCCACCGCCCCAAGCCACCAGTCCCGCGCCAGCTATGGCGGCCGTCACCGTGAACGCTCCCGGCGCTCCCGCGCCTGGCGCGCCGCGGCCCACCGCCCTACCTCCTCCGGCCAGCGGCGCGGCGGCCGGCGTGAGCGGAGGCAGCGAAGTGTACCGCATCGAGCCGGACGGCAATCCGCGGCGCATCTGGAGCCATGCGCAGGACGTGGTGTACGCCATCGCCTTCGATGGCTCGGGCCGCGTGATTCTAGGCGCGGGAAACCGGGGTAGCGCGTACCGCATCGAATCCGCCACGCGGTACACGGCGCTGCTGACCATCCCGGCCACGCAGATCACGGCGTTTCAACCGGGAGCCAACGGCCGGCTTTACGCGGTCACCGGCAACGTGGGAAAAGTGTACGAGATCGGTCCGGACCTGGAGCGCGAGGGCTCCATCGAGAGCGACGTCTTCGACACGGCGATGTATTCGCTGTGGGGGCGCCTGAGCTTCGAAGCCAAGCTGAACGGCGGGCAGATCGCGGTGGAGACGCGCAGCGGCAACCTGGATCAGCCGCAAAAGAACTGGAGTGGGTGGTCGGCGCCGATCACCACGCCCAAAGGCGGACGCGTCGGCTCCCCAGCGGCGCGTTTCGTGCAGTGGAAGGCCACGCTGACCGCGGGCGGCGCGGGGCAGACGCCGGAGCTGGAATCGGTGGATGTGGCCTACCTGCTCAAGAACGTGGAGCCGCGCCTCGACGAGATCGAGATCACCCCGCCTAATTACCGCTTCCCGGCGCCGCCGGTCGCGCTCGCCGCTTCCTCACAGGGGCCGGCGCAAACCCTGAACCTGCCGCCGCTCGGAAGGCGCGCGCCGGGCGCTCCGGCCTTTTCGCTCGACAGCATCACTTCGACGCCCGCCATGCAGCTCGCCAGAGGGTATGTGGGAGCGCGCTGGCTGGCCTCCGATCCGAACGGCGATGCGCTGGTCTACACCATCGAGATTCGCGGCGTCAACGAAACCGAGTGGAAGCCGCTGAAGGAGAAGGTGACGGAGAAGTATTTCGCCTGGGACTCCACGGCCTTGCCGGACGGCGAGTACCGCATCCGCGTCACGGCGTCGGATGCGCCGTCGAATCCGCCTTCGGAAGCCTTGACGGCGCGGATGGAGAGCGATCCGTTCACCATCGACAACACGCCGCCCAGGATCACCGGGCTCGCCGCCACGCGCAATGGCGGGAAACTGCAGGTTCGCTGGCACGCCGCCGACGCCCTGAACAACATCGTCAAGGCCGAGTACTCGCTCGACGGCGGGGAATGGTCGGTGGTGGCGCCGGTGACGAAGCTATCGGACTCGCTCGAGTTGGACTACGATCTGAGCCTCGATGCCGCGCCGGGCGAACACACCATCGCGGTCCGCGTGGCCGACGAGTATGACAACCAGGCGGCGGAAAAGATCGTGGTGAAAGTGGGGTAGGCCTCCCGGCCTGCCCTTCGCGCTGAAGGCGCGCTCCGGACGGGGCAGGCCGGGAGGCCTACCCCACCACGCCGTCCAGCCGGTCCAGCAACGCATCGATGCGCAGCAGCAGATCCGGCGGGCCCGCATCCAGGACCGCCCGGACCAGGTCCGCCCACTCCCGTGGCAGGAATCCGAGCAGGCGCTTTTCCCCAGGGTGCGGCTTCCGCTCCAGGGCAAACCAGATGTCGAAAAAGCTGGCCAGAAGCGCGGTCACGCGGTGCTGCACGCTCACGCGGTCGTCCCGCTCCAGCGCCAGGCCGATCTGCGCGCGGTAGGACGACCGGTTCGTGCGCAGGATCGGGTAATTCTTGTCTACAATGGCCCGCCGCAGTTCCTCCGGGTAAGGTGCGCGGGCGCGCTGCTGCAACTCGCGATACCACTGGCGCAGATCGAACAGCGCCTCGGAGTGCAGCACGTTGAACCAAAAACAGGTGCTGTAGCCGATGGAAGCCTCGTGGCGCACCAGGACGCGCTCCAGCCGATCCTCCATCCAGGCGGGCGAGCGGTACATTACGTCCATGCGGGCCCCGGTGGCGGAATCGGTCCATTCGTCGCCCGGCTCCCAAAAGCGGTTGTCGATCTCGCCCGCGCCGCCCGCCAGTTGACGGCGGAAAGAAACGGGAATTTCACCGTGGGCGTAAACGTACAGGTCGAAATCGGAGCGCGGGTCGGCGGCGCCGGCGCCCCGCGATCCGGCCAGCGCCACGGCCACGACCTGCGGCAAGCCGCCGAAGCGCTCCGCCAGCCGGCGCGCGTAGAGCAGGGTTGGATCCACGTGCCCAGGCTAGCGCAGCACCGTAAGCAGTGTGGTCGCCGGGGAGGAAACGCCATTGATGGTGGCCACGATCGGCCAATCCCCATCCGGCATGCTGTCCGGGATCTTGATGTTCACCTGGTACAGCCCCGCATAAGGGGCCGCCAGCGCGGCCGCGGCTCCGAATACCTGCACCGGCGTGTTGCCGAGGGTGACCGTCACGGGACTGGATGTCAGGAACAGCGTGCCGAACGGGACCTTGACTCCCACGGGCGCGGCCGGAGTGGTGGGGCCGAAACCCGTGCCCCACAGGATGATCGTATCCCCCGGCTTGGCCGGTACCGTGGCCGCTGGAAATGTCCCGTTCTTGACCGCGATGCTGAAGTCCGGCCGGGTGGCCACGGCGTAACTGCCCCACGGAAAGAACGCCGGCCCGTACTGCTGGGAATTCGCCGTTACCGCCGCGCTCGTGCCCGCGAGAGTCGTCACCGTCACCTGCACCGGTCCCAAGCCCACGTCCGGCGCCAGCACGTTGATCTGCCCCGGACTGATGGCGGCGATATACGCCGGCTTTCCGCCGACGCTCACGCTCACGTTATTGATGGATGTGGGCAGCTCGCCGTTGGCGCCGATGAAATTCGTCCAGTCCACCGTCGTGGAGGCGAGATTGGTCCCCTTGATCTGCATAAAGGAATTCGGAACGATGCCCTCCTGATAGCTGGCGCCGTTCTGCACCTGTCCGGCGGCGATGGCCGGCGCAGCGCTCGCCGGCGGCGGCACGGCGGCGCGATCGACCGCCAGATCCACGATCCCGTACGGAATAAGAGCCGCCGGCAGATCCACAAACCGCGGATTGGAACCCCCGTTCGCGTCGTAGATCGCCAGGCGGCCGCCACCGGTATCCGTAAACGACGGAGCGGAAACAATGTAGTTGGTGCCATCGAAGGCGATCCCCATCGGTCGAAACGTCCCCGTAATGAAGAGAGGTTTTTGCATGGTCCCGTTGGAGTTGTAGATATCGTAGGGCATACCGCCGTGGTTCGCGATAAAGCGGCCGTCGGGCAGCACTTCGAAACCGTCGCGCGCCAGGTTGCTGTTTGGCGTCCCCGCCAGCGCCAGGATCTGGAGTGGCTGGCCGGATGGCGAGTACTGGTAGAGCTTGTCGTCGGCCGGAACGCCCTCGTTGGTCGGTGAAGAGGCTACCATCCACAGGCTCGTTCCATCCCAGGAGAGGCTGTTGATTCCCGGCGAAAGCTGGGTCTTGAAGCTGCCCAGGTCCCGGTGCGTCGCGTCCGTCTTATAGACGTTGGGGCTGTCGGCCAGGGAATAGTAGATCGTGTCGCCCACCACCGCGATTCCGCGCCCGTTGGCACGCCCCCGTAAGGCGTCGTTGTTGGGAGCCGGAAAATCGACAATGAGATGTCCGTCGGCCAGGTCGTATGCCTGTATGTGCGGATTGCCCAGGCTGGCGTTCATCGCCCAAACCGTGGTGCCCGCCTGTAATGCCGCCGCCGAAGCCAGGATCAGAGCGAAAATACCGGTACTATGTATGAGTTTTGGGACCATTATGATCCAATCATCGGAGAAATGGAGAGATCTGGGTATCCGTGTTTCACGGCATATCGGGGCGCGATACTACGGAAGCGCAAAAAAGCCCTGCGCGGGGTGTCCGCGCAGGGCTGGAAACCGGAAATAACCGCTTTAGAATTTGTAGGTTAATCCGAATTGGAGCAGGCGAGGGCCCACCCCGTCGGCGCTGTACAGCATGCTCGTAATCTGCCCGAAAGTCGTGCTGTTGACGTTGGTGTCGCCAGCGAAGAAATTCGGGTGGTTGAACAGGTTGTAGAAGTCGGCCTTGAACTGGATGCTCTGCCGCTCGGTGATCTTGGTGTCCTTCAGCAGCGACATATTGTAGTTCTTGAACCACGGCCCGCTCAGGTCGCGGCGCTGCAGTCCGCCCACCGAACCGGCCAGCGGGTTGGTGAATAGCTGGCCGGCAAAGGGCGCCTGGCCGTCGGGCGCCACGCCCTGGCCGTTGGTCCCGATGGCCGCCGGGTTGATGAAGTACGGCCCGTTGCCGGTCATGAACAGTCCGGAGTTGGCCGTCAACTGGCCGAGCGTGCTGGTGGTGTCGACCGTGTTCTCGCCCGCCCGCGCCGGCCGGTTCAACGTGCCGCGCGCCGACAGAATCGAGATGGGCGCGCCGCTGTTGATGGTGACGATGCCGCTGAACGCCCACCCGCCGATGACGCGATTCGCCATGCGGCCGCCGCCGAAGCGATGCCCCGACCCGAAGGGCAGCGGCATGTAGTAGTTCGCCTTGAAGGAGTGGGTCAGGTCCCAGGGGGCCCGCGCCTTCTCGATCGAGGGATTATTGTTGTCCAGCAGCGCATCCAGGCCGCGCTCCACGCTGGTATCGCTCAGCGCCTTGCTGAACACGTAGCTGGCCTGGAACTGGATGCCGTGCGCCAGGCGCCGCCGCGCCTCCAGTTGCAGCCCGTTGTAGCTGGAGTTGCTGAACCCGGTCAGTTCGCTCGAATACAGCGCATTGGGATTGGGGAAATAGCTGTATCCGGGGATGGTGCTCGGGAAGAAGTTGTTGGCCTGGTACAGTTGCCCCAGTGCCGCCACCTGGCCGCTCAGGACGTCGGAGCGGACCGTGGCGTTAGTCAGCAGGCCTCCGCCGGGCAGGGCGTTGAAGAACGGCAGGGGTACGCTGCCGGGGATGTTCGCGTTGAACGTCGCGTTGAACGTGCCCGTGGCCGCCAGCGAGGCCAGGCCGTTGTTCCGCGCGTTGATGAAATCGGTGAGGAACCCGCCATCCTTGATGTGGATCTGGTTGAAGTCGATCTGCCGCGCCAGTTTCACCGCGTGGTTGCCCACGTAGCGCGCCTCGAAAATGGTGCCCTTGAAATCCTGCTGGATTCCGAAGTTCCACTGCTGCACGTACGGCGGGCGCAGGTTGGGATCGATCAGCCCCTGTACGTTATTGTTGCCCGTGGTGACGAAGTTCTGCGCCGTGGTCACGGGAATCTGGAATACCGGCGTGGGGATGGCCGGCGGCGCGGCGGCGAACGCGTTGAGGTTCTGCAACCCGGAAGTGCCCTGCAGGCCGGTGTTCACCGAAAGCGTATTGAGCACCGCCTCCAGCATGTCGTCCTGCGCGTAGGAAATGCTGTAGCCGCCGCGGATTACCGTCTTGCCGTTGCCCCGCGCATCCCAGGCCAGGCCCAGGTTGGGAGCGAACGCGTGCAGGTCGTTATGGTAAAGGGAGCTGCCCACGAAGTTGAGCGAAGCGTTCGACAGCAGCGTGGTGACCGGGTTGTTGTTGATCAGCGTCGGCTGGATCAGCAGCCCGTCGGTTTCCTTGACCGGCGGGAAGAAGTCCCAGCGCACTCCCAGCACTGCCGTGAAGCGCGGCTTGATCTTCCAGGTGTCGGTGACGTAACCGGCGTAGTCGTTGAAGCTCAGGTGCTGGAGTTGCTGGGCGCCGGGCACGAATCCCGAGGTCCGGCTGGTGATGTTGTAGAGTTGCGTCGCCGAGGTGACGATTCCGGCCAGTGACAGCAGCAGGTTGTTGGCCGTGTTGATGTCCGTGGCCGAAGCGCCGGGGATATCGCCCACGCCGTAGCCGAACGGGTTGGTGGCCGAGAAGCCCAGGTTGTAGGTGGGCACGATGCCGCCGAAGTTGAAGGGCGCCGTGCGGTTCTGCTGGGTCTGGAAACCGAACGACACGATGTGCCGCCCGTGCACCCAGTTGGCGTTGTCCTGCAGGTTGTAGGTGTGCGTGGTACGGCCCTGCGACAGGAACGAATTCACCGGGTTCGAGAAAATCGTTCCCCCGATGAAGGACGTGGGCTGAGTGCCCGACACGTCGAACGGCGCCGTCGCCAGGTTGGCGCCCCCGCGCAGCTCGTTGGTCAGGGTCGCCTTCGGGTTCCAGCGCCAACTGGCGCTGAACAGGTTCACCCCGATATTGTTCGACACCGCCGGAACGAAGTTGAAACCACCGCCGATGTCGGGGCGGTCCACGATGTCCCGGTTCCACCGGTACGTGCCGCTGAACACGTGCTTGGGCGAGTGCATGTAGTCGATCTTGCCCACAATGTTGTCGCGGCGCTCGTTGCTCCGCTCGTTGAACTGGAAGCCGGTGGTGTTCAACCCGTCGCCCTGGGACGTGCTGTTGCCCACCTTGGGCAGTTGCGCGATCAGCGCCGCCATCGTTTTATCAATGGGCAGCCCCTGGTCCTGGAGGATGTTAAACTGCTGCACCGCCCCTCCCACCTTGTATTGCAGGATGCCCTGGGCGGCGGTGGGCGTCAGGATGGTGCGCGATTCGGGAAACGTCTGGTGTTCGTCGTAGGTCTCGTAATTGACGAAAAACAGCAGCTTGTCCTTCTTGATCGGCCCGCCCAGCGAGCCGCCGAACTGGTTCAAATTGAGGAACGGCTGCGCCACGCCGTCCCGGTTGTTAAACCAGTCGTTGGCCGATGCCGCGCTGTTGCGGTTGAACCAGTAAGCGTTGCCGTGATACCGGTTGGTGCCCGAAGGCGTGGAGAGCGAAATCGCGTTGGCGTTGCCGCCCACCGTCGGATTGGCGTTCGAGCTCGATACCGTGATCTCGGAAACCTCGCCGATGGTCAGCTTGTTGGGAATGTAGTCCAGGCCGTTGATGCGGATGAAATTGTCCTGGACGTTGACGCCGTCGAGCGTGACGTTGGTGTTCTGCGCGCGCAGGCCGTTGATCACCGTGTCGGCGCGGCCGTTGCTGTTCACGCCGGGCTGCGTGTACCACAGGTTGCTGGCCTGCCGGTCGAGCACCGGAAGGTTCACCACCTGCGAATTGGTGACCGTGCTGCTGATTTCCGCCGTCGACGTATCCAGCGTGGCGCTGGACGCCGCCACCTCAACAGTGGCCGACGTGGCCTGGATGCTTACCTGGATGGGCCGCAGAGCGGTCGCGTGCACTGGGTCCACCACCACGCCTTCCTGGACGGCGGGCGCGAATCCGGTGGCTTCCACCTCCAGCCTGTAGGTTTCCGGCCGGACAGCGGTGAAGTTAAAAACACCGTCGCTGGTCGTATGCGTGGTGAGAATCGGAGTTTTGCCTCCGGTCAGGTACAAGCTGACCTTGGCGTTGGGAATCTGGGCGCCGGACGGGTCGGCAACCGAACCCGTAACCTGGCCCGCAACCTGGGCAAAGAGGAATCCGGCGCACGCCAGACCCAGCCCGAGAACAGACAAACGTCCATACATAGCAAAGACCCCCTCTAAAGGTCGTGTATCCCCTATTTCTAATTTAGTTAATGTTAACATTAACCTCGTCTCGGTGGGTGTTAACTCCGGGAGGGGGAACAGGGGGGTACCACCCGAGCGCAGCGAAGCCGGCTGCGGAGAGGCGGGGGTTAAACTCCGGGAGGGGGAACAGGGGGCGCAGGGGCGGAGGCGCGACAAAAAAAACCTGCCCGGCCGCTATCAGGCGGCCGGGCAGAGCTGATGCAAAGGTTGCTAGTTGATGGTGAACGGCAGAGCGTTGCTGGTTCCGCCCGCCGTCGTGATGGTCATCTGGTAGGTCGCCCGGGTAGTGGTGTTGGTGAGCGTGAAGTCGACCTTGACCTGTGAGATTCTCGTCCCCACGGGAATCTGCAGGTTGCTCAGAGTCACTCCAGGCATCACCGGGAACGAGGCCAGCGTGGTGCCATCCAGGTTAGCCCCGTTGAAGGTCACGGTGGTGGTGCTCGAGCCAGCACCCGGACGGGTCAGGGACGTGGGCTGTATCGAGGTCAACGCCGGAGCTGGCGGGTTGACCGTGAAGTTCACCGAGTTGCTGGTGCCGCCGCCGGTCGTCACACTGATCGTGTTCGTGCCGAGCGTGGCAGTGGCCGCGATGGCCAGGTTGGCGGTGATCTGCGTGCCAGTGGCCACCACGGCGGTGGCGGTGATGCCGGCCGGCAGATTCAGCGTGACACCTGTAAGGAACGTGCCGCTAAAGGTTACCGGCACGGTGGAGTTCTGCCCACCCTGCGCCGGCGCGATGCCGGTCAAGGTCGGAGGCGGCTGATTGACCGTGAAGCTGGCAGCGGCGCTGGTGCCGCCCAGGGTCGTGACACTGACGGTGTGCGCACCGAGCGTGGCGTTAACCGCCATCACGAACGTGGCGTTGATCTGCGTATCGCTGACCACGGTCACGCCGGTAGCGGTGATGCCACCGCCCACGACGATGGCCCCGCCGGTCAGGAAGCTACCGGTAATCGACACCGGTACGCTGGCGCCTTGCAGGCCGGCCGCGGGGGCGATCAAGGCGATCACCGGAGGCGGCGGAATCACGTTGAAGGTAACCGCGCCGCTGGTGCCGCCGGCGGTCGTCACGGAAATGCTGTGCGCGCCGAGGGCGGCGTTGGCCGCGGGAGCGAAGGTGGCCGTGATCGAGCTGGCGCCGACGGTCACCCCGGAAACGGTGATATCAGCCGGCACGATCAGGGTGGCCCCCGTAAGGAACGAGCCGCTGATGGTCACCGGCACGCTGCTGCCGGTCGCGCCCGTGTTGGGCGCGATCCCGGTCAGCACCGGAGGCGGCGGGTTGATGGTGAAGGTCAGCGCGTTGCTGGTGCCCCCCAGCGTGGTCACGGCGACGGTCGCCGGACCCAGCGGAGCGTTAGCCGCCAGAACGAGGGTGGCGTTGATCTGCGTATCGCTGACCACCGTCACGCCGCTGGCGGTGATGCCCGTGCCCACGGCCAGGGTTCCATTGCTCAGCGCCGTACCGGTAATGGTCACCGGGACGCTGGCGCCTTGCAGGCCCTGCGTGGGATTCATGGCGGTCAGAGCCGGAGGCGGCGGCAGGTTCACCGTGAACCTGCCGCCGGCTCCGGCGCTGACGGCCATGAATCCCACGCAGGGCGTGGCCAACGGCGCCAGCTTCCCGGTGACCATTACCGGTAGGGCTCTGAGCAATGGAACCCTGGCTCTGGGCGCG
>JADGNR010000277.1 GCA_017883415.1 Bryobacteraceae bacterium | reverse complement strand
GAGCGGCGGCTCCCCGCGGCCAGTGAGGGCGGCGCCCCGCTCCCATGGGCGGTTCTGCTGGTCGGATGCGGGGCAAGCGGCGGCGCCCCGCGGCCGAGGAGGGGGGCGCCCCGCTCCGATGGGCGGTTCTGCTAGTGTGATGGCGTGAGGATGCGGACCATCGCGGCGGCCTGGGCGATGCTGGCTTCGGGTGCGGCCCTGGCGGCGGATAACCAGCTCACCGCCGGGGAGCGGGCCGCGGGCTGGCGGCTGCTGTTCGACGGCCGCAGCTACGCCGGCTGGGAAGATCCTGCCCGGAAGTCTCCGCCCGGCGATTCGTTCACCATCGAAGACGGCTGCCTCAAGGCCCTGCCCAAGCCGCGGATTACCGAGGATCTCTTTACCAGCGAAACGTACCGCGATTTCGAGCTGGTCTTCGACTGGAAGATTTCTCCCGGGGGCAACAGCGGGGTGAAGTATCGCATCCAGGACCATCTGTTTCTGCTGGAACGGCAGACCGGGAAATTCGAGGACCAGGTCGCCCGGTCGCTCCTGCAACGTCCCGCCGGCCGGCCCGCTCATGGTCAGGATTACGTGATCGGCTTCGAGTACCAGTTGCTCGACAACGCGAAGAACCCCGACGCGCGGAAGGGCGAAACCCACCAGGCCGGGGCGCTGTACGACATGGCGGCGCCATCCCGGGACATGACGCGGCCGGTGGGCGAATTCAACCATGCGCGGCTGGTGGTGAAGGGCGATCGCGTGGAGCACTGGCTCAATGGCGTGGAGGTGGTGTCGACCAGTCTGGACGCGAGAGAGATCGCGCAGGGCACGGCGGCGCGGTGGGGCGCCGGTTCGGCGGTCTACCGCATGCTGGTCGAGCATCCGCGCCAGGACTGCCCGATCTCGCTCCAGAACCACGGAAGCGCGGCCTGGTTCAAGAACCTCAAGATCCGGCCGGCGCCGTTGCCATAGCACGGCCGCGAACCAGGCGGGGCAGCGCGATCAACGCCGCGCCGTAGACCAGGAGGGAAAGAAACAGCGCCACGGTGCGGTCCTGATGCAGGTCCACCATGAGCAGGCGGTAGGCGCCGGCGAGCATCACCGGGTAGATGAGGCACGACAGTTCCGGTTTGTTCCCGCGCGATCCGGCCCAGGCCAGCAGCAGGGCGGCGCCCGAGAGCACGCCGGTCCGTAGGGTGGCGCAGTAGGCATGGCTGGCCGCGGCTCCGAACAGGGCGTGATAGACGCCGGTCAATCCGCCGGCAGCAATCCCCGCCGCCAGCCAGACCAGGGTGGCCGCCAGGGCGATGCGCAATGCCCGGAAGTTCCATCCGGCGCGGCCGCGCGCATAACGGACGGCCAGCCAATAACACAGCAGGGCGGTGGCCGCGCCGGCCCACAAGGCCGCCTGGCGGTCGTCGGGCCACCAGGGAGAGCCGAGAAAAAACGCCGCCGCATGTTCGAGCGCGCCCGAGGCGGCCGCCGCCAGCAGAAGGTAGATCGCGCCATGCAACTGCAGGGTGAACCGGCCGAAGGAGCCCCCCACCCCCATGCAGGCCACCGCCAGCACGCTCCATGCCGCCGCGGCCGCCGCGCCGCTGAGCAGAATGCGGCTGCCGGCGAGCGCCAGCAGAATGCCGAACGTCGAGTAGGTGTAGAAATTGCGCCCCAGCGCGCCGCGGCGGTCGAGCAGCGCGAAGGAAACCAGGTAGCAGGCGGCGGCGCACGCCAGCGCGAACGCGGCGATAAGGTGGGACTGGCTCGAGAGGCGCAGCCCGCCGCCCACGCCGATCAGAAAGGCCAGCACGCACTGCGCCGTCTCAAAACCCGTGAAGGGGAAGCCGCGCAGCAGCGTGCGCACGATGGTGCTCGAAAGATAAATGGCCAGCAGCGCGATCTGCGCCGCCAGCAGCCACGCGAACGGAATGGCGGCATAGCCCTCGGGCAGACCGCGTTCGTTGGTCACCAGGTAGGTGGCCAGCAGGACCGCCAGATCGGCCGCAATCGCGGCCAGCCATCGTTCGCTCATCCAGCGATCGAGGCAGGCGGAAGCTTCCACGGCGGCGGCAATGGCCAGGAAGACGAAGGTGAAGGGCAGCACGTCGCGGGTGGCCATCAGCAAGGCAGCGGCGGTCGCCAGACCGGCCAGCGTCGCGATGGTGGCCACCGTCAGCAGGTTCTTGCGCCACGAAACCGCCAGGCCGAACAGCGTGAACAGGAGCAGAATGGCGCCCGCTCCCCAGGTTGAGACGGCGTGGAAGCGCAGCGTCGCTTCCCACAGCAGGGGAGCCAGCACCAGTACGGAGGTCAGGCTGTGCAGCGCGGCTTCCACACGGCGTGCGGCCGGCGTGCGCGCCGCCCACACCAGCCAGCCGATGGCGTAGAGAATCCCAATGGCCACCCCCGCGCGCGGTGTAAAGGTGTTGGATTCGGTGAGCGCGCGCAGCAGATAGGCCCCGGCCAGCCCGAGCAGGGCCCGCCCGACGACGGGAAACAGGCCCATGGTTTGCAGGGCCGCCGGGGCCGCGGCGGCGGGATGGGCCGGCAGTGTGGGCGCCGTGGAAGCCGCGAGAGGGGCCGGTGCCGCGGTAGCCGCGGGAGGGGCCGGCAGCGTGAGCGCCGCGGGAGGGGCTTCGGCTGGAACCACGCGCGGGAAATTGCCCGGAGCGTACCGCACCTTGCCCGCGATCTGCTCCAACTCGGCCACGCGCGCGGCGAGCTCGCGAACCTGGCGTTGCAGCGCCGCCATCTCTGGTTGGGGCTCTGGATGCGGTTCTGGTTGCGGCTCGGGTTGCGGCATGGCAACCTCCTAACGGTCTACGTAGTCTCGCGCTCCGGCCACGGCGGCAGGAGCTTTACCAGCACGATGAAGATCACAAAAGGCAGAAGCATGAGCGCGCTCGCCGCCAGCAGGCCTTCCCGCGCCGCGAATTCCACCTTGTAGGTGGTGTAGCCCAGGAAACTCTTGGAGAACAGTTGGCCGCCGATCACCACGTTCCAGCGCATGGCGAAAATGCCCACCAGGGTGAGGCCGCAGGCGATCACGTACATCGCGCGGCGCTTCGCCTCGGAGAAGGTCCACAACTGGTTGGCCGCCAGCAGCACCAGCGGCACCAGCGTTCCCAGCAGGATCTGCAGAATCACCTGCGAGCCCCACAGGCGCGTGTGCACCATGAAATCCAGGCTGCGGAACGATTCGTCGGCCTCGTAGGTGCGGTGAATCAGGTCCAGCATCTCGAGGGTGAAGTCGATCACGAAGGTGTAGAACAGGTACTTGGCGATGGTGTCGAGACAGCGCATATCGATGGCCATTTTCTTCACCTTCATCGACGCCATGTAGAGCAGCAGCACGGTGGCGATGCCCGAGACCATGGCCGAGAACAGGAACACAATGGGCATGAGCGGCGAGGACCACCAGGGGTTGGCCTTGATGGAGCCGAAGATGAATCCCACGTAGCCGTGCAGCAGGAACGCCGAAGGGATGCCGATCACCGTGACGGCGTAGCCCACCTTGTCGTCAATCCGCCGGGCGGCGGGGCTGAGATTCTCCGAGCCGAGCGTGAGCGCTTTGTAGACCAGCCGCGTGAGCCCCTTGGTGGTTTGCGCCATGCGCACGATATCGGCGCGGAATTCGAGCCAGATTTCGAGCAGCAGCACTACCGTCAGGTACCACAGGTAGACGAAGCCGAACATGGCCATGGCCGAGGAGCGATGCGGGGTGAGGTACATTTCGATGGACCGCTCCGGATGCCCCAGGTGGAGTTGCAGGGGCAGCGGCGCCACCAGCAGGAAGGCCAGGGCCGTCAGCAGGGCCAGGCGGTAAGTGGGCCGCACCGCTTCCACCTTGAACACGCGCTCGAGCGAAGCCAGGATGAAGGCCCCGGCCACCAGGCCGGTGATATAAGGGTAGAGCACAATCAGCAGGCTCCACTGCAGCTCCACTTCGTTGGGGTACATGAAACCGTCTACGCCAGGTATCATCGCTTGCTCCGTTACCTCACGGCCCCGTCGAGGTTCTTATAGTAGACCTTCGCCTGAGTGGCCATATACGGCTTCAAAACCTGCACTTTATTGTGGCGCAGGAACTCGTGCACCGGGTCCTTGGGATCTTTGAAATCCACCAACTGGCGCGCGCCGGTGGGACAGCTTTCGCAACACGCGGTGGTGAGGCCCTTGGTGATGCGGTGGTAGCAGAGCGTGCATTTGTCCACCGTGTTTTTGTCCGGATGCAGGTAGCGGCAGCCGTAGGGGCAGGCCTGCACACAGTAGCGGCAGCCCAGGCAGTAGGTCTCGTCCACCAGCACGACGCCATCCGGGCTGACGAAGGTCGCGCCCACCGGACAGACCTGCACGCAGGGCGAATCGGCGCACTGGTTGCACAGCTTGGGCACGTAGAAGCTCTTCACGTCCTCGCGCTTCGAGGGCGGGAAGCCGTCCAGCGCGCCATTGGGCGATTCCACGTGGGGCGGCCGGCCCTCCTCGATTTCGTAGCGCTCCACCCAGGTGCGGAAATAGCCGCTGGGCACGTTGTTCTCGCGGGAACAGGCGCGCGCGCAGTTACCGCAGCCGATACACTTATCGACATCGATGATCATGCCCCACCAATGCTCGGCCATGCGGTAGGCGTCGGTGGGGGGCGCGGCTCCGGTGATCTGCTCCAGGCTGGCTCCCACCGATGCCAGAACCAGGAGCTTGCCGCCCATGGTGAATAAATCTCGCCGGCTGATGTCCATGCTTGTCGGGTCCTTCCCTCAGAGGTGCGGATTGTGCGGTTGATGGCACGAATTGCAGGCCATGCCGGCGGAATGCTCCACGGTCGCCACCTGCGGGAAGCCTTGGGGCTTCGCCGCATCCTTTTCGTGACAGCGCCGGCACAGGTTGGCGACCTCGGGCCGCTTGGGAACGTTGGCCGTGGGGTCGTCGGCATGTTTCGCCAGCGGACCGTGGCAGGCTTCGCAGGCGACGTGCGCGTGCTTGCCCGCTGCGCGCACCTTGGCCTGCTCATCGTGGCAGGCTACGCACGTGTCCTGCCCGGCAAAGGAAATCGGGCGCGCGCGGATGGCGTCCAGCGCTCCCGGACGGTAGTGTCCGTACTGTCCGAAGGCCTTGGGAATTACGGCGCTGCGGACGACCAGAAACAGGCCCATCGCGGCCAGCAGTACGATCGCGGGACGAACCAGGTGGCCCGAGTCCCTTAGAAAACGGCGCAATACCATCCCCCTTTCCCAACTGCCGCTATGTTTATTTGCGGCTGGCACGGGGCCGGCCGCAGGAATTCGGGTTAAGGTAAGCAAAACAGAGACCAAACGGCCTGAAAGTATAGAAATAGGCTCATTCCGGTCCTTTTGTTGTAAATTCCTACACGCTGGTGTTGTCTTCTGCGACTCGGCTTGGGGTATATCACGCAACGAGTGGGGTAGGCCTCCCGGCCGGTCGCCATGGCCCGGCGGCAGAACCTCTGTCCAGCCGTGCCTTTGGACTCAATGGTTTGGGCCTGGGTTTCTGGAGAGGTGATGAAAGCCTCCCAGAACGGTCGGACGTATTTTCAACAACTTGCGGGAGGCTTTCCACCGTGCTGGCATTTCTGGCCGCCAACCCGGGCTTCGCCGAGTGGCCGCTCGCTCCCGCCATGGCCGTCATGCTGAAGGTCCGGCGGCCCATCACAATGGCGGGCATGGAGATAGCGCCCGGCTGGCTGGTGGCCGGTAACGGCATCGTCCGGCACAACGGCGGCACTTACGGGTTCCGGTCCACCGTGGGCTTCCCGAAGGCCCGCGTGGGGTTGGTGTATCGACCCATCCCGCTGGCCAGCCCGCCCAAGGGCCGATGAGGCCCTCTCCCACGGCCGAATGGTTCAAAAGGCCTATAACCCCGAAACGGTTTCCCGCATCCAAGTAATTGAGGCCAGGAAGGCGTAAAATGAGGTCAGGAAGGCGGCGCCGACGGCACCGCTGCTGGCGAACGCCTCGTGGCAGGAGGTGGCAAATGGAAGGCTCCTTGGTAGGACTGTGGTTTCGGCGCGGGATATTGTTGACCTGTGTTTTGGCCATGGCGGGGGCTGGAGCCGTCCTGCGGGCGCAGGATCCCGAGCCTGTAGCTCCTCCTCCGGATCAGGCCCGTGGGCAGGCGTTGCCCCCGCAGCAACTGGATAACCTGGTTGCGCCCATCGCGCTGTATCCCGATCCGCTGTTGGGACAGGTGTTGGCTGCCTCCACGTACCCGGTGGAACTGGTGGAGGCGCAGCAGTGGTTGCAGGCCAACGGCAACCTGCGGGGCCAGCAGTTGATGGATGCCGCGCGCCAGCAGAACTGGGACGCCAGCGTGCAAGCGCTGGTGGCTATGCCGGACGTGCTGGCGAAACTTACGCAGGATATCCGCTGGACCACCGATCTGGGCAACGCCTTCCTGGCGCAGCAGGCCGAGGTGATGGGCGCCGTGCAGCGTATGCGGGCGAGCGCCCAGGCGAACGGGAAACTCCGCTCCACCCCGCAGGAGACCGTGACCACCGAGACCCAGGACGGGCAAGCGGCGATCCAGATTCTACCGGCCGATCCGCAGGTGATCTATGTTCCGACCTATAACCCCTCGTATGTTTGGGGGCCTCCGGCGTGGGGATACTATCCGTCGCTTTATTATCCGGACTACGGGTTCGGGTTCGGACCGGGAATTGACATTGGCCTGTGCTTCGGCGGTTGGGGCGGCTGGGGTTTCGGGGGCTGGGGTTGGGGCTGGGGCCCGAATTGGTTCGGCCGCAGCGTATTCGTCAACAGCTTCTTCTTCAATCGCTTTGGCTTCCACCAGGGTTTCGGTTTCGGCGGCGGCGGAATTCGGGGGAGAACGGCGTGGATGCACGATCCCGGTCATCGGCTAGGAGCAGCGTATCCCAACGGTCGACTCAACAACCGGTTCGGCGCAGCTTCCCAGGCTTCGCGCATGGCGGCCGGGCGGTCGGGGAACTGGTCCGGATTCGGTCAGCGTAATGGCGGGAATGCGAACTCGTTCCGCGGCGCAGCGCCGCAAGCGGGCGCGCGTAACTCCCAGGGCTCGGGAGGCTCGTCGAACTGGCAGCGGTTCGGCCAGCGCAGTAATGGCGGGAATGCGAGCTCGTTCCGGAACGCAGCGCCACAAGCCGGCGCGCGCAATTCCCAGGGCTCGCAAGGCTCGTCGAACTGGCAGCGGTTCCAGGGCCGCCAAAGCTACCAGGCCCCGGCACAGCGCAACCAGGCTCCGGCGCAGCGCAATCAGGCTCCGGCGCAACGCTATCAAGCCCCGGCACAGCGCTATCAGTCGGCGCCGCGTATGTCCGCCCCAAGCTCCGGTGGGGGCGGGGGCTCCCGCAGCTTCAGTGGCGGCGGAGGTTCGCGTAGCTTCAGTGGCGGCGGAGGTTCCCGGAGTTTCAGCGGCGGCGGTGCTTCCCGCAGTTCTGGTGGTGGCGGTGGCGGCTCCCGCAGTTCCAGTGGTGGCGGCGGCCACGGCGGCCGACGGTAGTTCGCGGTTCCCGCCGCGGTTCGAATTCGCCGCTCGACGCTCGCGGACGCCCAACGGTATCATGGAGACGAATCCATGATGCTACGGGACCTTCTCATCGGGGCATGCGCGCTGATCATTCCGCTGTCGGGGGCGCACGCGCAGTCTGCGCCGGAATCTCCGATTCCGCCCGATTCCGAGATCCGCAGGATCCTGGTGGACCGCATCCACGGCGCATGGCAGGGCGTGGGGATCGTGGTCGGCGCGATCGATGCCAAGGGATCTCGCGTGGTCGCCTACGGCAGCCTGGACCAGGGCGATAAGCGGCCGCTCGATGGCGACACCATCTTCGAGATCGGCTCGGTGACCAAGGTCTTCACGTCGCTGCTGCTGGCCGACATGGTCGAGCGCCACGAGGTGGCGCTGG
>JADGNR010000561.1 GCA_017883415.1 Bryobacteraceae bacterium | reverse complement strand
AAACCCGCCCCCAAGCCGGTGGAAGAGCGCGAGGAAGTCGGCAGCTTCGGGGATTAGGTTCCCGGCCGCGACCTCACGGGTTGCCCGGCTTAACGGAGCCACGACCGTGCCAGTTGGCAGGCGAAAGCGCCTGCCCCACAAAACGCAATTCCCGTGCAACAACGTGGGACAGACGCTTTCGTCTGTCAACGCGTCCGCGGCGGGCGGCCGAGTCGGGGGCATGCCGCGCCAAACACTCCCCGACCGCGTCGCTTCGTCGCCGGCTTCGTCGCCGGCCCCGCCCCCGCCCGCAATCCTGTTACAATTCCGGATATTAAGGCCTGTGAAATACTTTATGCTCCGGCGCGCCGCGATCCCCTCCTGCCTGATCCTGTTTTGCGCTCTGCGCCCCGCCCACAGCCAGGGCCCGTCTCTCGATGCCGCCCGGATGGTTCGCGATCTGGCGGCCCGATGCGGCGCCGCCCGCGCCTATGCTTTCGACGCACAGGTGCAGGTCGAGGGCTGGCGCTCCGGCACGCCGCCACGATTGCTGAGCGCCGCCAAGGCCAGTTATGCGGCCGGGCCGGACGGCAAATATTGGCTGCGCCTCGAGCCCGCCGGCAAGGACGCGTATGTGCTGGTCAGCGACGGCGAAAAGACCTGGGCCTACGTCCCCGCGCTCAAGAAGTATACGGAGACCGAAGCGGCGGCGCTCGAGGACCGCGAGGACGGCGGCGCGGGCGAGGAGCGCGAGCTCGCCGAGAGCGTTACCCGCTCCCTGATCTCCGATCTGGCCCGGCTGGCCCAAACCACCGAAGCGGCCGACATCAATGGCACCCAGAGCGTAAAGTACCAGGGCAGGAAGCATAGCTGGCCGGTGCTCCGCGCGGTTTCGAAGAGCGATGCCCACGGCGGCCGCGAAGTCACCGAGATCACGCTCGATCCGGAGACCTTCGCCGTGGCCCGCGTGCTGTCCGCCCATGTGTCCATCGAGAAGGGCGAGAAGACGTTTCTGCGGGCGATATTCGAGTTGACCGGTCTGCGCCTGGATGAAGATCTGCCGGAATCGACTTTTGTATTCGAGCCGCCCAAGAAGGCCGAGTTGGTGGACGCGGTTCCCATCCCCGGACAGACCGGCTCGTTCCTGCTCAACCAGCCCGCGCCCGATTTCGAATTGAAGACCATCGAGGGCGAGCGCGTGCATCTCGCGGAATTGCGCGGCCACCCGGTGCTCCTCAGTTTCTGGGCCAGTTGGTGCGGGCCCTGCCGCAAGGAGTTGCCGGAGGTGGCGCGCCTCCACCAGCAGTTCAAAGGCAAGGGGTTGGTGGTGCTGGGAGTCAACGACGAGGGGAAGGGAACGGCGCGCAAGTTCGCCGAGAAGAATGAACTGCCTTTCCCGATTATCGACGACTCGGGCGGCAAGGCCCACCGCCTGTATCGCGTGCGCGCCATTCCGTCGGTCTTCCTCATCGACGGGGAAGGCAAAGTGGTCCGCTTTTTCCTGGGCGCCAAGAGTCCCGCGGTCCTGGAGGCGGCGCTCCGGAGTGTAGGACTGTAACCGGCGCGAGAGTGGGGCAGGCGCTTTCGCCTGCCAACCGGCTTCCGCTCCCGAGCTGACAGTACCAGAAACCGCCCTGGCGGTCTATCCTTATTAAGGGCTGGAAGACGATGAGACTCTACGCGGCCGTGTTTATTTTCGGAGGGGTTGTCTGGGCGCAGGTGCCGCATCAGCACCATCCGCCATCGTCCGCCGAGTATGCCAAAGTCCTGGAAGATCCTTCGCGCGACGAGTGGCAGAAACCGCATGAGGTGGTGATGGCGCTGGGGCTCAAAGCGACCGATGCCATCGCCGATCTCGGCGCGGGAACGGGCTATTTCGCGCGCCGCTTCGCCCACCACGCGGGCAAAGTTTACGCCGTCGATATTGACGACAAGCTGCTCGATATCGTCCGCAAGGACGCCCCGGCCAACCTCACCGCCGTCCTGGCCGCACCCGACGATCCGCGCCTCCCGGAGCGCTCGGTCGATGTCATCTTCTTCTGCGACGTGCTGCACCACATCGCGGACCGCGCCGCGTACTATCCCCGGCTGATCAAGGCGCTGAAGCCGGGCGGCCGCATCGTGGTGGTCGATTTCTATAAGAAGGATCTGCCCGTCGGGCCGCCGCCCGAAATGAAGCTCTCGGAAGACGAGGTCATCGCCGAGCTTCGCGCCGCCGGCTTCACCCTCGCCAAGCGGCTCGATATCCTGCCCTATCAGTACTACCTGTTCTTCGAGAGGCGCTGACCGGCCGCCTGGTCCCGTGCCGCCGTAGCCTCCCTTCACCTTTATTTGCAAAGAGTTCCAATTCTTGCGCGAGCGGCCCACTGCCCCGGAATCGCGTTGCGTGGAGTAACATTCTCCCCTTTACCTTCGCCCTTGAAGGTGATCACGCCATGTCCCCTAAGCGCTTTTATACCAATCTGGGCCGCTTGTTAGCCGCCTGCATCGCCGTGACCGGCGTGCTGGCTTCCGAACACCACGGCACGGTGAAATCCGGTGGGTTGCCCATCCCGGGCGCCACGGTCACCGCCACCGAGGGCGACAAGAAGATGGTCACCACCAGCGACGCCGGCGGGACATACAGTTTTCCCGATCTCGCCGATGGCGTGTGGACGATCAGCGTCGAGATGCTGGGCTTCGCGAAGCTGACGAAGGAGATCGGTGTGGCGCCCGAAGCGCCTAGGGCGGAGTGGGATTTGCAGTTCCTTTCGCTCGATGCCATCACCGCGCCCCCCAAGGCGGCGGCGCCCGTCGCCGCAGCAGCGGCCACACCGGTGCCCGTGGCCTCCCCGGCGGCCGCTGCGCCGGCTGCCCCCGCGGCGCAGACTCCGGCCCCGACGGCGAAGAAATCGGCGGCGCCCGCCAATGCGCGGAATACACCGGTGCGTGGCGCGCAGAATGGGAACGCGCAGTCCGCCAGTGGGCGCCCCTCGCTGCGGCAGGCCATGGCCCAGCAGCAGGGCTTCCAGCGCGTCGGTGTGAACCAGGCGGGCGATGCCGCCGCCGGCGGAGCGGATGCGGCGACTGCCAATGATCTGGCGTCCCCCGAGATGAACCAGAGCGCCGCCGACTCCATGGTGGTGGCCGGGAGCGTGAGCCGCGGACTGGACCTGCCGCAAGA
>JADGNR010000276.1 GCA_017883415.1 Bryobacteraceae bacterium | reverse complement strand
GGGGCCCATGGTCTTGGTCAGAACCGGCAGTTGCAGCTTGGTGCTGGTCCACACTTCCCAGCTCGTGATGGGCGGCGGCTTCAGCGGATCTAGCGTTTGGAACACGTAACGGATGCCCTCCGCTTCAAGACCCTCAACCATGGCCTTCCCCAGTTGCACCACGTCGATGTCGGTGGCCTCCGAAGACACGGGGAATCCGTGCGGCGCCTGCGGCATGCCTGGCATCGAAGCGAGTTGCGGCGCAGCCGTCAACAGACGCGCTTCCTGCTTCACGTGATCGAGGAGTATGCGCACTTCGGTGACCGGATCGCTGATCAATGACCTGGTTCCGAAATCGAAACGAATCCTCCCGTCGCTCGAGCGGCACTGTTTGGTCGGAATCTGTTGCAGGATCGCTCCGGGCTGCGCGAACTGGACGGTTTCAAGGCACTCGGCACAAGCCGGCGGCAGGGACAGTTCCGGAGGCGTCGAAGAAGCCATGGCGTCTGAATTCTACCGCCCGGATCCGGCGCTGGCAAGAAGACGGGAAGCCGCCAGGCAGAAGCTAAGCCCGGGAACCACCCGATCGAGCGGCGGATCGGAAGCCGGTCTTGCGCTCGAGAAGCCGCTCATACATGGCGGCGGTACGTTCCGCCGCGATCTCAATGGTCAGATTCTCGCGTACGAAGGAAACGGCGCGGCTGGCGAGATCCCTCCGCAGCCCATCGTCGGTGATGAGGCGGGCGAGTTTGGAGGCGAGGTCGGCGGCGTTCCGGCTTTCGAACAGGAACCCGCGTTCGTCGTTTGTGCCGATGAGCTCTGGCGTTCCGCCGACGCGCGAGCCGACCACCGAGCAGCCGCAAGCCATCGCTTCGAGCAGGCCGCTCGGACACCGGACACAATTCTCTATCGCTGCGCGGATTGCGAATAATTCAGGAAGCCGCCCAGGGCAGCGAAAAACTAACCCTCCACAATCCGGCGGGCAGCCTCGACGATTGCAAGAGACGGGCATGCCGGGCCGCTCGGACCCACATAGAGGCCGTGGCAACCGGCGGACTGTGCCGCTTCCATATCCTGCACGGAGTCTCCGATTACAAAGCACCGGTCCGGCGGCACGTTCTGATCGCGAAGCGCCCGCACGATCATTCCAGGAGCCGGCTTGCGGCACGTACAATGTTCTCCCATCGAATGCGGACAAAAGTAAATTTTGGCGATGGCGATTCCCGCCTCACCCAGCGCCCGCAGCAGCTTCCGGTTGCCTTCGACAAAGTCCCGATATCCGAAATAACCAATCCCGATACCTTGCTGATTCGTCACCAGGCACAACCGGAAACCAGCGCTTTGCAACATGCGCAACGCTTCAATCACACCCGGCAGCAATTCCACCTGCGACGGATCGAAACCGGCATCGCGTATCAGGGTACCGTCGCGATCGAGCAACACCAGCCCGCGAGGCTCCGCCGCTGGAGCCCGCTCCGGCGCCGCATGAACCGCCAAAGCCTGAATGCGCTCGAACATCGCGGTAGTGCTGGAACCGAATTCGGCCGGAATGACGACGGTCCGTCCCCCGTACGCCGCCACCGCGGAAGCGGATCGCAACGACGAAGATGCGTAGTCCCCGCCTTTGAGGTACAGCTCCGGCTTCCAGCGCACAAGCAAAGAGAGCGGCCGGTCCTCATCGAGCATCGTCACGCGGTCGCAACTCGCCAGGGACGCGACTACAAAGGCGCGTTCCTTCCACGGATTGACCGGCCGCAGAGGATTTTTGTAACGCTGAATGGACTCATCGCTGTTGACGGCCACCAGCAGACCATCGCACAAAGCCCGGGCTTCGCCCAGATAGTGCGCATGGCCTGCATGCATCACGTCGAACGCCCCGCAGGTAAATCCGATGCGATGCCCCGTAGCGCGTTCGGCCTCCACCCAGGCATCCACTTGTGCGAGCGTGAGAATCTTGTCGGCCGCCGTCATTGGTGCAGCACCTCCCCATTCACCAGGGCTCCGTCCCGAAGGCCGTCGTCTCCACCAGCAGCGTTTCGCGGTTCCAGGCCTCCATGAGTTCCTCGGGGGACTGCGGATCGCACAGGACCACCGCATCCACGGCAGCCATGGAAGCAAGCAGGAGCGCCCGGGCGTGGGAAGCGTCGCCGCCCTCCTGGACGGCCAGGCCGACCATCAGCCGGTCGCAGCGCGCACGCGCCCGCTCGAGCAATTCCAGATGCCCCGGGGAGAGCGGATTGAAATCGCCGCGGGTGAACCCGACGCGCCGGCCCATCCTCCGCCAGGCCCTCAGCCGTTCGGTCGCCTCCGTGGGCCGAAGGATTTTGCCGCTGGCGGCAATCGCCGATTCATGCTCGATTTCGTGGATGATCTCCCCACGGTCGACCACCGCGGTTCCCAGTTTTCCCACCGCGATGCCCGCGGCGATGTTCGCCAGTTCCACCGCTTCGCCCATGCCCGCGCCGGAACCCAGCGCCGCCGCCAGTACGGCCGCCACGGTGTCTCCCGCGCCGGAAACGTCATAGACTTCCCGGGCCAGCGCAGGAAACTCAACCCGCTGCCGATCGCGAGGGACAAGCAGCATCCCCGCTGCGCCTCTGGTCAATAAAATGAACTCCGCCTCCGTCACCTCCAGCAGCTTGCGGGCGGCCGATTCCTGCGCGCCACTGTCGTCCACCGGCATTCTGGTGGCTTCGGACAGTTCCTTCAAGTTCGGCTTGATCACGGTGGCCTGGCGGTAGCGTTCAAAGCCGATCCCTTTGGGGTCCACGACGACGGATTTTCCGGCCGCCCTGGCAACGCGGATGAAGGCCTGCGCATGGGAGCCTTTCAGCATTCCTTTGGCGTAGTCCGAGAGAAAGACGATGGAACATTCCGCCACATGGGCCGTGAAATGAGCCAGCAGCGCCTCAAAAACCTCCGGGCCCGCGATCTCCGTGGTTTCCTGATCCACCCGCAATAATTGCTGGCTATGCGCGATATACCGTATCTTCACCGGAGTGCGGCGGGAGGATTCGCCCATCAGATAGGCTTCACACCGCGGCATGGCTCGCACCAGCGCATCCACCTCGGCGCCAGCCGCGTCCTCACCGGTAATCGAGAACAGACGGATCCCGCAACCCAGCGCTCCCAGATTGCGGATCACGTTTCCCAGGCCACCCAGCATCGATTGTTGCGAAGACTGCTGCGGTCCGATCAGCAGTACCGGAATCGGAGCCTCCGGAGAGATCCTGCTCACCCCGCCGTATACAAATCGGTCCAGCATGACGTCGCCGACGCAGCCGACGACCGCCGAATCGATGGCTTCCAGAAAGGGGATCAGGTGCCTTTGCCGGCTCATCCCAGCCCCGGTTGACGCTCAGCTTCCGGGCATAGTACCGCGGCCCGATGCTGCGCATCGGCGGCACTCCCCCCGTTGCCGTATAAGAGAGTTGTCCCGTGAGAGCGGAGGGTCGCCATAACCTCTACCTCGGAGATCCAAGTTTACTCCCAATCGCGACGGGCGCGTTATCCGCGAGACTGGCGCAAGTTACTCAAACTCCGGCCGTTGACACGGCGATCCTGGTCACGTGGGGAATCCCGACGGCGTTCGTCAATGGCTGCCAGACGGGCGTCCTGCCGCAGGCGTGGAGAGTCGCCGTTCAGGCGCGGAGTGAGATCGACCGGCCGGACGGCGTGAAACAGCCTGGGAGTCTCCCTGGTGCAGGCCCACGCGGTGTGCTGGAAACGGCCATCGGGCGTCGGGCGATCCCGTGCGGCGGCTGCGCCTTGACGCCGGGGCGCGCGCCGTGGGCGGGTTCGCCACCAGGCGCCAGGCCCTACGTTCGCGCCGCGCCCGGCGGTTGCCGGAGCCAACCGGGAAAGCGCCGGGGCGGGGGGCCCGATCGGGGGGCGCCGCCTTGGGGGCGCATGCCATATGGTAGCCTGCCATGTTGAGAATCCTCCTGCACCATCCGCTAAAATAGCCGGAGGCTCCCCGATGAGTGCGCACGAGGACTTCAGCAGGAAAGAGGAAATCAAGGGTGCTACCGACCGGTCCTTTGGTGTCGTCTTCACGGTTTTTTTTGTACTGGTTGCGGTCTGGCCGCTCATTCATGCCCGGCCGGTCCGCTGGTGGGCGCTGCCGGTAAGCGGCGCATTTCTGCTGGCAGCCGTGATTCGGCCGGCGTGGCTTCATCCCTTGAACCGGATATGGACCTGGTGGGCGATGCTTTTGAACCGAATCCTATCGCCCATCGTCATGGCCCTGCTTTTCTACCTGGTGTTTACGCCGATTGCCGTACTGTTCCGCATCCAGGGCAAAGATCCGCTTCGGCTGCGCTTCGATCGCGGCGCGAAAACCTACTGGCTGGAGCGCGACCCGCCAGGACCGGCGCCGGAAAGCATGGAGCGTCAGTTTTAGGAGGAAGACATGTCGTTATTGGGCGAGCTGTGGGCCTTTCTCAGGGCCAGAAAGAAGTTCTGGCTGGTGCCGATCGTCGTGATGATGCTTCTCTTCGGCGCGCTGCTCGTGCTGGCGCAGAGCTCCGCCGTCGCCCCGTTTATCTACACCCTGTTCTGATTCACCGGGACTCATGCGAATCCTAGGCATCTCTGCGTTTTACCATGACAGCGCAGCCGCCCTCGTCCGCGACGGTGAAATCATCGCGGCTGCCCAAGAGGAGCGGTTCACCCGGAAGAAGCATGATTCCCATTTCCCGCGGCATGCCGTGGAATACTGCCTGGCGGAGGAAGGCGTCACGCTGAACGATGTCGATTACGTGGTGTTCTACGACAAGCCTTTTCTCAAATTCGAGCGGCTCCTGGAAACCTATATCGCCTTTGCGCCGCGGGGCTTCCGCTCGTTTTCCATGGCGATACCCCTGTGGGCGCGGGAAAAGTTGTTTCAAAAAAAGATGCTGGCGGGCGAACTGAACAAGTTTGGCCCCGATTTCGATTGGAACCGCAAGCTGCTGTTCACCGAGCACCACCTCAGCCATGCCGCCAGCGCCTTTTACGCCTCGCCGTTTGAGGAGGCGCTGATCGTCACCATGGACGGCGTGGGCGAGTGGGCCACCACTTCGGCCGCCCTGGGACGCGGCAATCGCATCCAGATGCTGCGGGAAATCCACTTTCCCCATTCGCTCGGCCTGCTGTATTCGGCGTTCACCTACTACACCGGCTTCCGGGTGAACTCGGGCGAATACAAGCTCATGGGCCTGGCGCCTTATGGGGAGCCGAAATTCGCCGGCCTGATCCGCGACCAGCTCATCGACGTGAAACCGGACGGCTCCTTCCGCTTGAACCTGGAGTACTTCGACTACTGCACCGGCCTGACCATGACCAACGGGAAGTTCGACCGGTTATTGGGCGGGCCGGCGCGCCAGCCGGAGGACAAATTGACGCAGCGGCACATGGATGTGGCGGCGTCCATCCAGGCGGTGTTGGACGACGTGGTGCTGCGCCTGACCTCTTCGCTGGCGGACGAAACCGGAGCCCGGAACCTTTGCCTGGCCGGGGGCGTCGCCCTGAACTGCGTTGCCAACGGGAAAATACTGCGAAGCGGCCGTTTTCAGGGCATGTGGATTCAGCCCGCCGCCGGTGACGCGGGCGGGGCACTGGGCGCAGCCCTGGCAGGCTACTACTCCCATCAGAATCGCCCTCGCCACGCGGACGGCTGCCACGACATGATGCGGGGCGCCTATCTGGGACCGGCCTTCGATCAGGCATCGATGGAACGGCGCTTGCGTTCGGCCGGCGCCCGCTTCGTCACCCTGGACGACGAGGGCCTGCTCCGTTCGTCGGTAGACGCGATCGCGCAGGGAAAGGCCCTGGGATGGTTTCAGGGGCGCATGGAGTTCGGACCGAGGGCCCTCGGCGGGCGCTCGATCTTGGGCGATGCCCGCTCCCCTAGCATGCAGCACCTGCTCAATCTGAAAGTGAAGTATCGCGAGAGCTTCCGCCCCTTTGCGCCTTCCATACTGCGCGAGCATGTCGCCGAGTGGTTTGAACTGGATGGCGATAGCCCTTACATGCTGCTGGTCGCCGGCGTCATCCCTTCCCGGCGGCGGGAGATGACGCCCGGGGAACAACGCCTTTTTGGCATCGAAAAGCTCAACGTGCCGCGGTCCGATATCCCCGCCGTCACCCACGTGGACTATTCCGCGCGCATCCAGACGGTCCATCGGGAGACGAATCCGCGCTACCACCGCTTGATTTCGCTTTTCCACGAGCGCACCGGCTGCCCGGTAATCGTGAACACCAGCTTCAATGTGCGCGGCGAGCCGATGGTATGCACGCCCGAGGATGCCTTCCACTGTTTTATGGGCACCGGGATCGAGGTGCTGGCCGTGGGCAACTGCTTCCTGAGGAAGGAGGACCAGGATCCCAGCCTCCAGCGCAATTACGAGACATCGTTCGCGCTCGATTAGGGCGCGCGTGCTGCGCGAGGGCCGGCCGGTGGCGTCAGGAGTTTCCGGGGTGGATGTCCTTCGGCGGCCCAGCGCCTGGTCTGCGCAGATGGCGCAAATACCAGCGGATTTCAGCTCGGCGCGCCGCACACCGCTATAATGTAGAGTTCGATTTCATTTCAACTCCAGTTGCGGTATGGCCATGTCTCCGGACTAAAGGCCCGCTATTTAGGCGGGAAAACAAATCAATTTTGTAGAGAAGTACATCATGAAGGGAACCAAAATCGAAGCTGCCGAACTGAATTCCGGCCGGAGCGGTACGATTGCGGCGTCATTTCGAGATCCGGCCGGCAGTCTCTTCTTTCGTGGCGGACGTATCTTTCGCATCGTCAATGCGCAGGGCGCCGCCGATCTGGATGCCTTTCTGGGCTCCGCCTCGGGGCGCGCTCTGCTCGAAAGCGGCAGCATCGCCGGAACTCGCGTGCTGGACGCGGACGAACTGCAGGAAATCCTGCGCGACAGCGGCGTGCGCGCGTTATTCGATGCCGTGGCAGGCGAAATGGTGGTGGAGCACGAGCGCATCGTCTTCCCCAGCTTTCCTTACGAGTGGCCTCCGGAAATGTTGCACGCGGCGGGGATGCACACCCTGGATCTCGCCCAGGCGCTCTTGCCGGACGGCCTCGGGCTGAAGGATGCCACGCCGTATAACGTTCTGTTTCGCGGCCCGGACCCCGTGTTCATCGATGTCCTTTCTTTTGAACGCCGGGCCGCGGGCGATGCCACCTGGCTGCCCTATGCCCAGTTTGTCCGCACCTTCGTGCTGCCGCTCTTGGCCCACAAGTATTACGGCCTGGCGCTCGATCAGGTTTTGTTTTCCCGGCGCGACGGGCTCGAACCGGAAGAGGTTTACCGCTGGGCGGGACCGCTCGAACGGCTGCGGCCTCCGTTCCTCTCGCTGGTGTCGCTGCCGGCGTGGCTGGGCAGGCGCCACCAGGGGGATAGCGGAGGCATTTATCGACAAAAGCCGCTCGATAACCCCGAAAAGGCCCGGTTCATCCTGGACTCGCTGCTCAACGGGCTGCGGCGTACCATCGAGCGCCTGAAGCCCACCGGCGGCAGGAAATCCGCCTGGTCCGATTACATGGTGTCGAACAATAATTACTCGGCCGAGCACCATGCCGCGAAAAAAGAGTTTGTGGCGGGGGCCCTCGAGGAGTTCCGGCCGAAACGCGTTCTGGACGTGGGCTGTAACGACGGTTTCTTCAGCGCGCTGGCGGCGCATGCCGGCGCGGGCGTGGTGGCGATCGACTACGACCCGGTAATGGCCGGCCAGACCTGGCGCACCGCTGCCGGGGAGGGGCTCGACATTCTTCCGCTGGTGGTGAACCTCACCCGGCCCACGCCCGGCATGGGTTGGCGCAACCGCGAGTGCGCGTCGTTCCTCGACCGGGCCCGCGGCGGCTTCGATGCGGTGCTGATGCTCGCCGTGATCCATCACATGCTGGTGACCGAGAGGATTCCC
>JADGNR010000275.1 GCA_017883415.1 Bryobacteraceae bacterium | reverse complement strand
CACGAGGTGGCGCTGGCCGACCCGGTGGTCAAATTCCTGCCGGAAACCGTCAAGGTCCCGGAATTCGGCGGAAAGCGCATTACGCTCGAGGATCTTGCCACGCACACCTCGGGGTTGCCGCGTCTGCCCACCAATATGAAGCCCGCGGACCCGGCCAATCCCTATGCCGACTATTCGGCGGAACGGCTCTACGAATTTCTCTCCACCTATAAGCTGTTGCGCATACCAGGCTCCGGGTTCGAGTATTCCAACCTGGGCGCCGGACTGCTGGGACACGCCCTGGCCCGCCGCGCAGGCATGGCATACGGGGCGCTGGTGCGAGCCCGCATCACGCAACCGCTGGCCATGAACAGCACCCGCATCACGCTCCCGCCGGCGATGAAAGCCCGGCTGGCGGTGGGGCACGACGAGAAGCTGGCGCCGGTTCCGAACTGGGATTTTCAGGCGCTGGCCGGCTTCGGCGCGCTGCGCTCCAGCGCGAACGACCTGCTGCTGTTTCTGGCGGCCAACCTGGGCTACAAGGAAACGCCGCTCGCCTCCGCCATGGCCGCCATGCTGAAAGTCCACCGGCCCACCACGATTGCCGGCACGCAGATGGCGCTCGGCTGGGTTGTAGCCCCCGACGGGATCGTCTGGCACAACGGCAGCTCGGCCGGATACCGGTCCTTCATCGGCTTTGCCCCGCTGTCCCGCGCAGGCGTGGTGGTGCTGTCGAACACGTTCACCAACACCGGCGTCAACGATATCGGCATGCACCTGCTGCATGCCGGCAACCCGCTGGCTACGCCGCCCAAGGCGCCCGCGGGGCGCTGAGCGGGCCGCGGTATGCTCAAATTGTGTCCGGCGCCTTCACCGCCATCTTCCATCAGGTCTGCCCCCGGTGCCGCCGCGGACCCATCTTCCGCGCGCCGCTCTGGCGCGGATTCCTGGCCATGCACGACCGGTGTCCCCAGTGCGGCCTGAAATACGAACGCGAGCCGGGATATTTTCTGGGCGCGATGTACTTCAGCTACCTGCTGTCCATCCCGCCCGTGCTGGCGATCGTGCTGCTCATCTGGCGGTTGACGGCCTGGCGGTTCGACCTGGTGATCCTGTGCGGCTTCGTCGCGTACCTGCCGCTGGTGCCCGCCGTGACCAGGTGGGCGCGCGTGCTGTGGATGTACGTGGACCGGCACTTCGATCCGGATTAGCACGCGGGTCTGGTACGCTCTGAAATGACCTTGCCGGCCCCCGACACTCGTTTAGGTTTTCGCGCCCGCCTGGGGCGGTTCGTCCCCGTATTCCTGGTCTCGTGGCTGGTGGACCAGGCGACCAAGCGCATGGCCGCCCAGTGGCTGAGGACCGCGCCTCCGCGCTCCTGGTGGGGCGATTTTTTCCGGCTGGAGTATTCCGAGAACAGCGGCGCCTTTCTGAGCCTGGGGGCATCGCTGCCGGAGAGCGTGCGCTTCGGGCTGCTCACGGTGGCTATCGGAGCGGTGATGGCGGGAGTGGTGGTGTATGCGTTTTGCGCGCGGCGCATCACGCCCCGCGTGCTGGTGGGTCTGGCCCTGCTGGCCGGCGGCGGGCTGGGGAACTGGTTCGACCGCGTGGTCTTCGACGGCTACGTGATCGACTTCATGAACATGGGCATCGGCCCGCACCTGCGCACCGGCATTTTCAACGTGGCCGACCTGCTGATCGAAGCCGGCGCCGTGGTGCTGATCTGGGATTCGTACCGGGGGCGCGCCCGCAACTGAATGGCGGGCGAGCCCCCGGTTTTACATCAGAAGCGCAGGCGCATGGCGAACTGCATTTGCCGCGCCGACCCGAGTTGTGCGGTCAGCTTGCCGAAACTTCCGGAAGAGGTCAGGCTGAGGTTGGCCGAGTTCGGGTCGAACATCACCGTGTTCGATACGTTGTAGCTCTCCCAGCGGATCTGGAGCGACTTGCCCTCCGCCAGGGTGAAGTTCTTGTAGAGGCCCGTATCGATATTGAAGAAGCCGCTGCCGCGGAGCGTGTTGCGGCTCCCGGTCTGGCCGGCCATGGTCTCGCTGAACGCGGCAAAAGCCGCGGCCGGGTTGGTCCATAGATTCGGACCACCGACGCCGTTGATGCCGGGCGCGTTGTGCGCGCTCACGGTCTGCGCCAGCGGATTGCCGTTGGGCGTGGCGAACGCGCTGAGCTGCCAGTTGGTGGCCCAGCGCGAGCCATCGCTGACGCTGAAGGGCAGGCCGGAGGTTTGCCGGTAGGTGCCGCTGATTTCCCATCCGCCCACGAAGGCGTCCAGGGCCCGATTGATGGAGCGGGCGAACTTCTTGTTGCGGCCGAAGGGAAGCTGCCACACCATGTACGCGTTGACGTTGTGCCGCACGTCGTAGCGCGAGACGCCCCGAAGCTGGCTGGGGTCCCACGAATTGATCATGAAGTCCGTGCTGAAAGTGGTGGAGCTTTCGGCGCGCGAACCGATGTCGATCGACTTCGAGAAGGTGTAGTTCAGATCGAACAGCAGCCCGTTGCTGGTCTGCTTGCGGACCGACAATTGCGCGGCGTGATACGCGCCCGAACCGAGCGAGCTCCAGGCAGAAAGCGCGGAGTACTGCGGGCTCCACATGGAGTAAGCGCCCAGCACGCCGCAGCCGGTCTTGGTGAGCTTGCCGGCGGAGTTGAAGGTGGAGCCGGCGGCGCCGCAGTTCGAGCCATTGTCCATATCGGCCAGGACATTGGTGAAGTCGCCCGCATTGCTCCTCTCGAGGTATTCCTTGGCGATGACCTGCGTGGCGCTGAAGCCGTTGCCCGCGGCGGTGGCCCACAGATTTTCGAAGAACGGGATGCCGGTGATTTTGGAAACATCGGCGATGCCGTTGGAGCCCTTGCTGGCGAGGTGCTGGAAGTCGATGGCCTGGGCCAGTTGGGTCATGGCCTGGTAATAGGTCTGGCCGCTCTTGGGGTCCTTGAGATTGGCCGGCATGGCCAGATCGCGCTGGATCAGCGAATGGCGCGACAGGCGGCCCACATAGGACGCCTGCACAAACAGGCCGTGGCTGAACTGGCGGCCGATGCTAAAGTCCAGGTTCATGGTGTAGGGCGCCTTCAACTGGTCGTCGATGGAGTTGGTGATGGCGAAGGCGTTGGGATACGAGACCGGGAAGCCGCCCTTGGGCGCCGGCGCAATCAACTGCGTCGGCACGCTGAAGAAGGTCGTGAACCGCGGGAGTTGGGTGGAGTCCAACACGTTGAGCGGATTCTGCAGGGTGGTGGCCAGACCGAACGCGGTGCTGTCGAAACTGGCCGCCAGCGGCACGCCGATCTCGTCATAGTACATGCCCGCGCCCGCGCGGATGGAGGTCTTGCCGGGGCCTCCGAACAGGAACCGGGCCAGCCCGCTGTCGCCATTCGGCGAATACGCGAACGCCAGCCGGGGAGCCAGCGGGTTGTGTTGCGGATACAACGGCCTGCCCTGGGCGCTATTGGCGAGCACATAGGTGATGGCCGGCATACTCGAGGTGGGCAGACCCTTGTTCATGAGCGCGCCGCGCTGGTTGAACCACGTCCCGATGGGAATGTCGGTGGAAACCTGCTGCCCGTTGGCCTCATGCACCGGGGGCATGATGGACAGGCGCAGGCCGTACGTCACGGTGAAATTGCTCTTGAGCTTCCAGGAGTCCTGGGCATACAGTTCGCCCTCGTGGCTGGCCCAGTTGCGTTTCACCGGGGCGCCCACCGGCAGCACCGTGCCGTCGACCAGGTAGTTGTAGTTGCCCGTGGTCTGGCTGATGATGCCCAGCAGCGCCGCCATGGTGTATTGATAGCTGGTGGTGTCGCCCTTGGAGATGTTGAGCGAAGCAGGGGTGATGTCCGCGCCCGACCCGCTGATGCCGCTCGAATTGGTGGTGGCCCAACTGTAGGAGTGGCTGTAGCTGACCGACTGGTCCGAGATCAGGCGCATCAGGCCGCCGAAGCGCAGGTCGTGCGCGCCGTGGCTCCAGGACAGGTCCTCCGACAAGGTATGCACGGGAACGATGCGCGATGTACCGGTGGAGGTGCCGAACGGGTCGGTGTACCCGCGGAAGGTGGTAAAGACGCTGCCCAGGATGCCTGTGGTTTCGCCGCCGGCGCGCGTCAGGCCGTAGCGGAACGTGCTGACCATGGTGGGGCTCAACACTCCGGTCCACCCGGCGGCGAAGCCTTTGTTGTTGGCCAGGGTCACCGAGTTCGGGATCATGCCGGGAAACTGCGGCACGCCGTTCTGGCTGTCGTTCTGCAGGTTGCCGCGCCAGAACAGCGAGTGTTTGCCCGCTTCGTCCAGGTGGTAATCCAGGCGGGCGATGTAGGTGTTCTGGTCGGAATGCTGCGGCGAATTGAAGGTGTAGCCCAGGGTGTTCAATCCATCGCCGATGGCGGTATTATTGCCCGCCGGGTACCCCTGCATGATTTTGAGCGCGGCCTGGTTGATGCCGATCCCCAAGGGGTCGATGGCCTTGGCCTGCGCCGGACTCACTTGCTGCAACACGCCCGCCGTATCGCGGTATAGGGTGATGCCCGCCTTGGTCGCCTCCACGGGCACGGTGCGGGTCACCACGCTAGCGCTGGCGTCGCGCCGTCCTTCATAGTTGAGGAAGAAAAACGCCCGGTTCTTCTTGACCGGGCCGCCCGCGCTGCCGCCGAAGATGTTGATGAGCAGCGGCGCCCGCGGCACGCCCGAACGGTTGCTGAAAAAGTCGTTGGCCGCGGTCTCGGTGCCGCGCCGGTATTCGTACAGCGAGCCGTGGAGCTGGTTGGTGCCCGACTTGGTCACCAGCGCCACATCGGCGCCCGACCCGCGGCCCTTGGTAGCGTCCGCGTTGCTGGTGGTGCTGCGGAACTCCTCCACCGAATCCAGGGTCACGCGCAGAACGCTGGTGAACGCGACGCGGCTGTGCTCGTTGTTCACATTGGCGCCGTCCAGCGTGATGTTGCCCTGGTCGGAACGGCCGCCGTTCACCGAACCGTTGCGATCGTCGGTGGTGCCGAAGCTGGTGACGCC
Organism: Bryobacteraceae bacterium; assembly: GCA_017883415.1. Lineage (GTDB taxonomy): Bacteria > Acidobacteriota > Terriglobia > Bryobacterales > Bryobacteraceae > JADGNR01. The sequence goes on along the minus strand of JADGNR010000275.1, from coordinate 2,894 downwards.
CGGCTGATACTGCAGCAGGTTGGCCACGTTGCGCGCGAAGAAGGGCAGCTCCACGATGGCCTGCGTGCCCACCGCGTTGCCCAGCGATGCGTCCTGCGTATTGACCTGCGTGGCGTTGGCCTCCACCGAAATCGTGGTCGAGGTCGCGCCGATCTTCTCGAAGGTGATCGGCAGCGTGGCCGGCTGGTTGACCAGCAGCTCAACCTTTTGGATCACGATGTCGGCAAAGCCCGAAGCTTTCGCCATGAGCTTGTAAGTGCCGGGAGGCAACTGTTCCATGCCGTAGCGCCCCTGGACATCAGACTTGTCCTGGCGCTGCAGGCCCGTCTCGGTATTGACGACGGTGATCACTGCGTTGGGAACCACGGCGCCGCTGGGGTCAGTGACCGTCCCGACGAGGGACGCCATCTGACCGAACAGACCGGTCGCCGGAAAAATGCAGAGCGCAACTGCCAAAACTACACTCTTCATGCTGCAACCTCTCTTAAGCCCTGACTGTTCGAGACTTCTTATCGTAGTTATCATGAATCCGTGCCGGATTCAAGGATTTTCGCGTTGTAATACCCAATAGTCTTAAAATAGGACGCAACTGACTTAGCACCACGCTTCCGGGGTGGACTGAGTCAGTGGGGTAGGCCTAACGGCCTGTCCCGCGCCGGCAGGCGCGTTTCGCTGGTGTGTGGGGACCGCTCTTACGGCGCGACGTAAATCGTCACTGGGTTGGCCCAGCCGTTGCCGGAGTAGAGAAGAATGTCGGCCAACCCGAAGTTCTCGTACACGGGCAGCCGGAAATTGACTTGCACCACTCCGGCCACCATGCCGGGCGCGGCGCCGCCGTAGAGCACCAGCAGAAGGTTGCTTGTGGTCTCGGCATAAACCAGGCAGCAGCCAAAATTCTCGGCGGCGGTGGCAATCTGCCCGTCGGTGAGTGCCGGCGTTCTCACCCCAGTCACCCAGATGGAAAGGATGGTGCCGGATTTCGCCGGATGATCGGACGAGTTGACGGTACCGTCCTGATTGATGGCGGCGGCTGACTGGTTCGGGTTCTGGAAGACTGCCGGCGTAGTAAAGAGGACGGCCGCCGGGAAGTCCGGAGTGCTGGCGCCATTGAAAACGACTCGCACGCGCGCGGAACCCTGAAAGGCGATGCCGAAGGGAGCCACGGCGTTGATCTGCGAATCGGAGACGTAGATCAGCGGCGCGGCAATGTCGTTGATGAAAACCTGGACTCCGCCCAGCGAGGCCGGCACCACGCCGGAATCGCTGCCGGTGTAGAAGACTGGAGAGACGGGGCCGATGTGCGGTCCATAGATCGAGATCACTTCCCCGGGCGAGATGCGGCCGTCGACCGGCCCATAGGCCGCATTGGCAATGCCGAAGAGGCGCATCAGCGGCCGCGCCGTGGCTGCGGTGGCGGAGACGATGCCACCCGGGCCGGCGAGGTGGATCAACCCCGCGGAATCGACCGCGACCGACTGCGACGCCGTGCCGTTGGGGTAGAGCCCGGAATACTCGATCGCCGCGCCGGTGGGGCTCAGGGCGACCAGGAAATCCTGGCCTGTCGACCAGCCCTGCGCATTCGGGAACTCGGCGGAGGCGGTACTGCCCGAAACCCAGACCTTTCCGGCGCCGTCCACCGCGACTGAATTGGCGATGTCAACGTCTTTGCCGCCGAGGTAGGTCGCCCACACCGCAGCGGAGCCGGTGGGATTGATCTTGATGGCGAAAGCGTCGGGGGGAGGCGTGGGCGGTATGAGCCCGCTCAGATCCGCGGGGCCGTTGAAAACAGTTTGGTACGCACCGGGCGTGGCGGGGAAATGGGGGTCGAACGTGGAGCCCACGACGTACACATTCCCGGCCGCATCCACGGCAATCGCGCTGGCCTTGTTGGCGGGATACGAAAAGGGCACATACGCCAGATTGCCGGGACCGATATAGGTAAGGTAGGAAAGGGCCGTGCCCGCCGCGTTCACCTTGCCCACGAACGCGCCCGGGCCCGTGGCCAGCATGGCCCCCGGCGTGGTGGGCAGATTGGTGATATCCGTGTTGCCGGTGAAGTATGCACTGCCCGCCGCATCCACCGCGATGGCGGCGCCGGCGGCGGACCGGCTGCTCGTAAAGCAACTGCTGCCCCCGCCGCAGTCCTTCCCCGAGCCGGCCATCACCGTCGAGTAGACGATGCGGTCGCCGGCCGCCGAGATCTTGCTGACGAATGCCCCGGCGGTGGAAAAGGGCACCCCGAAGCTCACGTGCGAAGCCGGCAATCCCGGCGTCACCGGGAAACTGGACGACAACGTAGAGCCGGTGACGTACATATTCCCCGCCGCGTCCACGGCCAGCCCCCGGATGGCCTCCTGAAAGTAAGTGGCGTAGAGCACCTGCCCGCTATCCCCGCTGAATTTGGCCAGGAAGCCCGATCCGGGAGCCGATTGCATTGGGTTATGCAGCGGGAGATCGGGCGACGTCGTGGCGCCGGCCACATAGATGTTGCCGGCCGCGTCCACCGCGACATCCTTGACCTGGTCGTCGCCTTTCCCGGTAAGCGTGGCAAACAGGACGGTCTTGCCCGATGCATCCAGCTTCATGACGAAGACATCGTTGAGCGCGAGCGAACCTATCTGAAACGTGCGTCTTCCGCCGATGTAGGTGTTGCCGGCGGCATCGGCGATGGCGCGCACGATGTGGTACTCGTTGGCGTCTCCGATGTAAGTGGTGTATTCGGCGGCCGGCAGCAGCACGGCCAGAGCACATAGAGCCGCAATCAGATATATATAATAGGGCCTCATACTCTTAGAATACCTCCGGCAGAGCCACGGCCGTAAGGAAGCGGCCGGCGGGCGGGGCGGGCGGGGCGGGCTCCGCACCACTAGCCGCTGTGGCACCATATCCTTCTG
>JADGNR010000274.1 GCA_017883415.1 Bryobacteraceae bacterium | reverse complement strand
CCAAGCCGACCTTCGCCGAAATCTTCACCATGCCCGAGTTTGCCCAGTGGCGGCGCCGGAGCAGCCCCATGCCCGCCGTCCTGCGGGCGATCGCGGCCAGCCTGCTGGTGGGCGTGGCGATGTGGTTCGGCGCCAGCAGCGTGAAGATCGGCCGGCAGATCCTGGTCGGGGATCGGGCGGCGTCCAGCTTCGATCTCGCACCGGGCGCCTCCGCCAAGGCCGCCGCCGCCACCCTCTCGGCGCGCGCCGCGGCGGCACGCCTGGCATCCGCCGCCCCCGGCGCTCACCTCGGACCGATCGCCCGCCTGCGCCTCGCCATCGCCACCCGGGCCGCGGGCGAATGGAACGATACCTTCCAGGCGGGAATGAAGGCGTGGGGCAGCGCCGCCGGATCCCTGGCCCCCGGCTGGTCGCGGAATCCCGACGGGTACCTCCGCCCCGGCCCCCTGGCCCTCTACCATCCCAGCCTGGAGTTTGCCGATTACCGCTTGGAGTTCTTCGGCCAGATCGACAGCAAGAGCATGGACTGGGTGGTCCGCGCCCGCGACGCGCGGAATTATTTTGCCATGAAGATGGCGGTCGTGGCGCCGGGCCTGCGGCCGGTCGTCGCCCTGATTCAGTACCCCGTGGTGGAGGGCCGGAGAGGGCGCGCCATCGAGGTTCCGCTCAGCGCCATCATGCACAACAACACGCCCTACCGCATCGCCGTGAGCGTGAAGGGCAACCGCGTCACCACTTCGATCGAGGGCCAGGAAGTGGAAGGCTGGATCGATGACACGCTGAAGGCCGGCGGCGTGGGCTTCTTCAGCGAGGCCGGCGCGCACGCGCGGCTCTACTGGATGAAAGTCTCGCGGAACCAGGACTTTTTGGGCCGGGTCTGTGCTTTTCTCTCCGCCTCCGGAGAAAACAACGCGACCGCCGGGTGGCGGCCGGAAGTTCCCGGCGACTCGCCGGACCGCGCGCCGCGCGCCCCGGCCTCGTATTCCGAAGACGTAATTCTCGCCGCCGCGGAGTCTCCGCGCGGCTTTGCCGGCCCGCTGAGGGCCATAGCTTCCAAGAACCGGAGATTCAATCCATGGGAATCCTGACCGCAACACAGCCCGGGCCGGGCCAATCGATGCCGCCCGGCGTCACGCCGATCGACGAAGGCAAACAACAGAAGCGCTCCAATCGGACGCTCTCCAAGGCCGTGTCCCTGCACCTGGAAGGCAAGCTGGATAGCGCCGCCAAGCTGTTGAGCCGGGCGCTGGAAGCCGGCGAGCGCGATGCCGGCCTTTACTCCGCGCTGGGCCACATCCAATACGAGATGCACGACTATGCCGCCGCCGCCGCGACCTACGCGCACCTGGTGACGCAGGAGCCCCAGCATCGCACCGCCCACTTCAACCTGGGCGTCTGCCAGGGTAATCTCAAGGATTGGAAGCCGGCCACGGAGTCCTTTCGCAATGCCTTCCAAGCCGACGGCACTCGCAGCGACGCGCTGCTGGGCCTCGGGATCGCCCTGATCCACAGCGGAGAGCCGGAGCGGGCCATGGCGCCGCTTGAGAAATATCTCAGCCTCTTTCCCGATCACGAGCAGGCGCTGTTCGGCAAGGCGGTGGCCTTGCAGCAGGCCGGCCGGCACGCCGAATCGGTGGAGCAGTATCGCAAGGTCCTGGCGCGGAACCCGCGCTGCGAGGAAGCGCTCTCCAACCTGGTGGCCCTGTTCCTCGAGAAGAAGGACCGCGAATCGGTGCGCCGCTACGCGGAAATGCTGGCTGAGGTGCAGCCGGCCTCCACCGTGGCGGCCGAGGCGCTGGCCACCCTCGCGTTCGCCGACGGCGATTACGCCGCCGCCGTGCGCTCCTGCCGCTATCTCACCGAAACCGTGCCCGACCGCTTCGAGAACTGGTTCAACCTGGGAGTGGCCCATCACAAAATGGGCCATTACGATAAAGCCGTGCAGGCCTACCGGCAGGCCGCCCTGCTGCAGCCGGACTGCGCCCAGGCGCACCTCAACCTGGGGGTGGCCCACCAGGAATTGAGCGACCTCGCCTCGGCGCGCGCCTGTTACGAGAAGGCGCTCGCCATCGATCCCGACCAGCCCGGGGTCCTGTGGAACCTGGCGCTCGTGCTCGAGCAGCAGGGCGAGCGGAGCTCGGCCGAGAAACTGTACGAGAGGATTCCGCAGGAGGCGGCGGAGTGGAGCGACGCCGCGTTCCGCCTGGGCTACCTCAAGCTGGTGCGCGGCGACTACCCCGCCAGTTCCGCCACCTTCGAAGCCTGTCTGGCCAAGCGCCCGGATTGGACCGAAGCCTGTCTCAACGCCGCCATCGCGTTTGCGCGCTCGGGCAATCCCGAGGCCGCGCGGCGCTATTTCCAGGAAGCGCTGATGCTGCGGCCCGATTCTTCCGATGCCGTGCGCGGCCTGGCCGCGCTGGCCCTCGAGCAGCAGGATTACGGCGAAGCCTACGAGCTGCACCGCCGCCTGATCGAGTTGGGCGAGCACGGACCCGAGTTGTTCTACAACGCCGGGCTCATCTGCCAGAAACGCGGGCAAACCGAGGATGCCGTGCTCTTCTACCAGCAGGCGCTCCACGAAGACCCGCAATTCGCCGAAGCGCTGTTGAACCTGGGCCACGCCCTGATGGCCATGGGGCAGGAAGAAGAGGCGCGCGCCTCCTGGCGCAGGGCCATCCGCGAAAAGCCCGAACTGGCCCAAACGTATTTCGAGCCCAACAGCGGCGTCATTCCGTCGTAGGGTAGGCCTCCTGGCCTGCCTTGCGCCGAAGGCGCGCTCTGCAGCCGCAAAATCCCCGTTACTCTCGCCGCCAGTCCTCCTGGCCTGCCTTGCGCCGAAGGCGCTCTCTCTCACCCGCGAAACCCACGTTACTCTCCCTGCGCCGAAGGCGCGCTTTGGCAAAAGCGATTGGCCCGCGCGTCCACGGGGTGCAGGCCGGGAGGCCTACCCCACTGCGGTAGAATATCTACCATCGGTGTGGTCATGAGATTCAGGTGGCGGAAACGGCGCGAAGAAGAGCTCGAGCGCGAGTTGCGCGCCCACCTGGAGCTCGAAGCCGAAGAGCGGGAGCAGGCGGGACTCTCCGCGCGCGAGGCGCGCCACGCCGCGCTCCGCGCATTTGGCAATCCCGCCTGGGTGAAAGAGGAGGTACGGACCATGTGGGGATGGGCTGCTCTGGAAGTGCTCCTGAAGGACCTGCGCTACGGCTGCCGCCAATTGCGGCGCACCCCCGGCTTCACCGCGGTCGCGGTCTTGACCCTGGCGCTGGGAATCGGCGCGAATACGGCCATTTTCAGCGTGATGAATGCCGCCCTGCTGCGCTTTCTCCCGGTCGACCATCCGCGCCAACTGGTGTTCCTGAACACCACTTTCTCGTTCGGCTCGCAGAGCGGCGATGGCAATACGTCGCTCACCGAGTACATCTTCGAACAGCTCCGCGCCCAGCGCCGGGCCTTCTCCGGCGTGGTGGCCTTCGTCCCCATCGGCAACCAGAAGGTGGCCGTGCGCTACGGCCGGGAACCCGAGGAAGCCCAGGTGGAGATGGTCAGCGGAGATTTCTTTGCCGGCCTGGGTGTGGCGGCGGCAGTGGGCCGGACCTTCACCCTCGATGACGAAACCGGCCACGCGCCGCTGGCGGTGCTGAGCTACGCCTACTGGACGGACCGCTGCGGACGCGACCCCGCCGTGCTGGGCCATCCCCTTTTTATCGACGGCATCCCGTTTACGATTATCGGCGTGGCGGCGCGGGGTTTCATGGGAGTCGAGCATAAGAAGGCTTCCGACGTCTGGATCCCGCTGCAGAACCGGGCCGAGCTACAGCCCTGGGGACAGCCCGCGGGAACCGGGCTCAGCCTCTACGGCTCGGCGCACACCTGGTGGTGCCTGAAGATCATCGCCCGCCTTCGCTCGGGAATCGACCAGAAGCAGGCGCTGGCGCAATCGCAACCGGTCTTTCAGCACGCCGCGTTGGAAGGGACCGGCAGGAGCCCGAAGTTAGCCAGGCCACAACTGTACTTCACGCCCGCGCGGGGAATCGACGGCCTGCGCGACGACTACCAACAGCCGGTCATCGTGCTCATGGTGATGGTGGGCCTGGTCCTGGCCATCGCCTGCGCCAACATCGCCATGCTGCTGATCGCCCGCAACGCGGCGCGCGAGCGCGAGTACAGCCTGCGCATGGCCCTGGGCGGCAGCCGCGCGCGCCTCTTCCGCCAGTTGCTGACCGAGAGCATGCTGCTGGTGGCGGCGGGCGGCGCGCTGGGATGGTGGTTCGCCCAGTGGGCCACCAAGGCCCTGGCGGCGTGGACGCAACTGGATATCAGCCTGGCGCCCGATGGCGCCGTGCTGCTCTTCACCCTGGGGGTCCTGTTGCTGGCGGGCACGGCGTTCGGACTGGCTCCTTTGCGCGGCGTCTTCCGCATTCCCCTGGGAGTCGCGCTCAAAACCTCCGCCGGCGCCCCGTACCATCGCCGGCGGCGTATGCCCCGCGGCCAGGTGGTGGTGGCATTGCAGATTTCCGTATGCCTGGCGCTGCTGGCGGGCGCGGGCCTGCTGCTCGAAACCCTCCGCAACCTGCAGAACGTGAACCTGGGGATCCGCGCGCGCGGACTGCTCGTCTTTGGCGTCAGCCCGCAGAACCTTCATTCCGATGCCGACACGCTGCGTTTTTACCAGGCGCTGCTGGACCGGTTGCGCGCGCTTCCCGGCGTGGAATCGGCCACGCTCATGCGGAATCGGATCGGTTCGGGCTGGAGTTCCAACGCAGCGGTCGAGGTGGATGGCCGGGATCCGCGCGGCGACGGCAGTTCCTATGCCCGCTGGAACGCGGTGGGTCCGGATTATTTCCGCGTGATGGGCACCCCGCTGCTGCGCGGAAGGGATTTCACCGACAGCGATACCGCGCAAGCGCCCCGTGTGGCCGTCGTCAACGAGACCTTCGCCCGGCTTTATGTGGCCGGAGGCGATCCCCTGGGCCGCCAGTTGAAACGTGGCGATAATCCGCCGGCGACCATCGTCGGCGTGGTGCGCGACAGCAAGTACACCGGCGTGCGCGAGCGCGACCTGCCGATCGACTGGTTCCCCTACACGCAGGTCCCGGGGATCTCGGCCATGCACGTGGAGCTCCGCACGCCGGGCGACCCCGGCCGCCTGCTGCCCGCGGTGCGCCGGTCCATGCTGCAATTCGCGCCCGATCTGCCCCTGCTCCAGCCCATGACCCAGCAGGAGCAGTTCGAGCGGTCGTACTCGGAAGGGCGCCTGCTGGCCCGCCTCTCGGTCTTCTTCGGGCTGCTGGCGGCCCTGCTGGTGGCCACCGGGCTCTACGGAACGCTCTCCTACACGGTGAGCCGCCGGACCGCGGAGGTCGGTATCCGTATGGCCCTGGGGGCGCAGCGCGCCGCGGTGTTGTGGATGGTGTTGCGCGGCAGCCTGGCGGTGAGCCTGGCGGGAGTCGCGCTCGGGTTGCCGCTCGCCGTTTTCGGCGCGCGCCTCCTCGAAGCCATGCTGTTCGGAGTGCAGCCGAACGATCCGCGGATCTTCGCCGCCGCGGTCGCCGGCATCCTCGCCGTGGCCGCGGCCGCGAGCCTGATTCCCGCCCGCCGGGCCGCGTCGGTGGACCCGATCACCGCGCTGCGCCAGGATTGAAGATAGCGTTCAGCGTTCAGCGTTCAGCTTTTGCTCGTGGCGCGGTCTGCAGACGCGGCAACTTCCTGGTGCGAAGCTGAAAGCTGATCGCTGATAGCTTCTTGCTGGATAGCTCAACCCACCAGCGACCGCAAGGCGCGAAACGGCCAGGTGAGCGCTTTGCCCAGCCGGACCGAGGGCGACCGGTGGATGCGCGCCAGCAGGCCGGTCAGCTCCCGCTCGCGCTCGCGGAGCGCCTGCAGCTCGGCGTCCCGCCCGTCCGGTTGCGCCCCCTCGGCGAGTTGCTTTTCGAACCCTTGCATGCGCGCGTCCCGGATGGCGATCGCCTGCGAGAACTCAAGCTCGCGCTTATAGAGAAGCCGCAGCATGTGGTCGCGCCGCTGCAGCAGCGCCTGGATCTCCCCCACATCGTCCTCCGTCAGGGTGTGGCCCGCCTGGATATGTTCGGGGAGCGGCCGCTGATAGTAGACCGTCGCGTGCGAAGGCGCGGTGTCCCGCGCCGGGCGCTCGCGTGTGTAAAAATAGACCGCGATCGAGCGGCGCGAAATCTGCTTTCCGGCCGGCAGCCGGATGCGGCGGAAGCCGTGCCAGGACGATTCGGTGGTTTCAAAAATCACGGCGCGGTTGGCGAGGGGAATCACCGTGACGCCCTCCCCGCCCGGATCGAACGGATCGCGCAGCAGCTCGAGCGATCCGCCCCACGATTCCTCCCACTCGGGGTTTAGGAAGACGATCAGGTTGAGCCGCCGGTGCAGGTTCGTCGCCGGGTGGTAATTGAAATCGACGTGGGAATCCAGCTCCTGGCCGTCCAGGTTCTCGTGCGTGCCGCCGCCCACGTATTCCGGGTCGTACAGCAGGCCGGCGATCCCGGTGATTTGGCCCACCAGGGAGAGGAAGTCTGCATCCGACATCAGGCGGTCGAAGCACTGGTAGGCGGAGCCCAGGCTCGCCAGATTGGAGACCACGGCCTTGCGGCCCACGGCGCCGAGCTCGTTGCGGGCGCGCCGCTCGTCGAAGGCGGGGAACGCGTCCATCAAGCGCTGGCAGAACGCGGGATCGAGAAACTGGTCGATGACCACGTGGCGGAAGGGCCGGCTGCCGGCAAATTGCCCCGCCAGGCCGTCCACCCGGTCCCGAAACGAAGCATCGAGCATGGACATGCTCCTCCAGTTTAGAGTGTTATGGGTCTCAGGTGAGTACGGGGACGTAACCGAAGTGGACCGGCGGGCGCTTACCACGGCTAGGCTTGTAAAGCGCCCCGCGTGCGCCTAACCTCTCTACCAGGTTCACGGAGAACAAGATGGAACAACACCTACGGGCCGCACACGACGCCGACTGCCAGGTCTGCCTGCTGGAGCACGACAGCGAGATCCACGACGCCACCCTGAGCGTCCACCAATGGCTGCGCCAGGAACTGATCCGGAAGCTGGACGCGAGTATTGACGCGCCCCGGCCCAAAGCCCCCACAGCCAAGGTGGCATAGCCGGACCCGCAGGCCTCAGCCAAGGTGGGGCGGACGCCCTCGTCCGCGCGCGACCCCCTGGTCGCGCTCTTTGCGCCGATGGTCAACTCCTGCGCGCGACGCCCGACGGGGTAGCGTCGATCTACCGCGCGCCGATCTTCCTCCTATACCAGGGCACCAGGGCGACGAAACCCAATCCAAGACCGGCCAATGCGAGACTAGCGGGCTCCGGCACGGGGTTGAACTCGAACGCCTCCGGTGACACCGTGAAAGTCAAGGTCGCCTGGTCGTCGGCGGCAGTCCACCACACGGTCATGCTTACTCCGAGCCTCATTCCTTCATACACTCCGGGTTCGGTGACGAGATCCAGCAGGGTCGTAACCGCCGCGAAACCGGTGAATGTTCCGCTTCCATTAGCCGTCATGCACTCAGCGTCGCAGAACGTGCCCCACGAACCACCGCCCCAGACGCCATTATGAGGTGCGACCCACATCCCTAGTTGCCACACCTCGACGGTCGACCCCGCGGAGGGGGAAAGCGTAACCGCGTAATGCAGAGGAATCGTTGTGCCAGCCGCCAGCGGAAGATTGAGCCCGCCTGCGCTCATGAGGTTGAACCCCCCCATGTTCCATCCGGTGGATCCAGGGAGCACAAGGGCATCGGGCAGATATAATCTTGCGCCCGCCATGCCGTTCTGTTCCGGCAGTTGGCTTACGGCGCCGATGCAGTTCCCGGTAGCGCCAGTGCCGACAGTATACAGGCACGTGGCCGTGGTAGCCGGGAAAATGATACCG
>JADGNR010000273.1 GCA_017883415.1 Bryobacteraceae bacterium | reverse complement strand
AAGGCCATCGCCGCGGCCCGCATCAAGCGGCTGTTAAAGAGGCCGGTCGCCACGTAGCGAGCGCCGATCGGCGCGCCCTGCTATCCTGGACCCTTCCCATGACTTGGCTGAAGTGGCTGGGATTCTTTCTGCTGGCAGTTTCCTGCCGGGCGGCGCAGCCCGTCGAGGGCCGCTTCACCGCAGGGCTGACCACGTTCGCCGACGACAGTTTCGTCCACAATGCCTCCGTAGGGGGCTCGCTGCGGACGTATATTTCGCGCCGCTGGAGCATCGAGCCGGAGTTCCTGTACAGTTGGCATAACGGCCTGGTCGAGGACCGGGAATACATGTTCTGGGCCAACTTCTCGTTCGATTTCGTCGAGCGCGGCCGGCGCGTGGCGCCCTACTGGTTTGCTGCGCCGGGGTTGCACTTCCACCGCAGCACGCTCGCTCCGCAGACCTTCTCCACCACCGGAGCGGGCCTGGCGACGGGGCTTGGGGTGCGGTTCTACCTGTCGGATCGCGTCTTCGTGGCCCCGCAGGTGCGGCTCGGAGCCGCGGTCGGCTTTTTCGGCGAAGTCACCGGCAGCATCGGTTTCGTCTTGCGGAAGTGACCGCTCGGCCGGTCACAGAAGCTGCCCCAGAACCTCGGGCGATACATTGCGCCCGCAGATCACGATGGCGACGGTCTTGCCTTCATAGCGGCGGGTCTCCTTGAGGAACGCGGCGACGGCCACGGCGGCGGCGCCTTCGACGATCCAGTGCTCGGTTTCGGCGACCAGGCGCATGGCGGCCAGAATCTCGGCTTCGGAGACCAGCACGGAGCGGTCGATCACCCGCCGGCAGAGGTCGAGCGTAATCGACTCCGGCTCGAGGCCGCCGGCCGTGCTCTCGGAAAGTGTCGGCCGTTCCGGGACGTCGACAATGCGGCCGGCCCGCAGACACTGGTAGAGCACGGGCGAATTCTCCGGCCAGCAGCCGGCGATCTCGGTTTCAGGCGACACCGATTTCAGGTAAGCGCCGATGCCCCCGATCAACCCGCCGCCGCCGACGGCCACGAAGACCGCGTCGAGCCGCGGCGCCTGGCGGTGCAGTTCGAGGCCGATGGTGCCCTGCCCGGCGATGACGTCGGCGTCGTTATAGGGCGAGATAAAAATCCGGCCCGACTCCTCCGCGGCCCGGCGCGCCGCCAGCTCGGCCGCGAGCGGATGGTCGCCGGCCGGGTGGATGCGCGCTCCGTGGGCCGCAATCCGCCGCGCCTTGGCCGGAGAGACCTGCGCGGAGACATAGACCTCCGCCGCGATGCCCCGCGCCTGTGCCGCCGCAGCCACGCCGAGGCCGTGGTTGCCGTTGGAGGCGGTCACCACGCCCGCCGCGGCCTCCCCAGGGCTGAGCCGCGAAATCCTGTGGCAAGCGCCGCGAAACTTGAACGATCCGGTCCGCTGGAGGTGTTCCAGCTTCAGGAGCACAGTCACCCCACTGTCCGGCGCCAGGCCGCTCGATTCCTCCAACGGAGTTTCCCGTACCAGGGGTGCGATCCGTCGATAGGCGGCGTCGATGGCGTCTTTCACAGCTCATTCCGCCGTATCGTTGAGACGCCGAATCTGCGGGCCGCGGTCGTTCAGGGTCAGGATGCTGAAAGAGGCCGGGCTGATCTCGAGACGCTGGTGGAGGTCGATCGGAATGCCCGCGTAATAGACCAGGGCGGCGCGGATGATATCGGCGTGGCTCACCACCGCGAGGGTCTCGGCGGGATGGCGCGCGCGCAACCACTCGAGCTCGTTGACGATCCGCACCTGCGACTCCAGCATCGACTCGCCCGCCGGCGCCCGCGTGCCGCTGCGGTACTCCTGGTAGAGCCGCCAGCGCGGGTCGCGCTCCAGCTCATCCAACCGTTTGCCGCTCCAGTCCCCGAATCGCACCTCCCCCAGGGCGTCGCGGACCTGGACCTGCAAGCCCAGCGCTTCGGCAATGGGCCCCGCGGTCTCGAGCGCCCGCTCCAGCGGGCTGCTGTAGATCTGCGTGATTCCGCGGCCCAACAGTTTCCACGCGAGACGGCCGGCCTGCTCCCGGCCTTCGGCATTCAGACTCACCCCGGGAGTCCAGCCCACGATGCTCTTCCCTACAAAGTCATTGGTCGCATGGCGGATGAGGTAGAACGTGGACATTCTTACGGGCGAGTCATCCGCGCAGCTTTTTCCAGTTGGCCAGACAGCGCTCGGCCGTCTCCAATGGGGGGAAGCGGCTCCCTTCCTGCTCGATCAGGTAATACTCCGCGCCTCCCTTGGATTCGGCCGCTTCGAAGATCTTCTTCCACGGTGCGGAACCCTCGCCAAACAGCACGCGGTACCCCTTGTCCTCGCCCGGCGCCCAATCCTTGCAATGGAGCGTATTGATGCGTCCGGGATTGGCTCGAATCCACGCCACCGGGTCGGCGCCGGCGTCCAGACAGGTGCCCACGTCGAGCTGTAACATGACATCCTTGGGCGTGCTGGCGGCAATCACGTCGATGGGGCGCTTTCCCTCCACGAGCAGGAACTCCGGCTTGTGATTGTGGTAGCCCGCGCGCATTCCCGCGGGCCTGAGGTTCTCCGCCGCCTCGGCCAGCGTAGCGCCGACCTTCTTCCAGCCGTCGAGCCCCTCCACCCGCCCGGCGCTGGCCATGACGATGAATTTGGCGCCCAGAATCTGGTTGAGCTCCATGGCTTTGGGCAATCCCTCGGGAGTGAAGTTTTTGGCGTCGTTGTGCGTCGACCGGCACTGGATGCCCAGGCCGTCCAGCAGCTTCCGCACTTCTTTGGCGCGGTCGGCAGTCCAGGCATAGTAAGGGCCATAGAATTCGACCACCTCGTAGCCCATCTTGGCGATCGCGGTGACGGTGCCCGTGAGGTCCTGCCCCAGTTCATTGCGGACCGAGTACAGTTCGATGCCCACCGGGAGGGGCTTCGCTTTGGGCGCCGCCAGCGCCAGTGGCCCTGCCGCCGTCCATGCCAGAAACGACCGCCGGGAGATAGAATCGTGCGCTCTCATAGGCCTCACCATATCACATTTAAAACGAATGGTATCCTGGACTTAGTTGGCCGTGCCCCGATTCATCCACGTACCGCGCGCCGCAGCCATCGGCCCCGCCCTCTGTTTGCTCCTCACCGGTCTTTACGCCTGGCAGAAGCCCTTTCGTGAATATCCCGGCGTGGAGTATTCGAACTTCCCCAAGCCCCCCGACTGGCAGGAGAAGAGCGAATGGGCCTTCGCCCGCCTGATGTACCCTCCCGTGCTGCCGCGCAATGGCGGATTCGAGTTCTACGGAAGCTGGAAAGAAGGCGGCTCCAACTGGACCATGGACTACCCGCGCTCGGACCGCCATCTGTCGGCGGCCATCCGCCGGCTCACGCGCCTTCATGCGCGCGGGGTGGAAGAGCCGATCGACCTCGACGACGGCGACGTGTACGACTGGCCGTGGCTCTACGGCGTGGAAGTGGGCCATTGGGATCTCACCGATTCGCAGGCCAAGACCATGCGCGAATTCCTGCTGCGCGGCGGGTTCTTCATGTGCGACGACTTTCACGGCACCATCGAATGGTCGTTCTTCGAGGCCAGCATGAAGAAAATATTTCCCGACCGCCCCATCGTGGAAATCGATTCCAGAGACGCCATCTTTCATACCATCTACGATCTGGACGACCGCTACCAGGTGCCCGGCGCCCAGTTCCTGGAAAGCGGCCGTATTTACGAGAAAGACGGGAAGGTGCCGCACTGGCGCGGCATCTTCGACAACTCCGGCCGCATCATGGTGGCCATCTGCTTTAATATGGATCTGGGCGATTCCTGGGAGCACGCCGATAACCCGGAGTATCCCGCGAAGTTCTCCGACCTCGGGATTCGCCTCGGCGTGAACTACCTGATCTATTCCATGACCCATTGAGGCGGCCCATGAACTGGAACGTAATCGGCGCGATTCTGCTGGCACTGGCGGTCATCCTGGGGGCGTTCGGCGCTCATGTGTTGCGCTCCCGGCTGGACGCCTACCTGATGAGCGTGTATGAAAAGGCGGTGTTCTACCATTTCATCCACGCGCTGGGCGTGCTCATCGTTTCCATCCTGCCCAAGACGGGCACCTTCCCGGTGGAGGCCGCCGATGGGGTCTGCTGGCTGCTGCTGGCGGGGATTCTGATCTTCTCCGGCAGCCTGTACCTGCTGGCCCTCACCGGCAACCGCACGCTGGGCGCCGTCACTCCCTTCGGCGGCGTGGCATTCATCCTCGCCTGGCTGCTGCTGGCCTGGCGCCTGCGCCGCCCCTGAGTCGAAGTTCAAACCCGACGCGGAGACGCGAAGGCGCACCCTCACCGGCGCGCATGCTACGCTCGATTCCATGCCCCACGACGAGTTCAACCTGGTGGCGGCGGCCCGCCAGGAAATGATCGAGCGCGGCTTTTCGCCCGACTTCCCACCCGAAGTGGAGCGCCAGCTCGCCACCATCCGCCCGCAGACCGGCGCCGGCTTGCGCGATCTGTCCGCCCTGCTGTGGAGCTCGATCGATAACGACGATTCGCGCGACCTCGATCAGGTCGAGTGGGCCGAGCGCGTCTCAGGCGGCATCCGGGTGCTGGTAGGCATCGCCGACGTCGATTCGGCGGTCGCCGCAGGCACGCCCATCGACAGCCATGCGGCCCGGGAAGCCACCACGGTCTACGCCGGCGTGCGCACCTTCCCCATGCTGCCGGAGCGTCTCTCGACGGACCTCACATCGCTCAATGAGGGCCAAGACCGCGCCGGCGTGGCGATTGAATTTGTGGTCGCCGCCGATGGCTCCATCGGCGCAGGCAGCGTCTACCGGGCGCTCGTTCGCAACCGCGCGCAACTCACCTACAACGCCGTGGGTGCGTGGCTCGAAGGAAAGGGCGCCGCGCCCCCCAAGGTCGCCGCATCGGCCGATCTCGCGGCGCAGCTCAAGCTGCAGGATGAGGCGGCCCAGGCGCTGCGGGCGGCGCGCCACCGCCTGGGCGCGCTCACCTTCGATCGCCTGGAGGCGCAGCCCGTGATTACCGACGGGCAAGTGCGCGAGATCACCGCGCGCGGCACCAATCGCGCCTCGCAATTGATCGAAGACTTTATGATCGCGGCCAATGAGGTGATGGCACAGACCCTGCGCGCGGCCGGCGTTTCTTCCATCCGCCGCGTGGTGAAGGAGCCGGAGCGCTGGCCGCGCATCGTGGAACTGGCCGCGCAGTACGGCGACAAACTGCCGGAGACGCCCGATTCCGGGGCGCTCAACGCTTTCCTGGCGCGGTGCAAACAGGCCGACGAGGTGCACTACGCCGATGTCTCGCTCGCCGTTTTGAAACTGATGGGGCCCGGCGAGTACGTGCTGTTGCGGCCGTCGGATCCCGCCCAGGGCCACTTCGGCCTGGCGGTGCAGGACTACACCCATTCCACCGCGCCCAACCGCCGGTTCGCCGACCTGGTGACCCAGCGCCTGCTCAAGGCGCTTCCCGCCAAGCCTTACCCCGATGAAGCGCTCGATGCCATCGCGCGCAACTGCACTTTGAAAGAGGATGCCGCGCGCAAGGTGCGCCGCGACATGGATAAGCGCATGGCCGCCGTGGCGTTGCGCGACCGCGTGGGCCAGACCTTCTCCGCGGTGGTGACCGGCGTGACTCCCAAGGGCGTGTTCGTGCGGGTGCTCGCTCCGCCGGTCGAAGGCCGGCTCATGCACGGCGAGCAAGGGCTGGATGTGGGCGACCGGCTGCGCGTGAAGCTGCTGAGCACCGACCCCGAGCGCGGTTTCATCGATTTCGGGAGGGCATGATGCCAGCCAACGCCGACCTGTTGCGCCATACCGTGGCCACGCTGGCCTACCGCGGAGGAAAAACGCTGCGCGGGGCGCCGGCGGAGTTTGCCGGCTATCGATCTTCGCCGGACGCACGCACGCCGGCCGAGATTCTGGCGCACATCGGCGACCTGCTCGATTGGGCGCTCTCGCTCGCCGACGGCCGGCAGGCATGGCGCGATTCGCCGCCGCTCGCCTGGGACCAGGGCTCGGCCCGCTTCTTCGCGGCGCTGGAAGCCTTCGACCAGCGGCTCGCCGCCGACGCGCCGCTTGGCGCTCCGCCGGAAAAGCTGTTTCAAGGCCCGATCGCCGACGCGCTGACCCACGTGGGCCAGCTCGCCATGCTGCGCCGCATGGCCGGATCGCCCATGCGCGGCGAAAACTACTTTCAGGCGGAGATCGTGGCCGGACGCGTGGGAGCCGAACAGGCCGCTCCGCGCAAGGAATTCTAACCGGCGTCCACCTTCCATAGAATCTGCCGCAGCATTCCCAGCAGCACCGGGGCATCGCGCGCGCCGATCTCGAGGCGCCGCACCAGCCGCCGAACCTTTTCTTCGGTGGACACCGCGGTCACCGGGTTCACATAGCCGCTGCCGCGCAACACTTCGAGAAGCAGGGCGGTGATCTGTTCATTCTCCGCGGCGGTGGCGGCGGATTTGATCTTTACGGGCGCGGCCTTGGCGGCCGCCGGATCGCGCGCCAGCTCGTACAGGCACAGCGCCACGGCCTGGCCCAGGTTCATGGAAAGGTCCGTGCCCACGGTGGGGATGCGCATCAGCCAGTGGCAGTGGCTGAGATCTTCATTCGACAGGCCGAACTTCTCGGAGCCGAACAGCAGCGCCACGGGTGCCCCCGCCAGAGCGCGGTGGATCAGGCGGGCGCCGTACTCCAACCGGCGAAGCGTGTGTTGCAATCCGCGATGGCCGATGGAGGTGGTGCCCACCACCAGGCGGCAATCCGCCACCGCATCGCCGAGCGTGGAGAACTCCCCGGCGGAGCGCAGCAGCGGCGCCGCGCCGACCGCCGAGCGCGCCTCGCGAAACGCCACATCATAGGGGCTGACCACCCGCAGGCGGGAGAATCCGAAGTTCGCCATGGCGCGCGCCGCCGCCCCCATGTTGAGCGGGTTCCGCGTCGACACCAATACGATGCGCAGGTTGTCTTTCCAGTGGGTCGCGATGTTTCGATGCTAC
This sequence comes from Bryobacteraceae bacterium, assembly GCA_017883415.1. Lineage (GTDB taxonomy): Bacteria > Acidobacteriota > Terriglobia > Bryobacterales > Bryobacteraceae > JADGNR01. The sequence goes on along the minus strand of JADGNR010000273.1, from coordinate 903 downwards.
CCCTTCGGCGGCGGGAGCGCATCCAAGGGCGGCGCCCGCGGCATCCAGGCGGGATCGCGCGGGTTGATATGCACACGCGAAATCAGGCACAATCCGGTAATCACCATGAGGAGGACCCATGTCCCTGCCGTTCGCCCACATCTGCTTGGCCGGACTCGTTCCGATGGCTAACCTGCTCGCCCAACCGCCCGCTCCGCCGGTGGCGCCGCGCATCGAGCATCGCGAAATGCGTCACGGAACGGCCGTGGTGGACGAGTATTACTGGCTGCGCGAGAAGTCCGATCCGCGGGTCATGCAATACCTCGAAGCGGAAAACAAATACACCGAGGCGCTCACCAGGGACCTGCGGCCCTTCGAGGATGCGCTCTACCAGGAGATGCTGGCGCGCATCAAGCAGACCGACCTCAGCGTTCCCGCCCGCGACTCCGGCTATCTCTACTACAACCGCACCGAAGAAGGAAAGCAGTATCCCATCTTTTGCCGCCGCAAGGGCGCCATGGACGCGCCCGAAGAGGTCCTGCTCGATCTCAACGAGCTCGCGCGCGAACACAAGTTCGTGGGCATCGGCGCCGCCGTGGTGAGCGACGACCAGAACCTGTGCGCCTACGCCACCGACTTCAGCGGCTACCGCCAGTACAGCCTCTATGTCAAGGATTTCCGCACCGGGCGGGTGCTGCCCGATACCCACGAGCGGGTCACTTCGGTGGCCTGGGCGGGCGACAACCAGACGCTCTTCCTGACCACCGAAGACGCCGTCACCAAACGCAGCGACAAGGTGTGGCGGCATGCGCTGGGCACCCCGGATTTCGAGCTTCTCTACGAAGAGAAGGACCCGCTCTTCAATATCGATCTGCACAAAACGCGCGACAAGAAGTATCTGCTGCTCGAAAGCGAAAGCTCCGA
>JADGNR010000047.1 GCA_017883415.1 Bryobacteraceae bacterium | reverse complement strand
CCGCAGGTTGAAGGCCGGGGGTTGAGGGCCGCGGGTTGGGGCCGCGGGTTGGGGGCCGGGGGCTGGGGGCCGGGGGTTTGAGGGCCGCGGGTTGAGGGCCGGGGGTTGGGGGCCGCGGGTTGGGGGGCCGCGGGTTGATGGCCGCGGGTTGGGGGCCGGGGGCCGGGGGTTGAGGGCCGCGGATCGGGGGCTGGTGGACGGCCGCCAAGGCCAGATGCACGCCGGCCTTTGGGCAAATGCCCAAAAACTTTTTTGGGAGCCGCTTAGAATCTGTGAGTTACAGTCTTGGGTTGGGCACGTTGCCCAGAACTCCGAATCCGCGGGACTCCGCCGGCCCCGCAGCAGGGCCAAGGGCCGGCGGTAAAACGGCGTCCGGCTCGTGAGCCGTCCCGTCTCATGATACGATCACGGAGACCATGGCCTTTGCCGTTCGGGTAGGTTGTCTGCTCCTGTCCTCTATGGCTGCGCTTTCCGCCCAAACCAGGCCGCTCGCGGCGGCCGACGTGGTGAAGCTCCCTTCGCAGCCGCCCCTTGCCAAGATCGCCTATGGCCCGGCGCCCCAGCAGTACGCCGAGCTCAGGCTGCCCGCCGGACCGGGGCCGTTCCCCGTCGTCGTGGTCATCCACGGCGGCTGTTATGGCGATTACGCCGCGGCCGATTACATGGCTCACCTGGCTTCGGCCCTGGTCAAAGAAGGCTGGGCCACCTGGAATCTCGAGTACCGCCGCGAGCACGAGCCAGGCGGCGGCTGGCCCGGCACTTTCCTGGATGTGGGCAACGGCGTCGATGCCCTGCGCGATGCCGCCGGCCACTATCCCCTGGACCTCGATCGAACCGTGGCCCTCGGGCACTCCGCCGGGGGACAACTCGCGCTCTGGCTGGCCGCGCGCCGCCGCTTGCCGCGGTCCAGCGAACTCTATGCCGACCGTCCTCTGCCGTTGAAGGGCGTTCTCTCCCTCGCGGGCATCGTCGATATGCGCGCTTTTGCGGAGTATGGCCGCGGGCCTTGCGGCGAGCGTCACCTTCGCGTCGTCGGTGGCACCCCCGCCCAGCAACCGGCCCGCTACGCCCTGGTCTCCCCCGCCGAGCTTCTGCCGTTGGGCGTCCCGCAAGTCCTGGTTTGGGGCGCTGACGACCGCATCGTGCCGGAGTCGCTGTTTCTCGATTATGAGCGCCGCGCTCGCGCCGCCGGCGACCCGGTGGAGGTCATCGTTCTGCCGCACGCCGGCCACCATGATTTGAACTCCGCCGCCGCGCCCGGCTGGCCCAAAATCGTCGCCGCCATCCGGCGCCTGCTCGCGTGATGCCGCGGGGTCGACATGTTCTCTTCCCGCTTTCATTGGGATGTTCGCCCCAACCGCCTCACCCGGGCGCTGGCCGATAAGCGCCGCGCCGGCGGCCGGATCCTGGATCTCACCGAATCCAATCCCACCCGCGCCTCGCTCGCCTACCCGCCCGAAATCGTGCGCGCCTTCGACGACCCGCGCCTGCTCGCTTATGATCCGGCGCCCGCCGGCGCAGCCGAAGCGCGCGAAGCCGTCGCCCGCTACTACGCCGCCCGCGGCCGCCACGTGGATCCCGCCCGCATCCTGCTCACCGCCAGCACCAGCGAGGGCTACGCCTGGCTCTTCAAGCTGCTGGCCGACCCCGGCGGCCACGTCCTTGTCCCGCGCCCCTCCTATCCTCTCTTCGATTTTCTGGCGAATATGGAATCCATCGCCGTGCGTTCCTACCCCCTGGCATACCACGGCGGCTGGGCCATCGATCTGGAAGCCCTGGCCGCCGCGCTCTCCCCGCGCACCCGCGCCGTGATCCTGGTCAACCCCAATAACCCCACCGGCTCCTTCGTCAAGCGCCACGAACTCGATGCCATCTCCCAGCTGTGTGCCGCCCGCGGCATTGCGATCGTCTCCGATGAGGTCTTCTCCGACTACGCTCTGGGTCCCGATCCGGAGCGCGTCGACACGCTGATCGGCGACGGCCCGTGCCTGGCGTTTTCCATGAGCGGCCTCTCCAAGGTCGCCGGCTTGCCGCAAATGAAACTGGGATGGATCGTCGCCAGCGGCCCGGAAGCGCTGCGCCAGGAAGCTCTGGAGAAACTGGAGTGGATCGCCGACACCTATCTGTCGGTCGGCGCCCCCGTCCAGTGTGCCGCCGCCCGCCTGCTCGCGGCGGGAGAGTCCGTCCAGCGCCAGATCCGCGATCGCACCGCCGCCAACCTCGCCTTCGCGCGCGAAACCCTGGCCGGATCGGCCGCCAATCTTCTCGCCCTCGAGGGTGGCTGGTACATCACCGTGCAAGTGCCGCGCATCCGCGGCGAAGAAGACTGGACCCTCGGGCTCCTCGCCCGCGAGGACGTCCTGGTCCAGCCCGGCTTCTTCTACGACTTCGATTCCGAAGCGTTCCTCATCGTCAGCCTGCTCACCGCCCCGGAAATCTTCCGTGAGGGAATGGCGCGCTTGCGACGTTTCGTCGACGCCCCGTAGTAGGCGCGCCCCCGTCCGCCATAACGGGCCAATGCACGAGAAGGCGGGTCCAGTAGTGCACTTGTGAGTGCATGTTTTGCTGCTACCGGGGTAGCCATCCGATGCCGGGATACCAGTTTGCATACGGCCACACACGTGCCTTTCCAAGGCTCGGCTGAAAGGTGAAATCGTGACCCATTCGCTCCAAGGGACGCTCGAAACCATTCTGGTGGTTGATGACGACGAAGAAGTTCTCAAGGTCGTGGTAGCGATCCTCAAACGTGCAGACTTCCGGGTGCTTTCAGCCAACAGCGGACCGAGTGCCGTCAAGGTGGCCGACAAGACGGACGGGAAGATTGACCTGCTCCTTTCCGACGTGGACATGGGACAGATGTCAGGCCCGGACTTGGGCGAGACGTTAAAGAAGGCCAGACCGGACCTGCACGTGATGTTGATGTCGGGGGGAGCAAAAGGAAATCTACTGGTTCTCAATTACGGCTGGGCCTTCATTCAGAAGCCGTTTGTGCCGGTGAAACTGGTTCAGATGGTCACAGAAGTATTGCACTCCAAAAACCGGTCACAACCCGGCGGTCAGGAATTCGACAGCCGCAAGGACACCCGCTGACGAATTCGCTGCTGCGTCACTCCGCACCACGAAGATGCCAGAAACGGCTCCACAGGGCGGAGTCGCTAAAACGTGAGGGGAGCCATTATGCCACACTACCCCTGTGCGGCTGCATCTCCGGACCTCCTTCTGGCTCCTCCGGCGAACTCTCGTCGCCAGCTTCGACGATGGCTGTTTCTCGGTGGCGAAAGGCGCCGCCTACTCCGCGCTGCTCTCCTTTTTCCCCGTCCTCACCTCCGCCGCGGCCATCCTGGTCCAGACGCGCGCCGCATTCGTCTCCCGCACCCTGGAAGATGCTCTCTCCGAAATCGTCCCGCCCGGCACCGAAGACCTCGTCGTCCAGCAGTTCCGCGTCACCGGCGCGCGGCCCCTCGCGCTGCTCATCGCCGCCGGCGTGCTCTCCATCTGGGCCGCCTCCGGCGTGATCAAGAGCCTCATCGAGGGCTTCGAGGCCATCTATCGCATTCCGCGCACCCGCGGCGCTCTCCGCCAGACCGCCGTGGCCATGGCGCTGGTGCTCCTCTTCGTCCTTCCGCTGGTCTGCGCCTCGCTGCTGATCCTGTTTGGCGGCCAGGTGGAGCGCGCCGTGCTCAACTGGATGAAGGTCGATCCGCTCTGGAATCCGTTTGCCTGGGTCTGGCAATTGCTCAGCCGCGTGGCGCGCTATCTGGTCGCCTTCGCCACCACCGTCACCGTCACCGCTTCCCTCTATTACTTCGGCCCCTACCGCCGGCAACGGTGGCGCTACGTGTGGCCCGGCGCCATCCTGGCCACCGTGCTGTGGCTGCTCGCCACCTCCGGATTCGCCTGGTACGTCCGCAACATCGGCCACTACAATCTGATGTACGGCTCCGTGGGCGCCGGCATCGCGCTGCTGGTCTGGATGTACCTCATGGCCGCCATCGCCCTCATCGGCTGCGAATTCAACGCGCTGTTCGAACGCATCGCCCCCGATGACCCTTCGCCCGTTGCGCATCCGTTACAATCGCAGGAGTGAGGACAGCCTTTATTCTCATCCTGGGCGCGGTGTGGGGCCAGGCCGGCGATATCCCCATGACGCTCGTCTCCGACGATGAAGCCGAGCCCATTCACAGCGCGATCCTCCGCAAAGAGGCCTGGACCCAGGATTCCGTGCGCCGCCTGCGCGCCGAGGCCGACAAGCGCCTCAGGGACGGCCCGTGGACCGTCACCGCCGACCGGCCCCGCGACGTCGAACTCGATCCTCACGATTACTACAGCGAAGCCCCTTACTGGTGGCCGAACCCCGACGACCCCAACGGCAAATACATCCGCAAAGACGGCCAGCCCAATCCCGCCCGCTTCCTCGCCAACAAAACGGCCCTCAATGCCATGTGCGACGCCGTCTTCACCCTGGGCACCGCGGCATTTCTGCTCGACGATGCGCGCTACGCGCAGCGCGCCGCCCGTGTGGTCCAGACCTGGTTCCTGAATCCGAAAACGCGCATGAACCCCAGCCTCGATTACGCGCAGGCCATCCCCGGCATGAACAACGGCAGCGGCGCCGGCATCATCGATGGCCGGGTGTTCATCCGCGCCGTCCAGGGCCTGGAATTCCTGGCCCAGACCGGCGCCTGGGATGCCAAGGAACAGGCCGCCACGCGCAAGTGGTTCGAGGAATACTTGCTCTGGCTCACGCAAAGCAAGAACGCTCTGGAAGAGAAGAAAACCCAGAACAACCACGCCTCCTGGTGGACTGCCCAGGTGGCCGCCATCGCGACGTTCGTGGAAGACGGCCGCGCCCAGCAAATGGCCTTCGACTTCTATCGCGCCCGCCTCTTTCCCCGTCAGATCAGTCGCGATGGCAGCGCTCCCCGCGAAGAGGCCCGGACGCGCTCGCTCACCTACTCCGCGTTCAACGTCGAGGCGTTCAGCGTCATCTGCCGGATTGCCCAACTGCGCGGCGTCGACCTCTGGAGCGTCCACGGCCAGAAGAGCGTCACCCTCGGCACGGTGATCGACTATCTCGAACCCTTTCTCGTGGACCCGAAACGGTGGAGGAAGGAGCAAATCGCCGATTTTCAGAACGACGGTCTCTACTTTCTGGCCTTTGCCGGGATGGGTCTGAAGAAGCCGGAGATGGTCGCGCTGTTTCGAAAACTCGAGCGTCCCGAAGGGGCCTGGCTGGCCCTGGTGGACCTCATGGTCGGCCGCTGGGAGGCCGCCGCTCACCAGACCCGCCACTAGACGCCTCCATGCGCGCCACCCGGATATTCTTCGCCGGCTTGCTCCTCGCGTCGGCATCCGTGCGCGCCCAGATTCCCGCGGTGCCGTTCCTCATGGAGCAGGCCTCTGGCACGTCCGCCAATCCCTCCTCGGCTTCCATGGACATGATCCACCTCCCCCGCGGCTCCTGGATGCTCATGCTCCATGGCAACGCCTTCCTTGCCGATATGCAACAGACCGGCCCGCGCGGCGGCGACAAGTTCGTCTCCACAAGCTGGTTCATGTTCTCCGCGCTGCACTCCGCCGGCCGCGGCGAGTTCGCCCTGCGCGCCATGCTCAGCCTCGACCCCGCCACCGTCACGAAGCGCGCCTACCCCTTGCTCTTCCAAACCGGCGAGACCGCCTTCGGACGCCCGCTGATCGACGGGCAGCATCCCCACGACTTCTTCATGGAACTCGCTTTCGAATATGCCCGTCCGCTGGGCGAACACACGCTAGTGAACTTCTACGCGGCGCCGGTGGGCGACCCCGCGCTCGGCCCCGTCGCCTTTCCTCATCGCGCTTCCGCCGCCGAGCTTTTCCAGGCGCCTATTTCCCACCACTGGCAGGATTCCACGCACATCGCCAACGAGGTCCTCACCGTCGGCATCGAGCGCGGCATTTTCCGCCTCGAAGCCAGCGGCTTCCACGGCGCGGAGCCCAACGAAAACCGCTGGAACATCGATCGCGGCGCCGTCGATTCCTGGTCCGCGCGCCTCTGGATTGCACCCATCGACCGCATCAGCGCCCAAGTTTCCGCCGGCCGCATCGCCCGCCCCGAAGCAGCCGAGGCGGGCGACGTCGTCCGCGCCACTGCCTCCGTCGCCTATGCCTCCGGCGCTGTCTCCGCCGCCTTCATCTGGGGGCGCAACCACAGCACCCACACCCGGCGCGATCTCGATTCCTGGCTCGCCGAATCGGTCCTTCGTTTCGCCCGCAAGAACTACCTCACCGGCCGCCTGGAGCAGGTCGACAAGGACGAGCTATCGGTGCCCGGCATCTATCGCATCGGCGCATACACCCTCGGCTACACGCGCGATATCGCGTCGTTCCGTTACCTCACCACCGGCCTCGGCGCGAACTTCTCCGCCTACACCTTTCCCACCGCGCTCCAGCCCGCATACGGCCCGCACCCATTGGGCTTGGAACTCTTCTTGCGTTTCCGCCTCAAGAAGTCCTGATCGATCCGTACTTCCGCTGCCTCCGCGCCCCCGGATCTTGATTTGACGCGGAGCCGCGGAGACGCGGAGCAATACGCGGAGAGGCATTTGATCATTGATTGCTTCTCAGTCTGGTCTCAGCGTCTTCGCGTCTCCGCGTCAAATCCCCCTCTCCCCAGTCTCCCGCTCTCCCCCAATGCGATAATCTCCACAGTGAAGACCATCATCGAACCCTTCCGCATCAAGAGCGTGGAACCGCTGCGCCACACCACGCCTGAAGAACGCGAGCGTTACCTCGAGGGCGCCGGCTACAACCTGTTTCTCATCGAAGCCCGCCATATTCTGATCGACCTGCTCACCGATTCCGGCACCAGCGCCATGTCCACCGAACAGTGGGCCGCCATCATGCGCGGCGACGAATCCTATGCCGGCAGCGAGAGCTTCTTCCGCCTCAAACGCGTGGCCGACGAGCTCACCGGGTTCCGCCACATGGTGCCCACCCACCAGGGCCGCGCCGCCGAGCGCATCCTTTTTACCGTGATGTGCAAGCCCGGCCAGACGGTACCCAACAACACCCATTTCGACACCACCCGCGCCAACATCGAATTCACCGGCGCGCGTGCCGTCGATCTCCCCATCCCGGAAGCGGCCGACACGCAGGCCCGCCTCGATTTCAAGGGAAACATGGACGTCAACGCCCTCGAATCGCTCATCGCCGCCGAAGGCGCCGCCCAAATCCCGCTGGTCATGCTCACCGTCACCAATAATTCCGGCGGCGGCCAGCCCGTTTCCATGGCCAATATCGAGGCCGTCAAAAGCGTCTGCGCGCGCCATCGCATCCCGCTCTATCTCGACGCCTGCCGCTTCGCCGAAAACGCCTGGTTCATCCGCGAGCGCGAGCCCGGCTACGGCGACTGGTCTCCCAAACGCATCGCTCAGAAAATGTTCTCCCTCGCCGACGGCTGCACCTTCTCCGCCAAGAAAGACGCCTTCGCCAACATCGGCGGCTTTCTCTCCACCAACGACGACCGCATCTCCCGGCTCGAGAACAACCTCCTCATCCTCACCGAAGGCTTCCCCACCTATGGCGGTCTCGCCGGCCGCGATCTCGACGCCATCGCCGTCGGCCTCGAAGAGGTGCTCGATCCCGACTATCTCCGCTACCGCATCGTCTCCACCGGCTACCTCGGCCGCCATATCGCGGACCACGGCGTCCCCATCGTCGAGCCGCCGGGCGGCCACGCCATCTACATCGATGCCGCGCGCATGCTGCCCCACATCCCGCCCCACCAGTTTCCCGGGCAGGCGCTGGCCATCGAGCTGTACCGCCACGCCGGCATCCGCTCGGTGGAAATCGGTTCCGTCATGTTCGGCAGCGACGCCCGCCACGAGTTGCTGCGCCTGGCCATCCCGCGCCGCGTCTATACCCAGAGCCACATCGATTACGTGGTGGAGGCCATTCTCGAAGTCAACGCCCGCAAGCAACACATCCGCGGCTTGGAAATCGTGGAGGCGCCGCCTGCCCTGCGCCACTTCAGCGCCCGGTTCCAGCCGCTATAATTGAAGGTCCCGCATGCCCGCCGATCGCTATCCGCTGCCGCTCGGTCTCGAAATTGCATCGCTCGCCACCGCTGTTGCCGCCGTCGCGGGCGTGTGGCTCGCCTGGGTTCTGTTGACCCGCGAGTTCCCCGGCCGGCGCGCACTCGACGCCCTCGCCACCGCCGCCATCGCTCTGCCGGCGCCCCTGCTCTGCTATTACCTTCTGGCCGTCGTGGCGCGCGTCTGGCCGCTGACGCGGCCGGGCCTCGTGGCCGCCGGCGTCGTCTCCGCCATGCCGCCGGTCGTCCGGCGCGCGCGGGCCGCGTTCGCTTCCCTCGAACCGGCCTATGGCAACGCCGCCCGCACGCTCGGCGCCTCCGAGTGGCGCGTGTTTTCGCGCATCGGGCTGCCCCTCGCCTTGCGGCCCGTGCTCGCCGCCATCGCCTTGGTGTTCGCGCGCGTCCTGGGCGAACTGGCCGCCGCGTTCTGGCTCGCGGATCCCCGCGTATGACCCATGTCCGCCTCGGCCGGAAGATCCCGCCCGCCTTCTCGCTCGATGTCGAGTTCGCCATCCCCGAAGGCGTCACCGCGCTCTACGGGCCGCCTGAAGCGGGCAAGACGCTGGTCCTCGAATCCATTGCCGGACTGGCGCGCCCCGACTCCGGCCGCATCCTGCTCGACGACGTCATCCTGTTCGACGCGGAAGCGCGCGTCGATGTGCCCGCGCGCCGCCGCAACTGCGGCTACGTTGCCAGTCGCGACGCGCTTTTCCCCCACATGACGCTGCGTCAGAACGTGGCCTTCGCCGCCCAACCGTGGCCGCGCCTGGAGCGCCACCGCCGCGTCGCCGAAACGATCGAGAAATTCCAGCTCTCCGATGCCGCGCTCAGCCTCCCACGGGAACTCTCCCCCGCGCAAAAACTGCGCGGCGCCATCGCGCGCGCCCTGGTCGGCGCTCCCAAACTCCTGCTCGTCGACGACCGCGCCATCGATGAGCCCCTGCTCCGCCAGGTCCGCGCCGCCTCGTCCGCCCCGGTCCTTCTGGTTGCTCGAGACCTCGACCTCTGCTGCGCCGCCGCCGATCAACTGGTGGTCCTCGCCGCCGGCCGCATTGCCCAGCGCGGCGCGCCGCGCCAGGTGGTCGACCAGCCCGAGTCCGTCGAAACCGCGCGCCTCCTGGGGTTCCCCAACCTCTTCCCGGGCTCCATCGCCGCGCTCGACCCCGGCCGCAACAGCAGCCGCCTCGAGTTCCCCCATTTCGCCCTGACCGGCCCTTACCTTCCCGGCCATTTTCGCGGCGACCGCGTGTGCGCCGCCATCCGCGCCGACGACCTGCGCGTCCATTCCGGCGACCTCGAGTCGCAACCCAATTCCGTCCCCGCCCAACTCGTCCACGCCTCCCACCGCGCGCGCTCCGTCCGCCTGGAATTCTCCTTCGGCATTTTCGCCGACATCTCGCTGGAAGAATTCGCCCGCCAGAAGGATAATAGAACCTGGCAGGTGGAGTTCCCCCCGGAAGCTTTGCGGATTCTCTAGCCCCATGCCCCTCAAGTCCTTCTCCGAATACGAACTCCTCGCCGAGCAGGCCCACGGCCACATGTGCGCCGGCCAGGTCCTGGGCCTGCGCATGGCTCTGTACGGCGTGAAACTCCTCGCTCTCGACGATCCCGCCGGCCAGGATCGCAAGCGCCTTGTCACCTTCGTCGAAATCGACCGCTGCGCCACCGACGCCATCCCCATCGTCACCGGCTGCCGGCTGGGCAAGCGCGCCCTCAAATTCCGCGATTTCGGCAAAGTGGCCGCCACCTTCTGCGACCTTCGGGAAAACCGCTCCGTGCGCGTGGTCGCCCGCGAAAGCTCCAAACAGCGCGCCCGCGAAATGTTCCCCGAGATGGAAGACCGGAACCGGCAGCAGATGCGCGCCTATCGCGAGATGGCCGACGAAGAGCTCTTCGCGATCGAGTGGGTGCGCGTCACGCTCGGCCCCGAAGACATGCCCGGCTACAAGGCCCCGCGCGTGGTCTGCGCGCAATGCGGCGAGGGCGTCAACTTCAAGCGCGAGGTCCTGCGCGACGGCCGCGCGCTCTGCCGCGCCTGCGCCGGCGAACGCTACTACGACCCGCTCTAAATGCTGCGGTACTACATCACCGACCGCGGCGCCGCCGGAGGCGTCGGACCCCTCCTCGGGTACATCGCCCGCGCGCTCGAATCGGGCGTCGAGCGCATTCAGATCCGCGAGAAAGACCTGCCCGCGCGCGCCCTCTACGATCTGGTGCGCCGCGCCCTCTCGCTCGCCAACCCCCACGGCACGCGCATCCTGGTCAACTCCCGCACCGATGTCGCCCTCGCCGCCGGCGCCCACGGCGTCCACCTTCCGGCCAACTCCGTCTCGCCTGAAACCCTGCGCGCCATTAGCCCGCCCGGCTTTCTTATCGGCGTATCGGCGCATTCCCTCGCGGAACTCCAGGCCGCTGCCTCCGCCGGCGCCGACTTTGCCGTCTTCGGTCCGGTATTCTTCACCCCGTCGAAAGCCTCCTACGGCCCGCCGCAGGGCATCGCCCGCCTGCGGGAAGCCGCCCTCGCCGTCCCCGTGCCCGTCTTCGCCGTGGGCGGCATCACCGAGCAGAACGCCCCCGCATGCATTGCCGCCGGCGCCGCCGGAATCGCCGGCATCTCGATGTGGCAGCGCTAACCGGGCCGGCAGCACGCTGGGATAAGCTTGGGAGGCATGATTGCGGAACCGGCGATGATTCTGATACCGTCCGTGGTGTTCCTGGCGACTGTGATCCGCTCGGCGTTCGGGTTTGGGGAGGCGCTGGTGGCCGTACCTCTACTCGCGCTCATGGTGCCCATCGAAGTTGCGGCGCCACTGGCGGTCCTCGTCTCCATCACCGTCGCGCTGATCGCCGTGGTGCAGGACTGGCGCAGGATTCATGTCCGTAGCGCCGGCTGGCTGGTGCTTTCGACGATGGTTGGCATCCCTCTGGGCCTATGGCTTCTCAAGGCCGTAGCCGGACCGGTAGTGAAGGCGGTTTTGGCCGTGGTGATCATCGCCTTCTCGGCATATACCCTGCTCAGCCGCAAGGACCGCGCGCTCGAGAACGACAACCTGGCCTGGCTCTTTGGATTTGGCGCGGGAATTCTGGGGGGCGCATACGGCATGAATGGCCCGCCGCTGGCGATCTACGGCGCTCTCCGCCGGTGGCCGCCCCAGCATTTTCGCGCCACGTTGCAAGGCTACTTTCTTCCCGCGAGCCTCGCCGGCATGTGGGGCTACTGGCTGGCCGGCCTGTGGACTCCGGCCGTCAGCCGATTCTATCTGCTGTCGCTGCCCTTCGTCATCGTGGCGACGCTCCTGGGCCGCGCGATCAACCGACGCCTGCACGCCCGTCGATTCCTCGTCTATGTCCATGGCGGCCTGATCGTCATCGGGGTAATCCTGCTGTTCCAGGCCCTGGCCGGTCCCACCGGCACTCACCCGAGGCCCCGGTAAGCCCAGCACCTCCTTTCGCCACCACCGGCACCGCCTTCACCCGGTCTGCCGGAGATCCTCACCGAGGATCTTCAGCACGATCGGCTGTATGGTACGGTTCGCGTGGTGAGCGTATGATTCTCCCCCCTACGCCACCACCTTCAGCGCCTTCACCCGGTCCCGCAACTGTGCGGCCTTCTCGAATTCGAACTTCCGCGCCGCCTCCCGCATCTTCTCTTCGATCTCAACGATCAGCCGGTCGCGCTGCTCCGGCGTCAGGTTCTCGGCCTCGTCTTCATCCTCGAGCGGCACCGTCACGTAGTCCCCTTCGGCCACCGCCACCAGGCTCATGTCGATCGGCCGCACGATCGATTGCGGCACAATCCCGTTGCGCTCGTTGTATTCCATCTGCGTCCGCCGCCGCCGCGCCGTCTCCTCCAGCGCCCGCCGCATGCTGTCGGTCATCACGTCCGCGTACAGCAGCGCGTGCCCTTCCAGGTGCCGCGCCGCCCGCCCCATGGTCTGAATCAGCGAGCCCGCCGACCGCAGGAAGCCCTCCTTGTCCGCGTCCAGAATCGCCACCAGCGAAACCTCCGGCAAATCCAGCCCCTCGCGCAGCAGGTTGATCCCCACCAGCACGTCGAATTCGCCGCGCCGCAGGTCGCGCAGAATCCGTATGCGGTCGAACGTGGTCACCTCCGAATGCAGGTACCGGCAGCGCACGCCCACCTCGGAATAATACTCGGCCAGGTCTTCCGCCATGCGCTTGGTGAGCGTGGTCACCAGGACGCGCTGATTGTTCGCCGTTCGCTTGCGGATCTCGCCCAGCAGGTCGTCCACCTGCCCCTTCACCGGCCGTATCTCCACGCTCGGGTCCACCAGCCCGGTCGGCCGGATGATCTGCTCCACCACCACGCCCGCCGTTTTGGTCAGCTCGTACGGCCCGGGCGTGGCCGAGACGTAGATCAACTGGTTCACCCTGTGCTCGAACTCCTCGAAGGTCAGCGGCCGGTTGTCGAGCGCGCTGGGCAGCCGGAATCCGTGCGCCACCAGCACCTCCTTGCGCGACCGGTCTCCGTGATACATCCCGTGTAACTGCGGAATGGTTTGATGGCTTTCGTCGAGCAGCATCAGCGCGTCGTGCGGCAGGTAATCGAGCAGCGTCGGCGGCGCTTCCCCCGGCAGCCGCCCCGAAAAATGGCGCGAGTAATTCTCGATGCCGTGGCAGTAGCCGATCTCCTTCATCATCTCCAGGTCGAACATGGTCCGCTGAAACAAGCGCTGCGCTTCGATCGCCTTGCCCTGCTTTTCCAGCTCCTTGTGCCACCAGGCCAGCTCCGTGCGGATGCTGTCCATGGCGCTCTGGCGCGTCTCCTCGCTCATCACGTAATGCGTCTTGGGGTAGATCGGCAGCCGCTGGTAGGTCTGCTTCACCTGCCCCAGCAGCGGATCGATCTGCGCCAGGCTCTCCACTTCGTCGCCCCACAGCTCGATGCGGTAGGCGTTGTCGTCGTAGGTCGGGTAGACCTCGATCACATCGCCGCGCACGCGGAACGTCCCGCGGCGAAAGTCGATGTCGTTGCGCTCATAGAGGATGTCCACCAGCTTGGAGACGATCTGGTTGCGCGAGATCTTCTGCCCCTTCTCCAGCATCAGCAGCATGCCGTAGTAGGCCTCGGGCGACCCCAGCCCGTAGATGCAGCTCACGCTGGCGACGATCACGCAATCGCGCCGCTCGAACAGCGATTTCGTCGCGCGAAGCCGCAGCTTGTCCAGCTCGTCGTTGATGGTCGCCTCTTTTTCGATGTAGACATCGCTCGACGGAATGTACGCTTCGGGCTGGTAATAATCGTAGTAGCTGACGAAGTATTCCACCGCGTTGTCCGGGAAGAACGACTTGAACTCGTGGTACAACTGCGCCGCCAGCGTCTTGTTGTGCGCCAGCACCAGCGCCGGCCGTCCCGTGGCCTCGATCACCTTGGCCATGGTGAAGGTCTTTCCCGACCCGGTCACGCCCAGCAGTACCTGGTGCTGTTCCCCCTCGCGAACCCCGCGCGTCAGCTCCGCAATGGCCGCTTCCTGATCGCCGCGGGGCCGGTAGTTCACCGCCAACCGAAATCCCATCCTTCCAGATTGGCATAAGCTATCCTGAAAATCAGTGGCCGGCCCTCCGTCTTCCATGTCGAGGATCATGGTGCGCGCCCCCAACTGGCTGGGCGATGCGGTCATGTCCCTGCCCGCCATTGGCGCCATCCGCCAGGCTGTTCCGCACGCGCACATCGCCGTGGTCGCGCGCCCCTCGCTGGGCGATCTCTATGCCCGCGAAGCCGCCGTCGACGATGTCATTCCCTACCCGGCGCCCGAGAGTTTCCGCGGCCGGCGCGAGATCGCCGCGCGCCTTCGCCGGGAATGCTTCACCACCGCCATCCTGCTGCAAAACGCCTTCGACGCCGCGCTGGTCGCCTGGCTGGCGCGAATCCCGGAGCGCATCGGCTACAACCGCGATGCCCGCGGCCTGCTGCTCACGCGCGCCATCCGCGTTCCCGAGACCGGAGAAATCCCGCGCCACCAGCGCTTCTACTACTTCGAACTCCTGCGCCGCGCGGGCATCGTCGACCGCTTCCCTCCCTCCGCCGCCATCCGCTTGGGAGGCATCGAAGCCGCGCGCCAGGCCGGCGCCGCGCGCCTGCGGTCGCTCTCCATGGCCGCGCCCGTGGTGGGCATCAGCCCCGGCGCCGCCTACGGCAATGCCAAGCGCTGGCTCCCCGAGCGCTTCGCCGAGGTGGTGCGTGCGCTCGCGGCCCACGCCCTGGTGTTCGGCTCGCCATCGGAACGCGGCCTGTGCGAGCTGGTCACCGCCCAACTACGCGGCGCGCACATCGACGCCCGCAATCTCGCCGGCGAAACCTCGCTTGCCGAATTCATCGATCTGGCGGCCGCCTGCCGCCTCTTTCTGACCAACGATTCCGGGGCCATGCACGTGGCTTCGGCGCTGGGCGTCCCCACCATCGCCGTCTTCGGCGCCACCGACGACGCCGCCACCGGCCCCACCGGCCCGCTCGCCCGCGTGGTCCGCGAGCCCGCCCAATGCAGCCCGTGCCTGCTCCGCGAATGCCCCATCGATCATCGCTGCATGACCCGCGTCACCGCCGACCGCGTGGCCGCCGCCGCGCTCGAGCTGTGGGAGGAATCCGCGCCCGCGTGGACACCCGAAGCAAAATTCTAACGTCGCCGGCCCAGCGCGCCCGCGTCGAGTTGGTGGCTGCGTTGCGCATGGTAGACTACGTGGTAACCGTCGATGGAGCATGTTCACAGTCGACAAACCCGCTAGGATCCTCGTGGTCCGGCTCGGGGCCATGGGCGATATCATCCACACGCTGCCCGCCGTCGCCTCTCTCAAGCACAGCTATCCCGGCTCGCACCTCACCTGGGCTGTCGAGCCCAAGTGGGCGCCGCTGCTGGCGGACAACCCCTTCGTCGACCGCCTGGCGCTGTTCGCCCGCGGCGGGCTCCGCTCGCTCGCCGAAAGTTGGCGCGATCTGCGCTCCGCGCGCTACGATTTCGCGGTCGATTTCCAGGGGCTCGTCAAGTCCGCGCTGGTCGCCTCGGCCGCGCGTCCCGACCGCATTTTCGGCTTCCATCACACGCAAGTCCGCGAGCGCACCGCCGCCCTGTTCTATTCCAACAAGACGCTCAGCGGCGCGGTCCACGTAGTGGATAAGAATCTCGATCTCGCCCGCGCCGCCGGAGCCGCCAACATCCTGCGCACCTTCCCGCTGCCCGCCGGCTTTCCCGAAGGCGATCTTCCCGCGGGCGATTTCGTGCTGGCTTCCCCTCTCGCCGGCTGGCGCGCCAAGCAGTGGCCGGCCGATTCCTATCGCCTGCTCGCCCTCCGCCTGCGCCGTGAGCTCGGCATCCCGCTGGTGCTCAATGCGCCGCCCGGCGCCGTGCTGCCGGAGATGGAAGGCGCGCTGCCGCATTTCTCCGGCCTGCCCGGCTTGCTCTTTGCCACGCGGCGCGCCGCCGCCGTGGTCGGCGTCGATAGCGGCCCGCTCCATCTCGCCGCCGCGCTCTCCCGGCCCGGCGTCGCCATCTTCGGGCCCACCGATCCGGCGCGCAACGGCCCTTATGGCGATTCGCTCAAAGTGCTGCGCAGCCCCGCTGCCCTTACCACCTACAAGCGCGGCGAGGTCGTCGACGAAAGCATGCGGCAGATCTCACCCGACGCAGTCTTCCAGGCGCTCAAGGCGGCTTTGGGCGAGCGCCGCCCGGCCGCCGGCTGTGTAGTCTGATGCCGCGGTTCCCCAAGCGCTACGCCGACACCGTGGCCCGGTTGCGGGTCCCCAGCGGATTCCTGCTAGTGGCCGTGTTCGCCTGGTTTTCGCGCCCCACCGCCCGGTCGCTGGCCGCCGGCCTGCCGGTTTCGCTTCTCGGGCTCGCCCTGCGCGCCTGGGCCGCCGGCTGTCTCGCCAAGAACCAGCGGCTCTCGACCGAGGGGCCCTACGCTTACACCCGCAACCCGCTCTACCTGGGCACCCTGCTGGTGGCCGCCGGCCTGGTGGTCGCCTCCCGCTCCGCCGGCCTGGGCATCCTCTTCGCGGCGGTTTTCCTGTTGGTCTACCTGCCCGTCATTCAAAACGAAGAACAGCACTTGCGGAATCTCTTTCCCGAGTACGCCGGCTATGCGGCCCACGTCCCCGCGCTCTGGCCCCGCCTGACGCCGTTCGCGCCGTCCGCACCGTTCGCGCCTCCCGCGCCGTCCGCACCGTTCGCGGCCCCCGCGCCGTCCGCACCGCTCACGTCCCCCGCGCCGTCCGCACCGTTCACACCCCCAAGAAATCCGCATCCTTTTCGTTTCGCCCTGTATCTAAGGAACCAGGAATATAATGCCGGTGCGGGGTTTGCCGCCGGGATGCTGTTTCTTCTTTGGAAGTTCAGGGGTTAGGCCGGGACCGCTCGGAGGGGAGCGGTCCCTCTTCTTTTTGTCCGGCTGTTTCAGGTCTCCGTCAGGAGTTCGCGCACCTTGCCGGCCAGTGCCTCCGGCGCGAACGGCTTCGACAGGTAGGCCATTCCCGGCTCGAGTACCCCATGTTGCGAAATCACGTTGGCCGTGTATCCGGAGATGAAGAGCACTTTCATCGCCGGGCGCACGGTCGCCATGCGGGTCGCCAGTTCCCGTCCCGTCATGCCAGGCATCACCACATCGGTGATCATCAGGTGGATCCGCTCCGGCAAGCGCTGGCATAGCAACAGGGCCTCATCGCCATTGGCCGCTTCCCGTACCTCGTATCCGTATCGCTTGAGAATCTCGACGGTCAGCTTGCGGACCTCCGGCTGGTCCTCGACCACCAGGATGGTCTCCGTCCCCCGAAGCGAGCGAGAGACCGCCGGGCCGGGCTCCCCACTTTTCTCCGCGTCCGCGACCCGCGGCAGATAGATCTTGAATGTCGTGCCCTTGCCCGGCTCGCTATAGAGCACGATCCAACCCCCGCTCTGCTTGACAATCCCGTACACCATGGACAGGCCGAGCCCGGTTCCTTGTCCCTGTTCCTTGGTGGTGAAGAACGGCTCGAAAGCGTACTGGCGCGTTATTTCATCCATACCGGCTCCGGTGTCGGTCACCGCCAGCAGGACGTACGAGCCGGTTTTCGCCTCGGGGTGGACCGCCACAAACTCCTCATCGATATCCACGCGGCCGGTCTCGATGACAAACTGCCCGCCGTGGGGCATGGCGTCTCGGGAATTCACCGCCAGGTTTACCAGCACCTGGTGCATTTGTCCCGCGTCCACCATGGCATGCCCCAACGACGGCGCCAGGGTGGTCACCACTTCAATGTCCTCGCCCAGAAGGCGGCGCAGCATTTTGCCGACGTCCGCCACCACCTGGTTCATGTCCACCGGCCTGGGCTCGATCACCTGCTTCCGGCTGAAAGCCAGCAACTGCCGGGTCAGGTCGGCGGCCCGGTTCCCGGCGCCCGCGATCTCGCTCAGCGCTTCGCGCAACGGATCGGCGGGCGCCAGTTGGGCCAGCGTCAGCTCGGCATAGCCGTTGATGACCGTGAGCAGATTGTTGAAGTCGTGGGCCACCCCGCCGGCCAGACGGCCCACGCTCTCCATCTTCTGTGCCTGTTGAAGCTGCTGCTGGCTGCGTTTCTGCGCTTCCTCCGCCCGGATGCGCCCGGTGATGTCGCGGAAGAAGACCAGCGAGCCATTCTTGTTCTCATGCACGAACGGCACCGCCGAGACTTCCACGTCGAACGCCGTGCCGTCCAGCCGGAGGTACTTCTCCTCGATGGGCGGCACGCTCTGGCGCTCTTCGCTCGATCGGCGCATGCGTTCGGCCACCAGGGCGCGGTAGTCGGGGTGAATACGTTCCGTCAGCGGGAGATCGGCGAATTGTTGCAGCGCGGTCGCGCCAAACATGGCCAGCGCGGCCGGGTTGAGGTAGCGGACTTGGCCTTCGCTGTGTATGGCGATGCCTTCGGGCGCGTTTTCGACCACCCGCCGGAACCGCTCCTCCAGCGCGCGGCGCTCCATCTCCGCCTGGTAATTCTGCTGGTAGAGCCGCGCCCGCAGATCGCGCAGTACGAAAGCGCCGCCCGCCCCCGCCGCCAGCGCCAGGGAGCATGCCATCAGCACCAGCCAGAAGGTCTGCCGGCGCACCGGGGCGTAGACCTCCTCCGCGTCCATCTTGGCCACCAGCATCCACGGGGAATCGGGCACCTTGCGGACCGCGGCCAGGACCGGAACGCCGCGGTAGTCCAACCCGTCGACGATGCCCTCCTCGCCCAGCGCGGCTCTCACCGCGGGGCGTTGCCGGTCGGTCAGGGGGAACCGCAGTTGCAACGCCGTGCCTTTGCGGGAACGCAGATCGTTCAAATAGACGACCTCGTCTCCTTCCCGCCGGACGATCAGCGTTTCGCCGGTCCGGCTGGAGGTCGGCCACCTTTGGATGAGCGGGTACAGAAAGTCGTTCGGGTCGATGCCCAGCAGCAGGGCGCCATCCGGCGGCCGGCCCGGCAAGGATCGTATGGGAACGTTCAGGCCCAGGTGCGGCCCGTGCAGGCCCTGGTCGTAATGGAGATCCGAGAATACGACGTCTCCGGCCTCCCGCACGCGGTCCATGAGCGCGGAGTAAAGACCTGCCCCGCCTTCGACCGGACCAGTGGAGAGACACACCTTGCCGTGCGCGTCGACCAGGATGACGTTGGCGTATCTCTCGTTTTCGCGCAGGGCCTGCATCCAGGCCAGCACTTGGACACGGAGGTTTCTATCGGTCCGTCCCGCCAGCACGTCCCGCACCGCGGGCAACACCTCCGTGGCCGCGATCATCCGTGCATCCGCCAGCCTTTCTTTCCGCCAGGCGCCCAACTGCTCGACCTTCATGGCCGCGATCGCCGCGAGCTGGCTTCGCATTTCGCTTGCGATCCCCGACTTCTGATCGACGTAATAGCGATAGCTCACCGCGCCGATGGCCACAATGAGGAAGAGGAACGCTCCCAGAAGAGTGTACAGATTGCGGCGGATTGGATCCGGCGGATTCATCCCGGACGGGAGGCCTACCTCACTACTCCAGCACGTGAATGTCTTTCTTCGCGCACATATCTTTGAGGATCTGGGGCCACACGGTCACGCTCACTTCGCCCAGGTGCGCCTTGCGCAACAGCGTCATGAGCGTGCGCGCCTGCCCGATGCCTCCGCCGATGCTCAGCGGGATCTCATTCTTCACGATCGCCTGGTGGTACGGGAACTTGAGGAAATCGAGCTGCCCGGTGGCTTCGAGCTGCTGCTTCAGCGTCTCGGCGTTCACGCGGACGCCCATCGAGGTCAGCTCGTGGCGGCGCTTGGTCACGTGGTTCCAGACCAGGATGTCGCCATTCAGGCCGTGCATAGGCTTGCCGTCGGCCGAGGTGGTCGGGGTCACCCAATCGTCGTAATCGGCGGCGCGCATTTCGTGCGGATAGCCGTCCTTCAGCGTCCAGCCGATGCCGACGATGAAGATGGCGGGATACTTCTGGAGGATCGCCGTCTCGCGCTGTTTCCGCGGCAGATCGGGATAGAGATCGAGGATCTCTTCGGCGTGCAGAAACGTCAGCTTCTCCGGAAGATTGGGATAGCGCGGGTCGTTCAATTGCGGGAACAGTTCCTGGACGTGCTTCTCGGCGCCCACCAGGACCTTCCAGATTTTGCCGACCACTTCCTTCAGAAAGCCGAGGTTGCGCTCGCCGGCGGTGATGGCGCGCTCCCAGTCCCACTGGTCCACATAGGCGCTGTGGTCGTGGTCCAGGAAATAGTCCTTGCGCACGGCCCGCATATCGGTGCACAGCCCTTCGCCCACCTGCATGCCGAACCGCTGGAGCGCCACGCGTTTCCACTTGGTGGCCGCCTGCACCACCTGGGCCTCGATGGGATGCTGGTTGCGGTCGTTGGAGATATGGAACTGGATGGGGGTCCGCGATCCGTCGCGATCGAGATAATCGTTCACACCGCTTTCCACGTCGACGATCAGCGGAACGGTGACCATCATGAGGTTGAGCTCTTTACAGAGGTTCTCCTCGATATAATTCTTGGCGGCGAAGATCGCCTTCTGGGTTTCCTTCGGATTCAGCAGGGAATGGTAGCCCTGCGGCAGGATTTTCTCGAGTTCGGCATAATCGCCGATCCCCGGTCCCGCCAGATCCGCCTTCTTGTCCGCAATCAGACTCATAATAGCCTCCGGTCATACTTTATAACAGCTTTCACGCGCCCATGCAGGAGGCGGGGGCTGGGGGCTGGGGATCGGGG
>JADGNR010000272.1 GCA_017883415.1 Bryobacteraceae bacterium | reverse complement strand
AGATTACGCCCGATACCGTGGCGCAGAAGATCGCGCGGGGAGAGAAGGACCTGAAGAAGGCGGAGGCCATCAAAGTGACCGAGGTGGCGAAGGGCGATCGCGTGCTGGTGACGCTCGAAGCCGGCACCACGAACCTGCGCCGCATCGTGGTGATGACCGCCACCGATATCGCCAAACGGAATGCGGCCGATCGTGCGGACTGGGCCAAACGCGGCGTGGCCGGCATCGTGTCGGCGAAGAAGGGCGACGAAATCACGGTGAAAGTGCGATCGCTGCAAAGCGTAGTGGATGCCACCGTGACGGTGAAGGAAACGACCAGCTTCAAGCGGTACGCGCCCGACTCGGTGAAGTTCTCCGAGGCCCGGAGCAGCAAACTGGCCGAGGTCGGCGTGGGGGACCAGTTGCGCGCGCGCGGGCAGAAGAGCGAGGACGGGCGCACCGTGGCGGCCGAAGAGGTGGTATTCGGCACCTTTCTCACCAAGGCTGGGGCGATTACCGCGGTGAACGCGGAGGCCAAGGAAATCACGGTGAAAGACCTGATCACCAACAAGCCGCTGGCGATCAAGTTCACAGCCGACTCGGTGATCAAAAGGATGCCGGACCTGGCGGCGATGATGGGCGCGGCGGGCCGCATGGGCATGGCGCCGGGAGGCGCTCCCGCAGCCGGCGGCAGGGCGCCCGCTACGCCTGCCGGCAGCGCCGCCGCGGGCCGTGGCCCTGGTTCGCCGAGCGGCCGCGGCCTGGGCGCGATGGATATCGCCCAGATGCTGGAGATGATGCCGGCCGCCAAAATCGAAGACCTGAAGCCCGGCGAGACCATCGTGGTTTCCAGCACCAAAGGGGCGCGCAACGATCAGGTGACCGCCATCATGTTTCTGACCAACGCGGACCTGCTGATTCAAATCGCCTCCGCAGCCGGGCGCGGCAGTATCAGCCAGGTGGACCTGGCCGCAGCCATGGCCGGTGCGTCGGGCGCCGGCGGATTGGGCGTGGGCGGCATCGTTCCGTAATGCGCGGCGGCACGCCAAGGAATCTTCTATGAAACGCTTTCCCACCCTCATCGCACTCACGCTCTTTCTGGCGACGATGGCAGCGGGGCAGACTCCGCCCGCGCTCCATGGAACCGTCACCGATCCGTCCGGGGCCGTGGTGCCGGGGGCCCTGGTGCAGGTGCGCGGCCCGGGGGGCGAGCAGCGGAAGGCCACCGACAGCGCGGGCACGTATTCGTTCCCCGCTCTCGCCCGCGGCAAATACCTGGTCCGCGCCATCGCCAAGGGCTTTACCGTCGCCGACAAGCCGGATTTCGACATCGAAGGGCCGGCCACGCTCGATTTCCAGCTCACCATCCAGGTGGAGTCGCAAGTAGTGAATGTGGAGGACGAGGCGAACAAAGTGAGCGCCGACCCCGCGGCCAACGGCGGCGCGCTGGTCCTGAAACAGAAGGAGCTCGAAGCCCTTTCCGACGACCCCGACGAGTTGCAGCAGCAGTTGCAGGCCATGGCCGGTCCGGGCGCGGGGCCGAACGGCGGCCAGATTTACATCGACGGGTTCACGGGCGGGCAGTTGCCGTCGAAATCGTCGATCCGCGAAGTGAGGATCAACGCCAATCCGTTTTCCCCGGAATACGACAAGATGGGCTTCGGACGCATCGAGGTGTTTACCAAGCCGGGGACCGACCAGATTCACGGCCAGCTATTCGGGCAGTTCAATAACCAGGCGTTGAACTCGCGCAGCCCGCTGCTGTTGCAGGCTAAGCCGCCCTACAGGCAGGAGCTTTTCGGCGTGAACCTGAGCGGCCCCATCAGCAAGCGGAAGGCCTCCTTCGTCTTCGACGGCCAGCGCCGCAGCACCAACGAGAACGCATTGATTCTGGCGACGGACCTGGACAGCAATCTGAATCCGCGGATCGTCAACCAGGCGGTGTTGACGCCCCAGACCTTCACCACGCTCGCGCCGCGCCTGGACTACGCCATTACCCCCCGGCACAGCCTGACCGTGCGCTATCAAAACACGCGGGTGGAACGCGACCAGGTGGGCGTGGGGGATTTCAGCCTGGTATCGCGCGGATACAACCTCAACAGTTCGGAAAACACCTTGCAGGTGACGGAGAACGCGGTCCTGAGCGCGCGCTTCCTCAATGAGACGCGGTTTCAATACATGCACACCAACCTGGCCGACACAGGCGGCAGCACGCTGCCCGCGCTGGTGGTGCAGGGCGCCTTCACGGGAGGGGGCGCGCAGGTGGGCAACTCCGGCAACCGGGCGAACCTGCTGGAGATGACCAACACCTCCACGTTCACGCGCAAGAGCCACACCATCAAATGGGGCGGGCGGCTGCGGCAGTCGAACCGCGACAGCACCTCGCTGAACAACTTCGGCGGGACCTACACGTTTCTGGGCGGCCAGGGGCCGCAGCTCGACGCCAACAATCAGCCCATCCCCGGAACCGCGATCCCGCTCGAAGCGCTCGAGGTGTACCGCAGGACGCTGCTGTTCCAGAAGCGCAGCGACGCCGAGATCCGGCAGCTCGGGGGCGGCGCTTATCTGTTCACGTTGGCCGGAGGCATTCCGGCGAGCTCCGTAAAGCAGTTCGATATCGGCCTGTTTCTGAGCGACGATTGGCGGCCGCGGCAGAACCTGACGCTCAGCTTCGGGATGCGCTACGAGACGCAGACCAATATCGGCGACCTCGGCGACTGGGCGCCGCGCGTGGGGGTGGCGTGGGGCATCGACGCCAAGGGGAACAAGCCCGCCAAGACCGTCCTGCGCGCGGGGTTCGGCGTGTTTTACGACCGCATCGGCGACGGCGCGATCCTCAATGCTCTGCGCTTCAACGGGGTGACGCAGCAATCGTACGCGGTGTTCCACCCGGAGTTCTTTCCCGCGATTCCCACGGCGGATTCGCTCGGGAGCGCGCGCCAGCCGCAGACGCTGCAATTCGTGGACGCCGCCATCCGCGCGCCCGAGAACTACCAGGCCAGCCTGGGACTGGACCGGCAAGTCAACAAGATGTTCCGCCTCAGCTTCAACTACATTGGCGCGCGGGGCGTTCATCTGCAGCGATCGCGCGACATCAATGCGCCCCTCGCCGGCCTGTTTCCGTTCGGGGATGCGCAACTGCGCATGCTGACCGAGACGACCGGCTTCAGCCGCTACCACCTCATGACCCTCACGCCCAGCGTGACCTACAAGAAAGTCACGGTATTCGGCTACTACATGCTGTCGCACGGCAAGACGGATGCGGAGGGGCAGCCGGCAAACCCGTACAACCTGCGCGCCGAGTGGGGACCCTCCTCGTTTTCCGATATACGGCACACGGCGGTGATTGGCGGGAGCGTGACGCTGCCAGGGAAGATATCCGCGAACCCGTTTCTGATTCTGCGGACCGGGTCGCCGTACAACATCACCACGGGCCTGGACAGCAATGGCGACAGTATCGCGGCGGAGCGCCCGGCTCTGTTGGCGGGCGTGGGGCCAGCCGCTTGCGTCAGCCCCGGGCTGGAATTCCAGCCGGCCTTCGGCTGTTTCAACCTGAATCCCGGCCCGGGCGCCGCCACCATCGAGCGCAACGCAGCGCGCGGCCCGGGAAACATCTCGACCATGCTGCGCGTGGCCCGGACGTGGTCGTTTGGGCGCAAGGGTGAGAACGCCAGCGCGGGAGGCGCTTCGGTATCGGCGGGGAACGCCCGAGCCGCCGCCCAGGCCGCCGCTTTCGGCATTCCCGCCGGCGCGCTGGGGCTGGGCGGCGGGGGCGCCAGGAAGTTCAACCTGACGCTCAGCGTTTCCGCGGCGAACCCGCTGAACCATGTCAACTTCGCGCCGCCCAGCGGCGACCTGTCGTCGCCCTACTTCGGGGCCTATCGCGGGTTGAACAGCCTGCTGGGCCCGTCGAGCACCTATAACCGCAAGGTCGACGTGCAACTGCGGCTGGGGTTTTAGTGGGGTAGGCCTCCGGGCCTGCCCGGCGCGCGAAGCGCGCCTTCGGCGGGGGCAGGCCGGGAGGCCTACCCCACTGCTGGTACGCTGATGCTGAGACCTGCCATGCCACCGTTCCGTTGCGCGCAAGCGGCCGATGCCGAAGCCATCGTCGTCCTGATCAACCTCGCGTTCCAGGTGGAGCGGTTCTTCATCGAGGGCGATCGCATCGGCTTCGGCGAGGTGCGGGACTTGCTGCGGAAAGGCGAGTTCCTGCTGGAAGAGGACGAAGGCGCGCTCACCGGCTGTGTTTATGTCGAGCCGCGCGGAGAGCGGGCGTATCTCGGGCTGCTGTCGGTGGATCCTGCGCGGCAAGGCAGCGGCGTGGGTTCGCGGCTGGTGGCGGCGGCCGAGGAATACTGCCGCGTCCGCGGTTCCCGCTTCATGGACTTGCAGATCGTGAACCTGCGCGAGGAACTGCCCGAGTTCTACCGCCGCCGTGGATACGTTGCCGCGGGCGCCGCGCCGTTCCCCGCCGGCGTGCCGACGAAGCTCCCATGCCACTTCGTGAAGATGTCGAAGCCGCTGTAGGATGGTGAATCATGCGTCAGCGTACCCTGTGGATTGCATTCTGGTGCGCACTCGCGCCCGCGCAGGTGCGCCCGCTCGATCCGGCGGCGATCGAGCGCGTGGCCCTGGAGGAGTTAAAAGCCACCAACACGCCCGGCGCGGCGCTGGCGGTGGTCTCGGGGGACCGGGTGGTGTTCGCGCACGGTTATGGCGTGGCCAGCGTGGATACGGGCGCGCCGGTTTCGCCGGACCTGTTGTTTCGCCTGGGCTCAACCACCAAGATGTTCACCGCCACCGCCGTGGTGGGGCTGGCGCTGGAGGGAAAGATCGATCTGCATGCGCCCGTGGGCCGGTACATTTCCGGGCTGGACGACGCCATCGCGAAAATCACCGCCCACCAGTTGCTGAGCCATACCTCCGGCCTGCACGACGAGGCGCCGATGTTCGGCCCGCACGATGAGACGGCGCTCGGCGCGGGCATACGGGCTTGGAACGCGGGGTTCCTGTTCGCCGAGCCGGGGCGAATCTATTCCTACTCCAATCCCGGTTTCTGGCTGGCCGGATTTCTGGCCGAAAGCGTGGCTGAGAAACCTTATGCCGACGTGATGGCCGAGCGCGTGTTCCGCCCGCTGGGCATGGGGCGAACCACCCTGCGGCCCACCATGGCGATGACCTGGCCGTTGGCGCAGGGGCATGACGCGATCGGCGGCAAACCGCGCGTCGTCCGGCCGGCCGCCGACAATGCCGCCGGGTGGCCGGCGGGATCGATCTTCTCCAATGTGCTCGACCTGGCGCGATTCGCGATCGCGTTTATGAACGACGGGCGGCTGGACGGCCAGCTGGTGCTTGCGCCGAAACTGATCGCCCTGTTGGAAAGCCCGCACGCGCGCGTGCCGGGCTCGGAGCGCAGCTACGGCTACGGGCTGGATCTGTACACCGAACGGGGCGTGCATTGGGTCGCGCATGCGGGCTCGCGCTCGGGCTATGGGTCCGAGATCCGCATGGCGCCGCAAGAGAAGGTCGCCGTGATTGTGACCGCCAACCGCACCGGCGCGAGCCTGCCGAAACTGGTGGACGCGGTTTGCGAAGCCATGCTCCCACTCGAGCCCCGCAGCCGGCCCGAGCAACCGTCGCACGCGCTCACCCCCGACGAAGCGGCACGCTACGTGGGCGCCTATGCCAACGGGAGCAGCCGCATCACGCTCCAAGCGGACCACGGCGCAGTGGCGAGTATGAGCGGCGGCGCGACGGTGCGTTACACTCGCGCCGGGGCGGGATTCCTGGCGGGAGAAGCAGCGGGCGACCGCGAACCGCCGCGTCTGGTGGTGGTGCCGGATGCGCGGGGCCGGATCGAATTCGTGGTGGCCGGCGCGCGGGCGTACCGCAGAGTGGAGTAGGGTAGGCCTCCCGGCCTGCCCAGCACGCGAGCGCGCCTTCGGCGCGGACACGGTGGAAAGCCCTCGTAAGCCACGGAAACCACGTGGAGCCGACCGGCCGGGCTTTCATCACCTTCGGTGGCCCTTCGGGCCATCGGGGCAGGCCAGGAGGCCTACCCCACGAACAGCCAGGCGCACAGGGCCGCCAACCCGGCGAGATATAGCACTCCGGCCTGGGTGCGGCGGCTGGCCAGGTTGAGCGCGTAGCCGCGCGTTCCCTTCACGAACAGCACCGGATGGGAGGACAGAAAGCAGACCCACCGCGCGGAATGTGCATCGCCCTCGGCCAGATCCGGCATCTTCACGGGCGGCGTCCGCCCGGCTACCGCCAGGAACAGGTTGCGCCGCCGGGTAAGCCACACGGCCCAGAGCGATGCGGAGACCAGCCAGGCGAACAGCATGATGGCCCTGGCCCCGTTCGTTTCCCACGGATGCCCCGCGGATTGGCGGATGGCCCACAGGACCAGCGCCCCGGCCAACAGGATTCTTATGGAATCGCACACATCGAGGAAAAAGCGGCGGGCGTGCTCGCGCCCGTCCATATACGTTTCCGCCTGATCGAGGGGGATCGGCGTCCGCCAGGCAACCAGGCCGCGCTTGGCGAGGAGCAGGCCCGCCTGAAGATAGAGCAGCAGGATGGGAACTCCGAACAGTTCATCGAGGCCGGTCTCGCCGGGCGCCGCGGCGCGAAGATGGGCCAGCCAGGCCAGTGCGCCCAGGGTCGCGACCGCGAGCGCAGCTTCGAGGCGGCGATTCGTGTAATCGCCCAACCGCCGCGTGGTAAGCGAGAGGGCGACCGAAGAAACCTCCCGGCGGCCGCCGGGAATCTCGAAGGGCCGCGCTTGGCGCCGGGCGGCCTGCATGGCCAGCACATGGTTGCCGACAATTAAGACCATGACGCCGAACATCAGGTACAGCAGGTGCACCGGCTGGCCGAACAGCAGAATCGCGGCGAGCGCGACCAGTTCCACCGCGTAGGGCAGCAACAGCCGCAGCCGGTGGCGGCGCAGGATCGGGCGTCCCGCGCCGGAATAGAAATCGGGGCCGACATGCACGTCGAAGAACCATTCCGGGCCGCGCAAGAACGGTAATTTCCAGCGGCGGGAGACGGTGCTGGCTTGAATCACGACGAAGAAGGAAAACATCACCCAGTAGACCTGGCTGTTCGACATCGGCATTATTTGGCTCCTCTGGTGAGGGCGCGAAGCTCGTCGCCGACCATGCTGAGGATCCGGCCGCGCGGCAGACCCGCGAGCACCAGTTGCGTGAGGGCCGTGCGGAGCGGCCCGCGCAGTTCGTGGTCGGTGTGCTCGATCGAGGTGCGCGAGGCCACCACGGCGCCCGAGCCGTGCTTCACCGCGATCAGGCCTTCGCTCTGCAATTCCCGGTAGGCGACCGCGATGGTGTTCAGGTTGACGCCCAGATCGGCGGCCAATTGCCGCACCGGCGGCAGCGGCGCGCCTTGCCGAAGCTCCCCGCGTGCGATGAGCGCCTTGATGCCGTCGGCCACCTGCTGGTAGATGGGCCTTCGGTCGGCCGGGTCGATGGTCAGAAACATCGGTGTATAGTGTATGTATACGCTAGACACTGGGAAGGTGTCAAGAGGTTTTCTTACGACAAGCGGCTTGGATATTGAGGTGGTCTGCACCAAAGTGACGCTGGTGCGGTAGCGGCAACCATTCCGCCCCAGCCTCCGGATGCCAACTCAGCTGCCAACTCGGTGCCAACTCGGCTGTCACGACGGCGCCAACTCGGCTGTAAACTCGGCGCCGAGTGTCGTGAGGAGCGTGATATAATTACGGCGTTTTAAGATCAAAGAGCCTTTGATTCTTCGCTTGGACTTAGATGCCCCGAACCCTCTCTGACTTCGGTGATCTTGCGAGCATCATCGGGGTGGCAGTCTCCCTCGTAGGTTTCAGCTTCACCCTTTGGCAAGTATCTCGATCAAAAACTGCTGCGCAGCGGGCAGCGGCAGCCGCGG
>JADGNR010000046.1 GCA_017883415.1 Bryobacteraceae bacterium | reverse complement strand
CGGGTCCAGGTTGGCGGCGCGGTTGGCGGGGTAGTACCCGAAGAACAGGCCCACGCCCACGGAAATCGCCACGCCCATCACTACCCAGAACGGCGAGATGGTGGAGGGAATGGAGGCCAGGCTGCGCGCCGCGAAGGAAATGACGGCCCCCATCAGAATGCCCAGCATGCCGCCGATGCCCGAGAGGGTGATCGCCTCCAGCAGGAATTGCACCCGGATGTCGGACTTGCGCGCTCCGATGGCCTTGCGGATGCCGATCTCTCCGGTCCGCTCGGTGACCGAAATCAGCATGATGTTCATCACCCCGATGCCTCCCACCAGAAGCCCGATCGAGCTGATGACGCCGGTCAGCAGGACCATGGCGCCGGTGAGTTTGTTCCAGAGATCGGTGAAGAAGTTCGGGTCGGCGATGTCGAAATCGTTGTCCGCATTGTGCGCCACGTGCCGGCGCCGCCGCATGGCTTCCACCACCTGATCGCGCACGGTATCGAGGTCCGCATCCTCGCGTGCGGTGAAGATCAGGAAGACTTCGCGAATCTCGGGATAGTTTTTGTGAAAGTTGGCGAGGGGGATGCAGGCGAACTGGTCCACGCCAAACCCGCCGAACAGGCCGGGGTCCTTCTCGAAGACGCCGATCACTTCATAGAGCCGCCCGTTCAGGCGCACCGGTTTGCCGATGGGGTCGGTGTGCGGGAACAGGGAATCGGCGATGGCGCTGCCAATCACCACGACGGCGCGCGCGTGCTCTTCGTCGAAGGGGGAGACAAACCGGCCCTCGGCCACCGCGAACAGGGGCAGCGCCACGGCGTATTCCGGCTGCGTGCCGCGCAAGATGAGGCGCTCCACGTGCTCGTTCCCGTAGGCGATGGAGTCCGGCGGGCCGCTGCCGAAATTGATCCGGTTGGCGAAGGCGGCCGAAACATCCAGCCCCGGCACGGTTTCCTTCAGATACTGCGCGTCGGCGATCTCCAGATATTTCCGCAAGCGGATCTTCTGCGGCAGACGGCCGAACGGGGTGGTGCCCGGCGGAATCCGGGTGATGAAGAACGACCGCGAGCCGAAGGATTTCACGCGCGCCTGAATCAAGCCGCTCAGCCCGTCGACGATGGCCGCCACCGAGATGACGCTGGTGACGCCGATCACGATCCCGAGAATGGTCAGCGCGGAGCGGATCTTGCGCGTGCGCAGGGTATCCATGGCCACCATCAGGTTCTCTTTGATCTCCGAGCGGGTCATGGGTTATTCCGCCCGCAGGGCCACTACCGGATCGAGTTTGGACGCCTTGACGGCGGGGTAGATCCCGAAGAACAGGCCGATGATCGAGCTCAGGACCACGCCCAGGGCCGCGACCCACCCCTGGACCGCCGCCGGGAAACTGGTGAAGGAGCGCAGCGCCAGGGCGCAGGCGAACCCGATGCCGACGCCGATGGCGCCGCCCGCCACGCATTGCATGACGCTCTCCATCAGAAACTGGCGCAGCACGTCGGATTGTGAAGCGCCCACCGCGCGCCGCACGCCGATCTCCTTGGTGCGCTCAGTGACGCTCACCAGCATCACGTTCATGATTACGATGCCTCCCACCACGGCCGAAATCGAGCTGACCATGAGGAACACGGCGAAGAAGGCGGAGCTGATGCTTTGCCACAGGGAGATGTACGTGTCGGCGGTGCCGATGAAGAAATCGTCGTCCCTGCCCGGAAGCACGTGGCGGCGGGCGCGCAGAATGCGGCGCGCGTCGTCCTGCGCCAGCACGAAGCCCTGTTGCGGCCCCTCGGCCTTGACGTGCAGGAGCAGGCTGTTACGCTGGCCGCGCAGCTTGAGGTAGGTGCGCAGGGGAACCACGATGAAACCGTCCTGGTCCTGGCCGAGCACGCTGCCGATGCGCTCGAAAGTGCCGATCACGGTGAACTCCGCGTTCTCGGAGCGAATCACGCGGCCGAGAGGATCGCTGTCCGGGAACAGCTCTTCGGCCACGCGATCGCCGATGAGGCACACATCCACCGCATGGCGGTCCTCCACATCGGTGAAGTAGCGGCCCAGGCGGACGGTGCGCGTGTCGATGACCGCCATGCTGGGCGTGTGGCCGTACAGCGTGGCGTCCTCGAACTGGCGGTTCTGATAGCGCAGCGAGGTGTTGCCGCTCAAGGTGGCGCCCACCATCTGGCAGTGCGCGCAGTGTTCGGCCAGGGCTTCGAGGTCGTCGGGATAGAGGTAGCGGTTGCGTTGCGCGCGAGTCATGACGGTGAAATCGGTCACCGCGAAGGGCAGGCGCCCAATACGGAAGACATTGGTGCCCAGGTCGGCGATCTTCTGTTCGACGTAAAGATTGGCGCCCTGCACCAGGGTCATGACGGTGATGAGGGTGGCGACCCCCATCGTCAGCCCGAGGACGGTGAGCGCGGCGCGCAGTTTGTGCGCGCGGATGGAGTCGAGCGCGAGGGTGAAGTTGTCGGTAACGCCGATCATCCCAGGCCGATTTTACGATACTTTCCCGCCGTCCCGGCCGCCGTTTCACAGGTCCCCGTGGAGCGGTTGTCCGCAGCCCTTTATTCTACGAACGGCTGGAACGCGGGCACGTCCACCCAGGCGCGGGTGCGGTGGCTCTCCAGCTCGGATTCCAGGATGGTGAGCTGGCGGAGACCGTCGGCGAACTGCGGGTAGTCGGGCGCGGCGGCGGGATCCTCGAGGGACGCATAGAAGCGCCGGAACACCTGCTTGAAAGTATCGTCGTAGCCTTCGCTGTGGCCGCCGGGGAGATCGGCATAGGGGCGCGCGCGCTCCTTCAACAGCGACGGGTCCTTCAGCATCACGCGATTGGCGCTGTTGCGGTGGCCCATCCACAGTTCGTCGGGGCGCTCCTGGTCCCAGGCTACGCCGCCCGCGGCGCCGTAGATCTCCAGGTTCAGGCGGTTCTTGCGGCCGGCCGAGACCTGGCTGGCGGTGAACGCGCCGCGCGCGCGGGCGCCCATGCGGAACACCACCGCGCCGAAGTCTTCGGTATCGATGGGCACCTCGACGTAATCCTCGGGCGTGAGCATCTTGCCGGCGAAGGTTTCGACCGGGCCTTTGGGACGCTTGCGCGTGGTATGGAAGGTTTGCAGGTCGGCCGATACCGAGGTGATGCGCAGGCCGGTGACGTGTTCGGCCATGTCGCACCAGTGGGAGCCGATGTCGGCCAGGCAGCGCGAGGGGCCGTTGTGTTTGGAATCGAGGCGCCAGTTCCAGTCGGTGTCGTAGAGCAGCCAGTCCTGCGAATAGGTGCCCTGCACCACCAGGATCTCGCCCAGGTCGCCCTCCTCGCACATACGGCGCATCTGCTGCACCATGGGGTAGAAGCGCAGGTTGTGGAAGGTGGCGTTGCGTAATCCGGTGCGGCGCGCCAGGGCGGTGAGTTGGCGGGCTTCCTCGACGGACGTGGCGAGGGGCTTCTCGCAGATCACGTGCTTGCCGGCCTGGAGGGAATCCTGGGCAATGGGAAAGTGGAGGGCGTTGGGGGTGCAGATGTGCACCGCGTCCACGGCGGGGTCCTCCAGGATTTTGCGGTAGTCGGCCTCCACCTTTTCGGCGCCGAATTCTCGGGCGAGCGAGCGGGCCTTCTCGATCTGCGGTTCGCCGATGGCGTAAACCTGTACGTAGCCCAGGCGGCGGATGGCTTCCAGGTGAACGCGGCCGACGAAACCGGTTCCAAACAGTGCGGTTCTGAATTGTTTCATGATGATCCCTTCGTGCCGATTTTCTAATCTAGCGCAAAAGCTGTTAGCATTGGGATCAACGCGCCATGGTGGTGAGAATCCGGTTCGGCAAAACGGCAAAGTCGCAGGCCAAGCGCAAGAAGAACCGGCGCATGGCGCTGGCCGCGGCCGGTCTGCTCACCCCGGCGGCGGTGCTGGCGTCGGTGCTGGGCCTGTGGCGCATTGCGGCCGACCTGACTTGGGCCGGCAGTTTCGCCATTCCGTCCGGACCTTTCTCCCACTGGCAGACGTGGATCGGTGCGGCCGTCTCGCTCGAAACGTGCGCGCGCCTGCTGACCCGCTACGGGAAACGCGAAGACCGGGCGCCGGAGCGGGCCGCGGCGCCACGCACGCGGCGGGCCGAAGCCGCGCACTAGGCTACACTGGAGAGCGGTATGCCCTCCGGCGGAGAGCGTGCCACGACCGCGAAAGTGGTTGTGGCCACGACGGTAGCCCTTTCGTTCATCTCATTCTGGCGCGCGGCGGCCATCGTGCTGAGCGATCTGGCCTCCTCGGCATTCTACGCCGGCGGCATCGCCGAGCACGCCATCGGCAGGAGCGCCCCGTGGTTCATTCTGGGCGTGATGCTGTTCAGCTTCGCGGTGCGCTCGGTGTACATGGAATCGAGCAGCATGTTCGTGCGCGGCGGCGTGTACGTGGTGGTGCGCGATGCCATGGGGCCGTTCGTGGCGCGGCTTTCGGTCTCGTCGCTGATTTTCGATTACATCCTGACCGGCCCCATCAGTGTGGTGAGCGCGGGACAGTACCTGGGGCGCCTGCTCAACGAGATCTCGGATTTGAATCACCTGGGGCCGCACGTACCGCCCAACCTGTTCGCCGCCGGATTCGCCGTGCTGGTGACGGGCTACTTCTGGTGGAGCAATATCAAGGGTATTCACGAATCGAGCGGCAAGGCGCTGCGCATCATGCAGATCACCACGGTGATGGTGGTGGCGTTCCTGATCTGGTGCCCCATCACCTTGCTGCTGGCGCCCAAGGTCCATCTGCCGCCGTTGCCGGTGCCCGGCAATCTGCATTTCGCCCCGGAGGCGCTGGGCTGGTTCCGCGGGACCATCTGGCCGCAGATCGGCTTCGTGGCCATCGTCATCGCGTTCGGCCATTCGCTGCTGTCCATGAGCGGGTTTGAAACGCTGGCGCAGGTGTATCGCGAGATCGCGTATCCCAAGCTGAAGAACCTCCGCTACACGGGCAACCTGGTGTGCGTCTACGCCGTGGTCTGCACCGGTGTGATCACGCTGTTCGCGGGCATGATCATCCCCGACCGGGTGCGCGGGGAGTACGTGGACAACCTGCTGGGCGGCCTGGCCATGCACCTGGCGGGACCGGCGGTGTTACGCCTGTCGTTCCACGTGTTCGTGGTGATCGTGGGCGTGCTGATCCTCTCCGGGGCGGTCAACACGGCCATGATCGGGGCCAACGGAGTGATGAACCGAATCGCCGAAGACGGGGTGCTGCTGGACTGGTTCCGCAAACCGCAGCGGCGCTTCGGCACGACGTACCGCATCATCAACCTGATCGCGCTGCTGCAGATCGCCACCATCATGCTGAGCCGCGGGGATGTCTACCTGCTGGGCGAGGCGTACGCCTTCGGCGTGGTGTGGAGCTTCTTTTTGAAATCGCTGGGCGTGCTGGTGCTGCGGTATCACCGCCACGACCAGGAATACAAAGTGCCATTCAACTTGCGGATCGGCGGCAAAGAGATTCCCGTGGGGCTGGCGGTGACGACGCTGGTGCTTTTCCTGGTGGCCATTGCCAACCTGTTCTCCAAGCAGATCGCCACCATTTATGGGGTGAGCTTCACGGCGGTCTTCTTCGTGATCTTCACCATTTCCGAGCGCATCAACGCGAAGAAACTGGCCAACAAGAAGCCGGGCCTCGAAGAGTTCAACCTGGACATGCGGCCGGAGGTGGACGCGGCTTCGGTACACGCCCGCCCCGGCTGCGTCCTGGTGGCCGTCCGCGACTATCACCACATGAACCACCTGCAAACGGTGTTGGACAAGACCAACCTGCGGCGGCACGACATCGTGGTGATGACCGTGCGGCCGGTCTCGGCGGGAGCGGGCGAATACGAACTTTCGAACGAACAGCTTTTCTCCGATTACGAAAAAGAGCTGCTGTCGCGCGTGGTCACCATGGCGGAGAAAGCGGGTAAGCCGGTGGATCTGCTGGTGGTGCCCGGAGTGGACCCCTTCGACGCCATGGTGCAGACCGCCTCCAAGCTGCACGCCTCGCGCCTGGTAACGGGCGTTTCGGCAAAGATGGATTCCGAGGAACTGGCGCGGCGGATCGGGCTGGCGTGGGAGAAACTGCCCGAGCCGCGGCAACCTTTTTCGCTCGAAATCATCAGCCCGGAGCGTCCTTCGATTTACGTCAACCTGGGGCCGCATCCGCCGCGCCTGTGGCCGGAGGATTTGGGCCGCGCCCACGACCTGTGGCTGCGGCTCACGGACAAATTCGGATCGCGGCTGCACCACCGGGACGTGATCGGGGTGGCGTTGCGCCGGCTGCAGAAGGACCTGGAGGGCGACCGCCGCGAGGAAGTGCTCGGGGACCTGGAGAAGGAACTGCGCAAGTAGCTGCGTCGCCCGCAGTGTTCGCCACCCACCATCGAGTCGGAGCCGCGACCGTGAGGGAACGGTCGCCCGGGAAACTACTGCGCCACGAACACGACGCACACGGGCGAGGGCACGCGGGTGATGGAGTTTCCCGCGGGCTGAAGCTGGCCGGTGCGGGGATGAACCCGGAATACCGCGATGGTGCCCGAGTTCTGATTGGCCGCCAGCAGGAACCCGCCGGTGGGATCGAGCGTGAAATGGCGCGGCGTCTGGCCGGCCGTGGGCGCGTAGTCCATGGGGACGAGCGTGAACCGTTGGGGATCGATGGCCAGGAGCGCGATGCTGTCGTGGCCGCGGTTGGATGCATAGACGAAAGTCCCGGCGGCGTTGACCGCGATTTCGGCGGTGGTGGTTACGCCGGTGAAGCCCTCGGGCAGAGTGGAGACAGTTTGCATTTCATCGAGCGCGCCGCCGGCGGCGTCGTACCCGAACGTCGTTACCGTCGACGCCAGCTCATTGATGGCGTAGAGCACCTTGCCGTTGGGATGAAACGCCAGGTGGCGCACACCGGCGCCGGACGCGACGGCGGCCGATGGCGGGTCGTGGGCGGTAAGCGCGCCGCGGGCGGCGTCGAAGCGATAGACGAAGATCTTGTCGGCGCCCAGGTCGGCGGCCAGCAGGAAGCGATTGTCGGCCGAGAACAGGACCGCGTGCGCGTGCGGCCCTTTCTGGCGCGCCGGATTCGGGCCCGAGCCTTGCTGCTGGACGACAGCCGCGGCCTCGCCCAGGCTGCCATCCGGCCCGACGGGCAGCACCGCGACACTGCCGCTGCCGTAATTGGCCACCCCGAGCCACCGGCCGGTCTGGTCGAGCGCCAGGTGGCAGGGCGCTTCGCCGCGCGATGCGACTTGGTTCAGCAGGCTGAGCCGGGCGCTTTTCGGGTCGAGGGCAAATGCGCTGACCGTATTGGTTGGTTCGTTGACCGCGTACAGGAAGCGGTGGTTGGGATGGACCGCCAGGAAGGAGGGGCCGGGCGTCTCCGCCGCCAGGCCGAGCGGAGATAGCTTCCCCGTGGCGGTCTGAAAGCGGAATGCGTAGATCCCGCGGCCGCCGTTCGTGGTGTAGGTTCCCACGTAAACCAGGGAATCGGCGGCGCCCGCCGCAAGGGCGCTGAGGAGGAGCGGGAGCAGCAGCAGGAGGCGCGAGGTCACAGGCCAATTAGAGCACAGGACCGGGGGCTGGGGGCTGGGGGCCTGGGGCCGGGGGCCAGGGGCCGGGGGATGGGGGCTGGGGGCCTGGGGCCGGGGGCCTGGGGCCGGGGGCCAGGGGCCGGGGGAAGGGGCTGCCCTTCGGGCCGGGCTTTTTTGGCGGTCCGGAGGCGGGGCCAGGGGCCGGAGACGCCGCGGGCGTGACGCCACCCCCGCCGCCCGCCCATGCCGAACGCCCCAGCCGCAAAAAGGGCCTTGACATGCGATTACATATTGCAATATAGTAATTACGGATTGCAATAGCGAATTGCGAGACCATATGAGGCGAATGCGAACATCCATACACTCGGGGCTTTTCCTGTTCCTGGGGGCCCTGACGCTGGCCGCGTTTCAGGACCAGCCACCGGCCGACAAATCCAAAGACGATGCGGCCAAGCCCAAGACGACGGCTTCGCTGGCGGGGCGCGTGTTGAACGCGCAATCGAACGAGCCTTTGAAGAAGGCGACCCTGCTGCTGGTGAGGACCGGCGGCGGGAATGCGACGCCGACCACGGCGGAGACCGACGAGAAGGGGCAATTCTCGTTCGACAACATCGATCCCGGCCGCTATTACCTGACGGGGGAGCGCACCGGCTTCACGCGGCAGGCCTACGGGGCGCGCGGCAACTCGCTCTCCGGAACGGCGCTGCAGTTCACCGCGGGACAGGAAGTGAAGGACTTGACCTTCAAGCTGCTGCCCAACTCGGTGATTGCGGGCAAGGTGTTGGACGAAGACGGCGATCCCATTCCGAACTGCGCGGTGATGGCGCTGCGGCCCATGTACCAGCGGGGCAAGAAGCAGTTTCTGCCGCTGGCGCAGTCCGTGACCAACGATCTGGGCGAGTACCGTCTGGCGAATCTGAAAGCGGGGCGCTATTTCGTCTCAGCCACGCAGATGAACCTGGGGATCGGGCTGGCCGGGGCCAGCAACAAGCCGCCCTCGGAGAAGGCCGAGCCGAGCTACACCACCACCTACTATCCCAACTCGATGGAGAAGGACGGGGCGGCGCCGGTGGAAGTCGGCGTAGGCGCCGAGAATCGCGGGATGGACATCCGCATGGCCAAGATCGACACGTTCCGGGTGAAGGGGAAACTGGCGGCGGTGCCGGGCAAGCAGGTGCTCGTGCTGCTGACGCCCAAGGGGGCGGGCATCACGGGCCTGGTGACGCGCATCCACAATATGGCGATCGCGCAGCAGGACGGCAGCTTCGAAATCAAGGGCGTGCCGCCAGGGTCGTACACCCTGAGCGCAACTTCCGACGGCATGTCGAGCCTGGGCCCCACGCAGACGGTGCAGGTGAGCGACCAGCACATCGCAGGGCTGACTCTGCAATCGAGCGGCAACGGCGAACTGGCCGGCACGGTGAAGGTGGAAGGAGACGACAAGGCCGACCTGAAGAAAATGGAAGTCTCCATCGAGCCCATCGAGGTGTTCAACCCCCTGCCCCCGAAGACCACCGCCGGCGAGGACGGCAAGTTCACGTTGAAGGACGTGGCGCCGGACCGCTACCTGGTGCACGGCAGATCGACGGGCGCGAATGAAGCCTACTACCTGAAAGCGGTGCGGTACAACGGCGTGGATGTGCTGGAGGACGGCATCGACCTGAACGGCGGCATGGGAGCGGCGCTGGAAGTGACGCTGAGCGCCAATGGGGCGCAGGTGAACGGCACGATTCTGGGTCAGGACGGCAACCCGGAAACGGGCGTTACGGTGGTGCTGATCCCGGACTCGAGGCGCTTTTCGCTTTACAAAGAGATGACCACGGACCAGCACGGCGGCTTCAACTTCAAGGGGGTGACGCCGGGCGATTATAAACTCCTGGCGTGGGAAGACATTGACACGGGAGCTTACCAGGACCCCGAGTTTCTGAAACCGTTCCTGGGAAAGGCGGAGTCGGTGTCGGTGAAAGAGGGCGACCACAAGACGGTGTCGCCCAAGCTGATTGTGGCGGAGAAGGCCGCGCAGTAATACCGCCGGGGCGGCACGACGAGGCGGCCTCCGCAGGAGTTCAGGCCGTAGCGGGATGGTGCATGGCCGTGAGCTGGATCAGGCAGAACATCGCTCCCTGCGCGTCGGAGAGCATCGAAAACCGCCCCACGTTGGGGATATCGGTGGGCGGCACGCAGGTCTTCGCGCCCAACTGCTGGGCCTTGGCGGTGCGCTCGTTGCAGTCCGCCACGCTGATATAGATCGTCCAGTGCGGCGGTATGCCCTTCCATTCGTCGCCGCGCATGGGCAGCACGCCGCCCATGGGGGCGGGCCCGTTCGACAACTCGATGTACTGTGCCTCCGCGACCCCGGTTTCCGGTTTCGTCTTCCACCCGAAAAGGCCGGTGTAAAACGAAACGGCGCCCACCGGGTCCGGCGTCCCCAGTTCCACCCAGCAGACCTGGTTCAACGGTCCGCCGTGCGTGGCCCCGATATGCCTGTTCGCCTGCCAGAGAGAGAAATGAGCGCCTTGCGGATCTTCGGCCGCCGCCATCCGCCCGGCGTCCATCACGTCAAACGGCCCGGCGATCACCTTACCGCTCAACGCCGCGATTTTCGCGGCCGACGCGTCCACATCCGCCACCGAGAAGTAGGTGCCCCAATTGGGCGGCACCCCCGGTTGCGCGGTGCACATGGCCGCGACATCGTTGCCGTCCGCCTGGAAGATACAGTAGACGCCGCCCGGCATGGGCATCTCGTTCGCCGTCCAGCCAAACATCTCGGTATAGAATCGCTTCGCGCTCTCCGTATCGCTGGTGGCCAGCTCCGCCCAACAGGGCGAGCCCGGCGCGTAACTTTCGATTTTTCCCATCCAATCGCCTCCTTGAACGCACGATTATACCCCGCGCCGCGATACTTCAGATGAAAACTTTCCGGGGGCGAAAGCGCCAGTTCAGATGTCATTTCTGAACCGATAATGGATCGCCGGTCGCGTGCTCGCGGATCTGATATTTGAGAAAGTCATGGACGGATGTCCGCGCCGTGCGATCTTTGGTGCTGATGATGACTCGTGCCCCATCCGGCGTCTCTTCGTAGGCATAGGCGATCCGCGTTTTCCGCTGGCGCATTACCGGAACACCCGGCGGCACCTCGGCGTGGGTTGCAATCGGACCGGTGAAGACACCGTCGGCGAATTCCCGTGAAATCGTCCGCAGATGATCGCGGATCAGCTTGCGGGTTTCCTCATCGCCGTTTTGCTTCGCGCTGACTTCGATGATGCCCCCGGCGGGCGTCAAATGAAAATGATGGCTGACCTTCGCCTGGTCAAAGCCCATCGCCAGATTGCCGCGCTGGTTCATCTGCTTCATGTGTTCTTCATGCGACATTCCCGGCGGCATGGACTGGTGCTGTCCGGCAAGGAGCGGCGCGAAGGCTGCCACGGCAACAATTGTAAATGTGCGGCGCGCAAGCCTGGTGTTTCCTCTTCTCTGTTTTTGCGGCATGCTTCGAGCGTAGACCCTGGAACGATTCCAAGGTCAAGTACTTTCTTCGGTCGAGACGGTTTGGACAGGAGCGCGTTTAAGCTGGTGTGATGCCGCCGTTAAAAATAGGCCAGCTTGCGAAACGGTCCGGCGTGAGCGCCGACACCATCCGGTACTACGAAAGAATTGGTCTCATGCCCCGGCCCGAGCGCACCTCCGCAGGGTATCGCCAATACTCTGAATCCTCGATCGACCGGGTGCACCTGGTCCAAAACGCCCTCCGGTTCGGGTTTTCACTGAAACAGGTGGGAGCGTTTCTGGGAGTTCGCCAGGCCGGTGGGGCGCCTTGCAAACATGTGCGCGAAGCCGGGACTCAAATCCTCGCGGCCCTCGAGCGCGAACTCGTGGAACTCGCAGCATCTCGCGACTCGGTCAAAGAAACTCTGAGACTCTGGGATCAGCGGCTGGCCCAAACTCCGGAAGGACGACCCGCTCATTTGCTGGAAGCGCTGCCCATGGGCGGGGTCCCCCCGGTATCGGGTCGCCGCCTGCTGCTTGGAAAGCGAATCGTAGCGGCAGGACGCGAGACCGGAATCGGATCGCCAGATTAGACCAGTCGCCCGGTCCCGCGGCAAATTTCACGCCGCTCGACGACTCGTTTTGCCAAATGGTATCATTGATTGATACCATCACTCACGTGGACAGGCACCATAAAACGCTTCGAGCGATCTTCGAGAAGCAAGCCAACATCGCATGGTCCGATATCGAGAGCATGTTGAAGCATTACGGTGCCGAGATCACGGAAGGAAGCGGCTCGCGAGTTCGCATAGCCCTGAACGGGGTTCGCGCCGTATTCCATCGTCCGCATCCGAAGAAAGAGACCGACCGGGGCGCTGTGGCCGCCATGCGGAGATTCCTCCTGGAGGCGGAGATCGAGCCGTGAAGGAAAGGAAAAGAACGATGACCTACAAGGGGTATGAGGGCGTAGTGGAATTCGATGAGGAGGCGGGACTCTTCACCGGCGAAGTGATCAACACCCGCGACGTGATTACCTTTCAGGGATCCTCTGTGCGGGAGTTGACCAAGGCTTTCCATGGCTCCGTGGATGATTACCTGAAGTTTTGCGCCTCCCGAAACGAGGAGCCGGAGAAGCCTTTTTCCGGGACATTGAGCCTCAGGCTGAGACCCAAAATGCATCGCCACCTTGCGCTGGAGGCCAGGCGCCACGGCAAGAGCTTGAACGCCTACCTGGTCGAATGCCTGGAGCCCAAAACCACGCCGGCGCCCTGAGCGCCAGCGACGGGTTCAGGTGGAACGGTCGGCCTCTCCGGCTTCTTGCATCGCGGCCTCTTGCATGGCTGGTTTCGGTCCCCCAAATCTGCTACGCTATCGGACAATTAGTTTCCGGCAGCCGGTTGTCTTCATCCATACCGGGCTTTTTTGTACTTAGAGAGGGGCTGCCATGGCAACGATTACCGGGGTTCCGCCTCAGGCGGAATTCGCCCCCGGGGACGCGGAAGTTCGCGCGCCATTCCCCGGCATTCCTACTACGTCCGACGGCGCGGGCATGGTGGTCTGGGTGGAAACCCATATCACCCAAGGCGCTTGCGCGTACCCCATCACTTCGTCCACCACCATGGGGGGCGGCTACCAGGCCGAAGTGGCCAACGGCACCCGCAACATGTGGGGCGAAGAGCTGGCCTTCATCGAACCCGAGAGCGAGCACAGCGCCGCCAGCACCTGCGAGGGCTTCGCGGTCGCCGGCGGCCGGGTGACCAACTTCACCTCCGGGCAAGGCCTCATCCTTATGAAGGAGGTCCTGTACACCATCTCCGGCAAGCGGCTGCCCATCGTCTTTCACATCGGCGCGCGCGCCCTCACCTCGCACTCGCTCAACGTGCACTGCGGCCACGACGATATCGCCGGGGTGGCGGACTGCGGCTGGGGCATCCTTTACGCCCGCAACGCCCAGGAGGCGGGCGATATGGCGCTCATTTCCCGCCGCGTCGCCGAAGACACGGAAACGCCTTTCCTCAACGTCCAGGACGGCTTCCTCACCACCCACACCATCGAGAACGTCCGCCTGGCCGAGCCCGAGCTCATGGAGCTGTTCGTCGGCCCGCCCTCGCGCCGCCTGCGCAACCTCATGGACCCGCAGGTGCCGCTCATGTCCGGCGTCGTCCAGAACCAGGACAGCTACATGAAGGGCAAGATCGCGCAGCGCCGTTATTACAGCAAGGTGCTCCCCGCGCTCGAGCGGGCCATGGACGAATTCTACGATCTCACCGGCCGCCGCTATGGGCCTGTGCTGCCGTACCGCATGGAGGACGCCGACTACGCCATCGTCGGCGCCGGCTGCATGATGGAAACCGCCGAGGCCGCCGTCGATTGGATGCGCGAGCACCGCGGCTGGAAAGTGGGCCTGCTGCACCTCACCGCGTTCCGCCCCTTCCCCTCGGCGGAGA
The DNA here is from genome assembly GCA_017883415.1 of Bryobacteraceae bacterium. Taxonomy (GTDB): domain Bacteria; phylum Acidobacteriota; class Terriglobia; order Bryobacterales; family Bryobacteraceae; genus JADGNR01. Next base: position 6,913 of record JADGNR010000046.1, on the reverse strand, counting down.
TCGTCGGGGCGCTGCGCCATGTCAAAGCCATCGCGGTTCTGGAGCGGCTCGACATTCCGCTGATGCAGTCCAATCCCCAGTTGTGCGAGATCAAGGCCGCCTTCGCCGACGCCATGGCCGGAACGCCCGGCTATCCCCCGGTCCTGCGCATGCCGCGCTTCTACGGGGGCTCGGCCGGGCTCGGCAGCCGCGACGTGCGCGCCGGCGATTTCATCGCCACGGTCGAGAACATGCTCCATCCCAGCCCGCGCGTCTACTTCACCCTGGGCATCAAGCACGCCATGGCGCTCCCGGTGTGCGAAGACCCCGACGTCCGCTCGCCCGGATCGTTTTCCATGCGCGGCCATTCGGTGGGCGGGTACGGCTCCGTCACCACCAATAAGGTGATCGCCACCATCGCCGGCGAGGTGTTCGGCATGGACGTGCAGGCTTATCCCAAATACGGCTCCGAAAAGAAGGGACTGCCCACCACCTATTACCTGACCATCGCCAAGCAGCATATCCGCGTCCACTCCGAGCTCGAGCACGTGGAGTTCATTCCGCTCAACGACGTCAACGCCTTCAACATGGAGAACCCGCTGGCCGGCCTGGCCCCCAACGGCATGGTCTTCGTGCAGAGCCCGCGCAGCGACCCGGCGGAGATCTGGCACTCCGTGCCCGCCTGGGCCCGCAAGGAGATGCGCGATAAGAATGCGCGCCTCTTCGCGCTCGACACCGTGCAGATCGCCAAGGAAGTTTCCTCCAAAGCCGATCTGGTGCAGCGCATGCAGGGCATCGTGCTGCTGGGCATCTTTCTGCGCGTCACGCCGTTCTCCTCCGAATCGGGCATTACCGAGGAGCAGTTGTTCCAGGGCGTGGAGAAATCTCTGCGCAAGTATTTCGGCAAACGCGGCGACCGCGTGGTCCAGGACAACCTGAAAGCCGTCGATCGCGGATACCACGAGGTGATCGAGGTGCCGCGCGCAATTATGCTGACAACCATCGCGGAAGACGAGCGCAACGCCGCGTTGCGCATCATGAGCGGAGGGGCATCATGACCGAAAACGCCGCCGTAATGACTTTGGAAGCGCGCCTCGAAGATATCAACGCGCACGTGGTCGATATCGCCGATTTCAACGAGCGCGTGGTCGGCGCCTACAACAATGGTACCGCGGAGAAAGGATTGGACGCCGACGACGATTGCGCCCGCTCCATCGTGCCCGCCGCCACCGGCGCCCTGCGCGACTTCAGCTACATCGCCCCGGATATCCCCGAGTTCATCGCCGAAAACTGCGTCGGCTGCATGGATTGCGTCACCCAATGCCCCGACACCGCCATCCTCGGCAAGGTGGCCGATCCCGCCACCCTGGCGCAGCGCCTGGCCGCGGTCGACGATCCTCTCCTCCGCGAACAGATGACCGCGCAGTGGGTCAACACCAATAAGTACTACACCGTGCTCGAAAGGAAGGGCGTGGGCGGCGGCACGTTCGGTATCTTCATCGACCCCACCAAGTGTAAGGGCTGCGCCGAGTGCGTGGACGCCTGCGGCGATCACGCCGCGCTCAAAATGATCCACAAGAACGGCGACAACCTCAAGTGGTACCAGCGCTCCTTCCAGTTCTACCGCGGCATGCCGGAAACGCCCGCCAAGTACATCAACGAAAAAGCGCTGTCCGATATGATGCTGGCCGAGCGCTCCCTGCTCTACGTGGGCGGGGCCGGCTCCTGCATGGGCTGCGGCGAAGCTACCGCGCTGCGCATGATGCTGGCCGCCACCGGCTTCCTGTACGGCCCCGAAAATATCGGCATCGTGGCCGCCACCGGCTGCAATACGGTCTACACCTCGACCTACCCTTACAACCCGTACAAAGTCTGCTGGACCAATTCGCTGTTCGAAAACGCGCCCGCCGACGCCATGGGCGTGCGCGCCCGCTGGGACCAGCTCGGCTGGAAAGAGAAGCGCCTGTGGATCATCGGCGGCGATGGCGCCATGAACGACATCGGCTTCCAATCGCTCTCCCGCATGATGGCCGCCGGCAGCGATATCAAGGTCCTGGTGCTCGATACCCAGGTCTATTCCAACACCGGCGGGCAGGCTTCCACCAGCTCCTTCAAGGGCCAGGACGCCAAGATGAGCGCCCACGGCACGTCGCTCTCGGGCAAGAAGGAAAACCGCAAGGAGCTGGGCAGCATCTGCATGATGCACAAAGACGTCTATGTGGCGCAGACCACCTGCGCGCACATGAATCATTTCTATAAGGCCGTGATGGAGGCCAACCAGTACCCCGGCCCGGCGCTGGTGAACGTCTTCACCACCTGCCAGCCGGAGCACGGCGTGGGCGACAACATGGCCGAGCACCAGGCCAAGCTGGCCGCCGATTCCCGCACCTTCCCGGTCTACATTTACGATCCGCGCAAAGGCCCGCGCTTCCGTGACCGCCTCTCCCTGGTGGGCAATCCCAACGTGAAAGACGATTGGTACATCCACCCCAAGACCGGCGAGCCGGTCGATTTCATCACCTTCGCCCGCACCGAAGGCCGCTTCTCCAAGCACTTCGACAAGGACGGCGCCCCCAGCCCGACCATCGTCGCCGCGCGCCAGGAGCGCCTCGAAAACTGGCGCTCGCTGCAAGACCTGGCGGGCGTGAAGTAACCAGTGGGGTAGGCCTCCTGGCCTGCCCCCTCACGGTTTTCCCGAGATCGGGGTTTGCGCCATAATTGAAGCATGTCCTTGCACCCGCGCATCACCATCGAAGCTGACAAGCGCGACGGAAAACCCTGCATTCGCGGGATGCGGATTACGGTGAATGACGTTCTCGGCTGGCTGGCCCATGGCATGACGGAAGAAGAGATTCTGGAAGAACACCCAGGCCTCGAGAAAGAAGACTTCGCGGCCGTGTATGCGTTCGCAGCCGATGTGGCGGATACCGTCTACGGTAGTCGATGACCAGTGCGGATTCTTCTCGACCAGAACCTCTCGCCAAAACTGATTCGAAATCTCGCCGATATTCTTCCGGGGTTGGAAAGCGTTTATGATCACGGCCTGATCGGCTCATCCGATCTGTTTATTTTCGATTGGGCGCGGCGATCGTCGTTTTCGGCGCTGGTCAGCGCGGATCGGGATTTCGTTCAATTGGCCGAACGTTTAGGCCCTCCTCCCAAGGTAATCCGCATCGAGCGATGTGATTTTCCATCCCGGATAATCGAACACCTTCTTCGGCGCGAGGCGATTCGGATTCACGCTTTCCCGGAATCCAATCGAGCTGTGTTGCCGCTCAGCCTGTAAGGGGAAGAGATTTGGCCTGCCTGGTTCAGTTCGGCGGGGTTGCTGCGGCTCAACCGAATAGCTCGCTATGCGACCCGAGCCGCGCCAGACGCAGGGTGTCGGCGTCGGGTTTGCGGTAGATCAGTAGCAAGTCGGGCTTAATGTGGCATTCGCGGTACCCATCCAATCACCACTCAGGGCGTGGTCACGATTATTCCCTGGCAAGACTCGATCGGACACCAGCAGCCCCAGGACCGTTGCCAAAAGCGAATCCACATCTTTGCGGTGGCGCGGTGTCGCCTTCGCGCGCTTGTAGTCCCGCTTGAATGCCGATGACCGCTCAATCGTCCGCATTCAAGTCAGCCATCAGGGCATCCACGCTGGTGAAGCGCTTCCCTTTCCCCGCCTCAAGCTCGGCAATCGCCTTGCGGGTCTTGGCGTTTGGCGCCTTGACCTCGAACGGTAGTCGCCGCTCATCCACGATCCGCAACATCAGCAGCCGGATCGCATCCGAGATGGATAGCCCCATTGCGGCCAGAGCATCGGCGGCGCGTTCCTTGGTGGCGCTATCGATGCGAGCGCGAACGTAAGTGTCGGCAGTACTCATGGCGATCCTCCCCCGAACCGTTCTACGCGCGGGCACCTTCCGCAGCTCGGTAGGCCCGCTACCGGCGAACGGCTACGGTCGGCTGCGAATCGGCGTCCCGGTACGATACTTCATACCCGGTTTCGGCGTGCGGTCTCCCATCGACTTCCGCGTAGGGGTAGACGAAGTAGTTCAGGGCATCGCCCTTCTGCGCGGGCGCCAGCATCACGTCGCGCCCCTTCGAGAACTCGATGCGATTCTCGTCGTGCGCTCCGAAAAAGTACTCCCGCTTCGACGGGTTCTTCGCGGCTTCGGAGGCATCGATCGGCACCCACCCGATTCCCTTGGCATAAAACTCGGCCCAGCAATGGTACCCCGCGATTTTCCCCTCGCCGCGGTCGGCCGGGAGAGGAAAGCCGATGGCGAAACGGGCGGGTATCCCCACCGCGCGGGCATAGCCGATGAAGATGGCATGGAAGTCGGTGCAGTTTCCGCGCCGTTCCTGACAGGCGTAATAAATGTCGCCGCGGCCCCAGCCCTTGCCGGTCTTGTCGTACTTGACGGTCGAAACCACGTGATTGTAAATGGCGCGGGCCATTTCCAGGTCCGTATGCGCATCCGCCTTCTGGACGACGTCGCGCGCCCACGCCCGTATCTGGTCGTCGAGCGGAACCAGGCGATCCGGCTGTAGGTACTGCGCGAGTTCTCGCGGGGCCTCCTCGTGCGCCGGCCCCGGCCCGCCGGACAAGCGGGATTGAATATGCTCCGTACGTGTGGCATCGAGGCTCATCGCCAGAGCGAATGTGCTTTCCTTGGGTTCCTCGAGGCGCACATGCAGCATGGTGTTTCCGTGCGACGCCGTTGCCATTTCGTGGGCGTAAGCGGAATCGATACGCAGGTTCCCGATCTGCTGCCAGGCGTCGTCGTGCGGCACCGGAACCCAGAGGTCGACCTGTTTGGCGCCCGGTGGAATTCCCTTCACGATGGCTTTGTATTCGAAATGGAATCTCCGCGCGCGCGGCTGGGGCGAGACGTCGGATGGCGAAAAGGCCAGCGCCGCCAGCGCGCAAGCAAGCGGGGCGAGGATCCAGCGGAATGGAACGCTTCTCATGTTTTTACCTCACGTTTCGGTTGGATGGGAGCACACGGGTTGCGCGGAGTTGGGCAACCCGGAAACTGACGGCTGGGGATTAGCGGATCGTGCCCGGCCAACTGCCGGGTATGGCGGGCGTTCATGGCGCCCCCCTGGGCCGCGCTAGCGGCACGAATTCCGGAGTGATACAAATCGGCTGAGCGATGCCGCGCACATGGGCTAGGATACGCCACCAGCGCTCGGAACGGCAAGTTTGGGAGTCTCGCTCACCCGGCTACAGCAGCCGGTCCCCCGCGCCCTCCTATGGTAGACTCGGGAATTCCGAATTCCGAACTCGCGAGAGCTCAGAGGTTTTCACTTGCAGCTCGCTCCCGTCGATTACCTGATCCTGGCGCTCTATTTCGCTTTCGTGCTGGGCATCGGGTGGAGACTGCGCAAGAAAATCTCCACCAGCGGCGATTTTCTGACCTCCGGCCACTCCGTCCCCGTGTGGATCACCAGCCTCGCGTTTCTGGCCGCCAACCTGGGCGCGCAGGAGCTGGTCGGCATGTCCGGCAACGGCGCCAAGTACGGCATCATGACCGCGCACTTTTATTGGGTGGGAGCGGTGCCGGCCATGCTCTTCGTGGGCATCTTCATGATGCCGTTTTATTACGGCAGCCGCGCGCGCTCCGTGCCCGAGTATCTCAAAATGCGGTTCGACGAAAAGACCCGCGCGGTGAATGCCATGAGCTTCGCCGTCATGACCATCTTCTCGTCGGGCATTTCCATGTACGCCCTGGGCCTCCTGCTGCGGCTGGTCCTGGGTTGGAGTTTCACCACTTCCGTGCTCTGTTCCGCCGCCATTGTGCTCGCATACACGTTTCTCGGCGGTCTCACCAGCGCCATTTATAACGAGGTGCTGCAATTCTTTCTGATCGTGATGGGCTTTTCGCCGCTGGCCATCATGGCGGTCGCCAAGGCGGGCGGCTGGGGCGGCATGGCCGGGCGGCTGAAGGCCATCACACTGCCCGGCGGCATGGGCGGCGATGTCATGACCCACGGTTGGCGCTACATCGGACATACGTCGCAGAACCCCATGGGGATCGAAGTGTTCGGGATGGTCGCCGGCCTCGGATTCGTGCTCTCGTTCGGCTACTGGTGCACCGATTTTCTGGTGATCCAGCGCGCCATGGCCGCCAATTCCATGTCCGCCGCGCGGCGCACTCCGGTGATTGCCGCGCTGCCCAAAATGATGATGCCGTTCATCGTGATTGTGCCCGGCATCGCCGCCGTGGCGCTCTCCCATATGGGCGTGGGCTACGCGCTTCCCATGAAAAACGGAGGTCCCGATTACGACCAGGTGCTGACCACGCTGATGGGCCGCTTCTATCCGGCGGGCATGCTCGGCGTCGGCCTCACCGGACTCATGGCCTCCTTCATGTCGGGCATGGCCGGCAACGTTACGGCCTTCAACACCGTGTGGACCTATGACATCTACCAGAGCTACATTCGCCCCGGCGCTCCCGACCGCCACTACCTGATGGTCGGCCGCATGACCACCATCGTGGGCGTGGCGCTCTCCATCGGCACCGCGTACCTGGCGCAGCAGTACAACAGCATCAACGACCTGCTGCAGCTCGTTTTCAGTTTCGTGAACGCGCCGCTGTTCGGCACCTTTCTGCTGGGCATGTTCTGGAAACGCACCACCGGGCACGGCGCGTTCACCGGCCTTCTCAGCGGCACCGCCGCGGCGGCGCTAACCCACGGGCTCACCATAGCCGAGGGCAAGGGCGGATGGATCGCCGGACTCCACCATTTTCCTTCGACCATGGCGCAGAACTTTTGGATCGCCATCTGCGCCTGGACGGCCTGCTTCCTGATCACCATCGCGGTAAGCCTGGTCACCCGCCCGCGTCCGGAACGCGAGCTGGAAGGCCTGGTCTACTCGCTCACCAAGCGCCAGCACGACCAGGGAGTCGCCTGGTATTTGCGCCCGGTGCCGATCGCC
>JADGNR010000271.1 GCA_017883415.1 Bryobacteraceae bacterium | reverse complement strand
GGTCTTCTGATGGTCGGCCGCGGAAAGCCCGAGGACGTTGCGCGCAAATTCGATGAGCACGTATTGAAAGCCGGCCGACGTAGCCAGCAGCGGGACGCCCGTCACGCGAGCGCGCCGGATGGCCTCGAGCACGCCATCGGCGCTACGGTACGGCATCCCGGGCGCGCACCAGAGCCCGTCGAATTCCGCCAGCGGCTCACCCGTGCCCACCGTATCGGTCGCCACCCAGACGGCTTCCGCGGCTCCTGGAGAAGCCGCCGCCAGCGCCTGGGGAATGGCCTGGTGCGCCTTCTGCCGATCGTTAAAATCTCCGATGATCCCGATTCGTGTCCCTGAATGCATTCGGGTATTGTACACCGGGGCTAGTGCTTGGGCCGATCCGAGCCGCGACCATCGGGTAGTCCTCATGGGCCAAGTGGGGCGGGCGCCCTCGGGGGTACCCTCTGGGTCCGGCCGACGCCCTCGTCGGCCTCCGGTCGAAGGCCGGTCAGGGGACCGGCCGGGGACCAGGGGGTCCGCCCCACGCGCTACCATCGGGCCAGGGCCAAGAGCGGAAAGTAGTCGCGGTACAGGGCGTACATCAGGTAGAAGACGTTGGGGAAACCGGTGCCGGTCGAGGCCAGTTCGGGCCAGGTGCCGTCGGGATTCTGGCGATCGAGCAAAAACTGCACGCCACGGAGCGCCGCTTTGGAGTCCTGTTCGCCCGCGGCCCGCAGGCCCAACACCGCCCAGGCGGTTTGGGAAACGCAACTGGGGGCGGAGACGAACCGGTCGCGGGCGTAGCTGTCGCACGATTCGCCCCATCCGCCATCGGGATTCTGGACGGCGCGCAACCAGCGTGCGGCTTTGGCGATGGCATCGCGCGCGTCGGGCACGTTGGCGGCAGCCAGGCCGCGTATGGCCAGGAACGATCCATAGATGTAATTGACGCCCCAGCGGCCGTACCAGCTTCCGTCCTCCTCCTGGGCATGGAGCAGGTAGGCTGCGCCGCGGCGCACGGCGTCGTGCCCGGCCAGTCCGCGCCGGCAGAGCGATTCCAGGACGCGGCCGGTGATGTCCGGGCAGGTGGGATCGAGCATGGCGTTATGGTCGGCGAAGGGAACCTTGTTGAGGACCGCCCAGTTGTTGTCCACGTCGAAGGCCGCCCAGCCGCCGTCTTGCGATTGCATGGCCAGCAGCCAGTTGATGGCGCGCTGCTCGGCGGCCGCCTGGGCTTTGGGGTTGGAGCTCCGCGCGTGCAGCAGCGCCAGCAGGACCATGGCGGTGTCGTCGATATCGGGGTAGAACTCGTTGGCGAATTCGAACGCCCAGCCGGAGGGCTCGGTGGCCGGGCGCTTGACCGACCAGTCGCCTTTGCGGCGGACCTCCTTGCTGATCAGCCAGTCGGCGGCCCGCACCATGCGCGGGTCGTCGGCAAATCCGGCTTCTCCCAGGGCGAAGGCGCTGATGGCGGTGTCCCAGATGGGCGAAACCGAGGGCTGAAAGATGAAGCGGTCTTCGGTCTCGATCAGCAGCGATTCGAAATGGTGCACGGCATCGACCAGGTCGGGGTGATCCTCCGCATACCCCAGCGCGTCGAGCGCCATGATGAAGTACATCATCGCAGGGTAGATGGCGCCCAACCCTTCGGTGAAGCGGGTGCGATCGAGGATCCAACGCTCGGCCTCGCGGATGGCGGCGCCGCGCACGCGCTCGGAGCCGCGCTGCTCCCACACCTTGAAGACGCGGTCGAGATGGTGGAACAGCACCGCCAGCCCGTTGCGCCGGGGGAGGGCCAGGCTGACTCCGGGAAGCAGCAGCTCGTCGATGGTGAATCCTTCGGGAGCGCGGCGGTTGGCCCCGCGGGCCTGCACGATGGAGAGCGGCACCAGGATGGAGCGCGTCCACGACGACATTTCGTACAGCACGTTGCCCGGAAGCACGGTGATCTCCGGCGGCACGGAGGGCGCGTGCTTGCGCGGATAGAGGCCGAAGAGGCTCAAATTGATCTTGACGTAGCTGTTGGCGGCCTGCACGCCGCCGAGGGCGAGGATGCGCTCGCGGGCGCGCCGGAGCGGCTCGCCGGCCGGCTCGAGGCCCGCCAGTTTGAGCGCGCAATAGGCCTTCACGGTGGCGTTGATCTCCGAGGGGCCGCCGTGATAGATATTGAAGCCGCCATCCGGCAACTGGCGTTCCAGGATGGAGCGCGCGGCCTTGGCAATGCGCCCGCGCGTGGGCGGATTCCACTCGGCGCCCCGCGGCTGGTGGAGCCAGAGCTGCAAAAGAATGTAGTCCGATTCGAGCGTGGTATCGGCGGTCAGCTCACCGCACCAGAAACCGTCGGATGCCTGCCGGGACAGCAGCGCCGCGGCGGACCGCCCGCACGCGGAGGCAAGCGCATTCGACTCGGAAGCAACCTGCCCGGATTCGCGCGCGGCTCGCTGTGACATCGCTGAGCTTCCATCATAACAACGCCAACCGGGAACACAACGTAAACTGGGAACATGGACTGGCAACTGGACGCCGCGGAGGCGCGCGTGCTCGGCTCGATGATGGAGAAGGAAGTCGCGACTCCGGAGTACTACCCGCTTTCCTTGAACGCCCTGGTAAACGCCTGCAACCAGAAAACGAACCGCGACCCGGTGGTGGCCTACGATGAGGACACGGTGGAGCAGGCGCTCCAGGGACTGCGCGCCAACGGGCTGGCGCTGCGCATCACGGGCAAAGACAGCCGCGTGCCGAAACATGCCCAGCGCTTCACCGAGAAGTTCAATCTGGGCCGGCGCGAAGCGGCGGTGATGTGCGTCCTGCTGCTGCGCGGCCCGCAGACCCCGGGAGAACTGCGCGGCCGCACCGAGCGGTTACACACGTTCGACGACCTGGAAGGGGTGGAGAGCACACTGGACCGGCTCGCGGAGCTGGAGTTCGTCAAGAAGTTGCCGCGCCAGGCCGGTTTCAAGGAACAGCGCTGGGCCCACTTGCTCGCGGGCGATGTGGAGGTAGTTGACGAGCCGGTGGCGCCCTCCGCCGACCGCACACCGGGCGATCGCGAGCGGCTCGCCAAACTGGAAGCGGAGGTGGCGGAATTGAAACGCGCGTTCGAGGAGTTTCGCAAGAGCTTCGAATAGGCGCAAACTTCAGCGCCCCGGCTGGCCGTACGTCGCTCCTGGCCCGTGCTTGCGGGAGTGATGCTTGGTGCGCAAGGCATCGGAGATGGGGCGCGCGGCGGGATTGATGGTCAGCGTCTGCCAGGCCATGGCTGCCAGCTCTTCCACGATCACCGCGGTATGAGCCGCCTCCGCCGCCGATCGGCCCCAGCAGAACGGACCGTGGCTGGCCACCAGGCAGGCGGGGCAGGCCAGCGGGTCGCAGCCTGCCATCCGCCGCACGATGGCTGCGCCCGTGTTGGCTTCGTAAGCGGACTCGATCTCCTCGGGCGTGAGCGGCGCGGTCACCGGCACCGCTCCGTGGAAGTAGTCGGCGTGGGTGGTGCCGAAGCAGGGAATCTCGCGGCAGGCTTGCGCCCAGGCGGTGGCGTGGCGCGAGTGGGTGTGCACCACGCCTCCGATGGAGGGGAACGCGCGATAGAGCGCCGCGTGGGTGGCCAGGTCCGACGACGGGCGCAGGCGTCCTTCCACCACGCGGCCGTCCAGATCGGCGATCACCATGTCGGCGGGCGTCATCTTGTCGTAGGGCACTCCGCTCGGCTTAATCGCGATCATCCCGTGCTCGCGCGAAATGCCGCTGGCGTTGCCGAAGGTGTAGATCACCAGGCCGCGCCGCACCAGCTCGAGGTTGGCTTCGCAGACCTCAGTCCGCAGCGGTTCCAGCACTCTTCCCTCCCCTCGCCCGGGCCGCAATTCTGCGCAACTCGGGCAGGACTTCTCCCATCGCGGCGGCCTGCGACGCGCGCTCGCCAAACGCGAAATAGAGCGCGCGATAGATCGGATACAACTCCGCATACGTGGCCGCATCGCCGGCCGACGGCTCGACGGTCGCGTAGCCCGGACACAGCGCGTCCTGCGCCTCGGCGATGCTCCGAAAGGTCCCGGCGGCGAGAAAGGCGAAGATCGCCGAGCCGAGGCTGGTGACATCGCCTTTGGGCACCAGGATCGGCTTCCCCAGCACGTTGGCGTACACCTGGTTGAGCACCGGGTTCTTCTGCGGGATGCCGCCGCCGTTGACGATGCGGTCCACCGGCACGCCGTGCCGCTCCATGCGCTCCAGGATGATGCGCGTGTGGAACGCGGTGCCTTCGATCGCGGCGAACAACTCGTCCTGCGCCGTGTGCGTCAGGCGCCAGCCGAGCGTGATGCCGCCCAGCTCCGGGTTCACCAGCACGGTGCGGTCGCCATTGTCCCAGACCAGGCGCAGCAGGCCGGTTTCCCCGCCCCGATACTTTTCCAAGCCTCGTGAGAGGTCGGCCACGGTGGCGCCGGCGCGCCGCGCGATCGCTTCGAAGATGTCGCCGGTAGCGGAAAGGCCCGCCTCGATGCCCGTACGCGCGGGATCCACCGACCCTTCGACCACGCCGCAGACACCCGGGATGAGCCCGCCTTGGTCGCTGATGGCGATGATGCAGGTGGAAGTGCCCACCACGTTCACCACGTCGCCCAGCCTGACGCCGGCGCCGATGGCGTCCCAATGGGCGTCGAAGGCGCCCACCGGAATGGGGATGCCGGCGCGCAGACCCAGCTTGGCGGCCCACGTTGGAGCGAGGTGTCCGGCAATCGCATCCGAGGCCCGGTAGCGTCCGCCCAGCTTCGCGCGCACTCCGGCCAGCAGCGGATCGACCGCAGTCAAAAACTCTTCCGAAGGCAGCCCACCCAGGCGCGCGTTCCACATCCACTTGTGTCCCATGGCGCAAACGCTGCGCGGCACCGCGGCCGGGTGGTCGATGCCGCACAGCACGGCAGCCACCATGTCGCAATGTTCCAGTGCCGTGGCGAAGCGGGCGCGCTTGTGCGGGTTGTGGCGCAGCCAGTGCAGGAGCTTGGCGAATCCCCACTCCGAGGAATAGACGCCCCCGCACCAGTCGATGGCTTCGAGAGAATGTGTGCGGGCCATCGCCGTGATCTCCGCGGCCTCCTTCCAGGCCCGATGGTCGCACCACAGGTAGTAATCGTCGATCGGATCGAGGTGCGCGTCCACGGGGACCACGCTGGAGCCGGTGGTGTCGAGCGCGATGGCCTCGACGGCGCCGCCCTCGACGCCCGCGCTATCGAGCGCGCGGTGTGTGGCCAGCGCGAGCGCGTTCATATGATCGGCGTGGCTCTGGGTGGCGTGGTCGGGATCTTCCTTCTTGCGAAGCAGCGGGTACTCGGCCACGCCCGCCCCCAGCCTGCCGCGTGCGCTGTCGAAAATGGAGACGCGAACGCTCAGGGTGCCGAAATCGACGCCGGCCACGATGCTCATCGAAGATGACTCCTTAAGTAGGGTAGGCCTCCCGGCCTGCCCACGCGCCGCAGGCGCCGTTTGCCGTCCGGGGCAGTGTCGAAATCCCGCCCGAATTCACTGAGTCCATGGTCGCCATGTTTGCTGAGCTTTCATGCCATTTCTAAGAAGGGCAGGCCGGGAGGCCTACCCTACTCACTCATGTAGGGCGACGTTCCAGCCCAGATAGCGCGTGGTGGCTTCGCGCACCGCCGCGGAAACCGGGGCCAGGTTGGCGGCCACGTGATGTTCGAAGCCGCGCTCGCAGATGTAGCGCAGCAGTTCCTGCAGGCGCGGAATGCGTACTACTCCGGCGCCGCCGAAAGTCTCCAGCGGATCGTCGGTGAACTCGCCCTCCCCCACGTAGCCCGCCATCGTGCCCGCGCGGTCGTTGGTGGAAAAACGCGCGAAGCTCATGGGCCCGCTCTTCACCCGCCCCACGCACGTTCCGTAGGTATTCTCGCGCCCCACCGTGCCGGCGATGATCTGCTGGAAATCCATGGTCACCTCGCGGAAGAAATGTTTGGGCAGGTTGCTGCAATGGAAGCAGACCGCCTTGTCCGGATCTTCGCCGTAGTTGTTGTTCCAGTCGAGCAGCGCGCTGGGCGTTCCCGAGGCCAGTTGCAGGGCGTGCATGCCCACCACGCCGCAGATATCCACCTCGCAGGCGCTGGACATCAGGTTCTCGCTCATCATGCTCATCACCGTGCATGGCACCACCCCGAAGAACTCCTCGAGCGAGGTCCAGCACTGCACGGCGCTGATCGCGACCTCCGTCTGGGCCATCCACTGGTCGATGACCGCGCCCAGCTTGGCCATCTTGAGCAGCGCGTCGGAGGGCACGCTGCCGGTCGGCACGTAGCGCCGGATGGCCTCCAGCTTCGCTACGGCCGCCGGGTCCTGGTCGCTCATGCGGGTAATGCGTCCCAGGATCTCCGACAGGTCGATGGGCTCGACCGAAATGCCGTTGGCTTCCAGGATTTTCTCGCTGTAGCGCACCGTGTTGAACGCCGCCGGGCGCGCGCCGATGGCCCCGATGCGCAGCCGATGCAAGCCTCGCACCACGCGGCAGACCCCGGCGAACCACTGCAAGTCGCGCCGGAAGAATTCCGAATCGGGCGCTTCGGTGTGGCGCGTGGTAAGCGAGTAGGGAATGCCGTATTGCGTCAGGTTGTTGCACACCGACATCTTGCCGCAGAAGCTGTCGCGCCGGTCCTGGATGGTCATGCGACCGGGAGAATCGGGCGTGGCCTGCACCAGCACGGGCACCTGCAAGCCCGCCAGGCGCAGGGTGTCGGCGATGGCCCGCTCGTCGCCGAAATTGGGCAGGGTTACGATGATGCCGTCGATCGCCTCGCGGTTTTTCTTGAACAGCTCGGCGCAGCGCCCGGCTTCGGCCCTGGACTCCACAGCCCCGTGCTTGGTTTCGTCCAGGCCCACCGCGACCGCGTGGTAGCCGGCCTTCTCCAGCGTAGCCAGCATCTCCGAGCGCCCGCTCAGCGCCAGGTGATCCGGAAAAAATCCGCGATTCCCCACGATCACGCCGAACGTCATCCGGCGGGGTTTTCCATTGGTCATTGCTTATTTTCCCTTCCCCGGTCGAAACCGCACCGAGTACACAGCACCCATGGCGATCAGCAGCGCGCCCCACCAGATGCCGGCGTGCAGCGACGCCAGCACCACCGGGTGCTCCGGCGGCGACCCCAGCTCATACAGGCCGGCGCCCAGAATTAAGATCCCATACGCCAGCAGCAGCACGCCGATGAAGAACCAGATGGAAAGCATGCCGGGTCGATGCATAGTCACCTACCAGAATATGATTTGCAAAACCACGAACACCGCGGCCACCACGCCGGCCCAGAAAATGGGCCGCTGGTAAATCGGCAGATGGCCCTCCGACGGAATCACCGTGCAGCCGTATACCAGGCCCACCAGTTCCCGGTCGGATTTCGGAGTGGTCGCCAGGCTCACCAAAACCGTTACCAGCACGCAGATGATCCACGACCACAGGGCGCGAAACATGTTCTCCGCCATATCGCTGGCGCCGCCCGATAACGCGATGTAGCGCAGCGCCGAATGATCCATCTTCACCCACGCCCACATGCCGATCGAGGAAGTGGTCCCCGCCAGCAGGCCCCAGAATCCGCCCGCCGCCGTGGCGCGCTTCCACAACATGCCCAGCAGCACCGTGCCGAACAGCGGCGCGATGAAGAAGCTGAACAGCGCCTGCACGTAATCCATGATGCTCAGGAACGACATCACCAGATAGGCCGTGCCCACCGAGATCAGCACCCCGACAATCGTGCACCAGCGTCCCATCTTGACGTAGTGCTCGTCGCTGGCGTCCTTGTTGATCAGCGCGCGGTAGATGTCGTAAGTCCACACCGTTGTGAACGCGCTCACGTTGCCTGCCATACCTGACATGAATCCGGCAATCAGCGCGGTGATGCCCAGCCCCAGCAGACCAGGCCCGGCATAGCGAGCCAGCATCAATGGCAGCACTTCGTTATAGCTGTGTCCGCCCGACGCCACCGCAGCGCCTTCACCCAGCAGTT
>JADGNR010000270.1 GCA_017883415.1 Bryobacteraceae bacterium | reverse complement strand
CCCGCATTGTCCAACTGGCATTGCGCTACGACTTCTAGGCAACCCAGGTCGTAACCCGGGGCCGGGGGCCGGGGGTCAGGGGCCAGGGAAAGGCGGCTCGCTTCGCAGCGTTCTAAACAAGACGCGAGCGAAGCGAGCATCCACTCCCCGGGCCCTGGCCCCAGCCCCCGGCCCCTTTTTATTGCTTCTTCACCAGGCGGATCTCAAACAGCTTGGGCCAGTGCTTTCCGGTCACGAAGAGGCGGTCTCCCTGGGCGTCGTAGGCGATGCCGTTCAGCACGTTGCCTTCGGGGGATTCGGTGCGCTCGGCGGCGCTGAGCAGTCCGGCGAGGTCGATCCATCCCACCACTTTGCCGCTCGCCGGATCGATGCGCGCGATGCGGTCCGTCTGCCAGACATTGGCGTAGATTTCCCCCTTCACCCATTCGAGCTCGTTCAGGTCCCTCACCGCCTGGCCGCCGGCGGTCACGGTCACGCGGCCGGTCTCCTGGAGCGTCTCCGGGTCCCAGAACCGCAGTTCCGGCGAGCCGTCGCTCATGATGATGCGCTTGCCGTCCTGGGTGAGGCCCCACCCTTAGCCGCGATACTTGAACTCGCCTTTGGGAGCGAAGGTCTGGAGGTCGTAAATGAAGCCCGTTTCCGTCTGCCAGGTCAGCTCCAGCAGCCGGTCCTTCCAGTTGACGATGCCCTCCCCGAAGTACGCTCCGGGAAGGTCGCGCTTTTGCAGGACCTCGCCGGTCTCAAGCCGCACCTTGCGAATGGACGACTGATCGTTCAGCCCGGTGCCCTCGTACAGGAACCCGTTCAGGTAGAGCAGGCCCTGGGTGAAGGCTTGCGGGTCGTGGGGATAGGTGTGCACCACCTGGTAGCCGTACTCCGGAATCCCGCCGGCCTCGGAGGCCGAACCGCAGGCGAAGCCCGCCAAGGCCAGCACCACAATCAGTATGCGCATATTCAGGTACAGGGTAGCGCGAAAACAGCCGCGTAGTTACTTCCCGTGGCTCGCCTGGTAGTGTTCCTGGAGCAGGTCTTCCCCGAAATCGCCGGTGAAGTCGCGCCACACCGAGTGGATGTGGTTGGCGCCATCCTGCGTGTTGTCGTACTCGATCAGGAACGATGGCGCCTGCACGCGGTAGTAGTGCGGATCGCCGCGGTTCACTCCTCCCGCCCAGGCGAACCACACATTGCGGCCGGCTTTGCGGATCTGCTCCTGGCGCGCCTCGGCCGCCTGTTCCGGCAGGTTGTGCGCGTACTCCTCCAGCAGGGCCGTCAGGCGCGCGAACTCGGGTGCGGTCATCTGCGCCGCCGCCAGGCCCGAGGGCTGGCCTTTCAGCGCCGCCCGCCGGCTGTTGGCGGTGAGGATATCGGGGTACGCCTTGGGATCGACGATGGCGATTTTCCGCTGGCCGTCATCGAGGGACCGAATCAGTTCGCGCCCCAGGTCCTCTTCCGCCGCCAGCACGCGCAGCCCCGCGCGCGGCCCTTGCCGGACTTCCCCCGGGTTCGAGCCGAAGAAGCTGGGTGCATCCACGACCCGGCCGCGGGCCACGGTATAGTTCTGGCTCAGATGATGGCCCTCCACGCGATAGCCCCAGACGCCCGTTTCCGACGGCGTGCCGAAAATCGAGAAGTAGTATTTCTCCGGGTTGCGCCGCTCCCCGTTGTCGTTCTCGAGAACGCGCAGCACGTCCTCGAGGCTCATAATGGTCACGGCCTTGATGTAGCCCGTCTGGCTTAGGCCCGCTGCGAGCAGCGCGCTCGCCAGGTGCTTCTGGTAGGCGGACATCTCGCGCAGCGCCAACCCTTTCCGCGCGATCGGGACGTAGTTCCAGTTCCAGCGCTCGGCGTCTTCCAGGGGAAACGTGGCTTGCGCGCGCTGCTCCGGGGTGAGCGCGGCCAGGAAGCGGTTGGCGGCCTCGGTCATGAGCGAGGCCGGATTGGTGCGGTAATATGCGGAAGCCAGCAGGATCGCGCCCATAGTGACGAGGCCGAGCCGTCGCAGCATCGGTGTCATTCTATCATCGCGGCCGTGGGGCAGGCACAAAAAACCGCTTGCTTACGCGCGCGGCTCCGGTCAGAGCCGCGGCCGTTAGGGAGCGGTTGTCAGAACGGGAACTCTTCTCTGGGCGCGGGCTGATAGGCCGGGGCAGCAGCCAGGTACTGGCGGGGATTTTTGGGCAAGCCGCCCAAGCGGACTTCGTAGTGCAAGTGGGGGGCGGTGACGCGCCCCGTACTGCCAACGGCGCCCACCCGGTCGCCCCGCCGCACTTCCTGGCCCACGTGGACGTAGAAGCTTGAAAGGTGGGCGTAGTAGGTCTGGTAGCGGCCGCCATGGTCCACCACCACCAGCCGTCCGTAACCGTTTCCCGATTCGGCATGGACCACGATTCCGTTGGCGGTGGCGCGCACCGTAGTGCCCGTGGGCGCGCTGATATCCACGCCCTTGTGGAACTCGCCTTCGCCCGAGAACGGGTCCGTCCGGTCGCCGAACGCGCCCATCAACCGGCCTTCGACGGGCCAACCGCTCGGCGCCAGATCGATGGTATGAAAAGTCCGGGAAGAGCGGGTTGCCAGGGCCAGCGCGTTGGCGCTGCGCAGGAAGTCGTAATCCTTCACGCTTTCCGCGAAAGTCGGCACCAGTCTGCCTTCGGCCGAAATGTCCGCCGGCCCTTCCAGTTTCTGCTTGATGCCGTAGGCGATGGAAACTTCGTTGGCGTAGATTTCCAGGCTGGCGAGCTGTTGATCGGTCCGGCTGACCTGCTTTTGCAGATTGCGGTAGCGGACCCGCAGCGAGTCGGCCTCACGCCGCAAGGCATTATAGTTGGCTACCTTCCACGCCATGCGGGCATAACTGGCGACCGACACGCAGACCGTAAAACTTCCTAAAAGGGCCAGGACGAGAATAATGTAAACGGCCTGATGCGGGATGTGGATGCGCCTGAGTCTGCCGCGCAGGGAATGGGCCAGCACGACAACGAAATATTCTTGCTTCATAGTCTTCTCCGGCCGAACTCTAAAGAGGTCGGAACCGCCTGTTCCTTTTGTGGCAACCCGGTTCCGGAGCCCGGTGGGGCTATATAGGGTAGATCCGATTGGCGAACTAAGCGAACAACTCTAAACTGTAACAGCATAACATTTCGGTGTCAACCTAAACTTCCCCTTGCAAGTTATTGATAAAATTGGTATTGTCGAATTTTACACCGTGCACAGGCGACTTCCCGGAACGTTGTTTCTGCGTAATTTGGTTGAGCGGCGCAGCCTGCTGTTCCAACTGGTACGCCGCGATTTCGAACAGCGCTTCGTCGGTTCGGCCATGGGATGGATCTGGGGGATCATTCATCCCCTGGTGCTGCTGGTGTGCTGGACGTTTGTTTTCCAGATCTGTTTGCGGCAGCAGCCTCCCGCCGGGGTCGCCAGCTACCCGTTGTTTATCTTCGCCGGCATGCTCCCCTGGCTGCTGTTCAGCGAGACGGCGCAGCGCTCCGCATCCAGTCTGCTGGAACATAGCAACCTGATCACCAAGACCGTGTTTCCGGCGGAGATTGTGCCGGTTTCGGTGTTCCTCTCGTCCCTGGTAAGCCATCTGCTCGCGGTGGGCCTGCTGGTCGCCGCCGTGGCGGTATTCCTGAACCAGATCTCCATCTTCCTGATTCTGCTGCCGTTGTACCTGTTGATCCTCGGTCTGCTGGCGGTGGGTGTGGGCTGGATCGTGGCCAGCCTGCATGTCTTTCTGCGGGATACGGCACAAGTGCTGGCCGTCATCCTGACGCTGTGGTTCTGGCTGACCCCGATTTTCATCGCGGAAGAGCAGTATCCGCCGCAGGCGCGCTTTCTGCTGTCCATGAACCCGCTCTATTATGTGGTTCGCGCCTACCGGGCGCTGCTGCTCACCTCGGCCCTGCCCGACCCGCGGGATCTGGCCATTTTGGCCGGTTTCGCCCTGGCGTCATTCCTCGCCGGCGGCCTGTTTTTCCGCCATATGAAGCGCGGCTTTGGCGACGTGCTATAGAATCGGCGCGACGGTCTCCATGGTATGGGGGGCCAGCGTTTCCAGGCTGGCGTAGAGGGCGATCACCGGATCGCCGGCGGCGCGCAGTTGGTCGGTCAGCCGACTCGATCCCGTGCGGTCGAGGCCGGCGAAGGCGATCAGCGTGTGCGCCGGCAGGAACCACTCCTCGCGGTTTTCCACTGCGAGGCGGCTCAGCCGCAGATAATCCAGAATGGCCTCCACCACCATTTCCCGGCTGCGGCCCGGGGGAGCCAGGTTGTAGACCATGTTCAGAACTCCCGCCTTATCGCGGAAATGCTGCGCCGGGGTGGCGCCGGCGCTTTCCTTCCAGTCGGCCATGGCAACCAGGAGCTGGCGCAGCTTTTCCTGCCACTCCGCGGTGTCGCGGTTGGCGGACTGGGCATACACGCGATTCGGGCCGGCTCCGAGCTCCTGGTACCGCTCTTGGATCTCGCGGCATGCTGCGTCCTGGCAGGCGTGCAGGTCCGCCGCCTCCCCGGCGACTTTGGAGGGAGCCACCTCCGGGGCTTCGATGGGCGCCAGCGGCGCCGCGCGGATCCGTTCGTTGAAGAAGGCTACCGCGTCGCTGCCCGCCAACTCGGTGGGCGGTGAGGAGCCGAGGCTGAATGCCGACCTGCCGGGCGGCGGCAGCATGGCTTCGTTATCCGCGCAGCGCGCGGCGGAAAGATGATTCACCAGGTAAAGGCGGTAGCGCTCAATGAGCGCGAGGGGCGGAGCCCGGCGGCGACGGCCCTCTTCCACCAGTTCCAGGATCCCGCTGCCCGCCCCCGGCAGGCTGAAGCTGAAGGAGCGGTCGTCTCCCTCGATCCTGCCCAACGCGCTCCCGAAGGTCGCGACCAGCAACTGGAAATCGTCGTCCCGCAGGCCCGCGGCCGCGATCATCGCCGCCGCCGGCGCAACTTCCACAGGCGAAGCGACGGCCCCGGCATACCGCACCAGGAATTGAACCGGCTCGCCGCGCGCGATCTCCTTGGCGGTGAACGATTGTCGCGCGACGCCGGCGGCCACGCTGAAAAAGCGGCTCAGGTCGTAGACCAGAAAGTCTTCGCAGGCGAGCCGCGGAGGATGCGGCGGGGGAATCTGCTCGAACAGCTCCCGGGCCTTCCGGCTGTCGAGCGGCAGCATGCGCTCAACCACCCGCAGGCGCAACGACAGGCCATCCAGATCCTGGTTGAAGGCGCGGTTCTGAAAGCCGGCCGGAGCGTCCAGGCGCGAGATCGAAGGATGCCGCTTATAGGGCTGCTGCGCTTCGGAGGCGCGCAGGAATGCCTCCTCCAGCAATTGCATCTTGCGGGCTTTATCCACCTTGTCCAAGGCGGCGATGCGGATCATCACGTCGGCCGCAAACTCCCCCGGCGCCCCGCGCGCGCGATCGAGCAGCGCCGCGATTTCATCGGGGGCCGCGGCGGCGGCCGGGAGCAAGGCGACCAGCAGAGCGGCTAAGGTTCGCATGGTGGGTGGATTTGGAGCGTACCGCTCGGCCGTGCCGACCCCCGTAATTGACCCACGTTATCTAAACGGGGCGGGGTCCTCCGAGCGCCTTTAGGCTTCTCCCTTGCGGCTGGGCCGCCAGGAGCCTGCTCACCAGCGCGTTGTGATCGAGTCGGACCCCCTATTTTGAGGTGTTGGATCAAAATAGGAAGACCGGCAGCGACATCGCAGACACGCTCCGATCCTATTATCGCATCATTTCCGGAAAACGAACCATTCCCCCAAGGCAAAGTTGAGGAGCGAACAAAGGGCGATGGTGATGCCATTGGCCAACAGGTATCTCATGTGCAGATTCCCCACCAGCAGGCGCATCAAGGCCAGGTTGCCCAGAATGGAGACTGCCCCGTTGCCGGCATGGAAGCGCACCAGCCGCAGGACCGTGTCGCGGCGGCCGCCCTGGCGGTCCTTCCAGGTGAAGCGCTCGTGCCACACGAAATTGTGCAGCACCGCGGCTTCCACGGCCAGAGCCGTCGCAGGCAGGTAGTTCATGTGGAGGCCGCTCACCAGGGCGGCCAGGCAGGCCAACTGGACGCCGATTCCCAGTGCTCCCACGCCGTTGAATTTCAGCCAGCGCGCGGCCAGCGGCTTCACGGCAGCCGCTCGGCCTGGTATAACTCGCGGGTGTGGCGAACAGCCGACCAGACCAGCATCAGGGACATGCCGGCGATCCCGATGGCGCCGCCTACGTCGAACAGCAGGAGCTTGCGCCCGAACAGCCCCACCACCGGCCGGAAAAACAGCGCGATGTTGCCGATGCAGAGCAGCAGGCGCAGTTCCGTCGGTCCGAAGCTCCAGAAGGAAAGATGGAACGCCCCGATGGTGTAGGTGGTGAGATAGACCTCGATCGAGAGCAGGAAATAAGCGATCAGCAGCCCCAGGGCGATGTACGGGGTCATGTATCCGGAGAGCGCCAGCCCGCCCATCAGGAAGAAGGTGCCGATGGCGTCGGTGATGTGATCGACATAAAAGCCGTAACGCGGGCGCAGGCGATTGCGGACCCGGGCCAGGGTTCCGTCGAGGCTGTCGCCAAACCAGTTCACGGCCAGGGCCGCGATCACGCCCAGCAGCGCCAGCGGCTCACGGCGGGCCGCCCAGTAGCACAGGCCCGCGGCGAACATCGCGGCAAAGCCGAGGATGGTGAGGTGGTCCGAGTTCACCCACATGGGCATGCGGTGCGCCAGCCAGACGAGCGTCTTCTTCTCGATGGCGGCCAGAAAGCTGAGCTGCTTCCGCTCGGCGTCCCGAAAGGCCGGATTCGCCATAACGAATCACGATAACAGGTGTCGAGCGCTCACTCCACCATGCGGGGGTGCGAAAACAGGAAGTGGTCGAAGTAATAGTGCATGAGCAACACGCTCAGCACCACCACGAAGTAGCTCCGGTCGGCCGGAAGTGGCGTCAGCGCGCGCACCAGCAGGGTCAGCACCACCATGACCCCCGTGGCCGCGAGGAAACAGAGGTAATAGGCCGCCATGCTGTCCCGGCGTACCAGACGCCGCACGAACCCGTCTTCCAGCTCGCCGCGCTGGTCGCGCAGGCGGTTGATGAGCCACAGCAGAAACAGGTATTGGAACGAGTGCCAGGTGTTGTAGCCCTGGAAGAGCACGTCCAGGTTCGAACCCATGGGCAGGAAAAAGGAGACGATCGTCGTGATGCCGATCAGCAGGGTCTTGGGGACGTTGCCGCGGCCGTCCCGGAACTCGGCCGCCGTTTTCGCGATCCAGGCGGTTAGAAATAACGCAAACACCACCCCCGCCAGCACCGGCAGATGCCATCCCCGCACCGCAGCCGGGAAAGGCAGCACCACGCCGCCCACGTAGAACTGCCGCAACGAGAGTTTATACAGGCCGACCGGATAAAGTCCCGTAAGGATCAACCCGTAATCCACCAGCCGCGACCAGGCCTGCTCCGCGTGGAGGCTGCGTTGGCGATAGCAATCGGTCAGGTAAATGATCTGGTGCAGTACATGAAGCGAAGCCCAGGTGAAGAAAAACGCGATGAGGAAGGTGTAGTGATACACCCCGAGGTACACCACCGCGGCCGGCAGGGCCAGGGCCATGGCCGCATACCAGCGATGACGCGCCAGAAAGCGGCCGTCCAGAACGGTAAACGTGATGGTGGAAAACAGATGCGGCCCGCCGATCAGCGTCGCCACCGCCATATTCACCAGATCGACGGCTTGCTGCTGCTTCATCCAGCCCGAAATCTGCGCGCCCCAGGCCACCAGAAACGGCAGCGGCACCAGCAGCGCGCTGAAGATGAGCAGCGGCAGATCCCAGGACGGCTTGTAGATCCACCCGGGTTCCCGCCGGGCAATGGAGGCAGGGGCGACGCCTGCAAGTGCGGCCATTGGTATTGATCATAACGCCAGCCCGGAGCTTTCGATGTATTAATTTTCACGAGTGAACTCGGAGGTATGGGCCGCTGGCGCCCGAACCGCGCCCGGTTGCGGCCG
>JADGNR010000045.1 GCA_017883415.1 Bryobacteraceae bacterium | reverse complement strand
TTCCCGAGAATACTGCCAAATCGTATCTGCATCGCGCGCGCCAGCTTCTCCATGGCATGCTGAAAGAGAAAGGATATTCTTGTGACTGAGATGGAACCTCGCGAAGCCGGGATCGACAGTTTGCTGCGGCGTTCCATGGCCGCGCCTGTCCCGAGCCTGCCGCCTGATTTCGACCAGCGCTTGATGCGCGAGGTGCGCCGCAGTTCGCAGCCGCTCGACCCATACCGCCGAATTCTGCTCACCGGCTACGGTCTAACGTCGGTCGTGGCGTCCGCGGTGGTCATGCGTGGCCAAGGGCTCGACTGGGGGGCTATAGCGGTGATGATACTCGGGCCACTCGCCTTGGTTGCGACCGTACCCTGGGCGCGGCGCGCAACCCGTACAACAATGCGGCACAGTGCCAAGTAGATCTAGCGAACAGAATTCCAACCGCAAAGTCGCGTAGGGTAGGGCTATTCGCGCCGTTTGCGGCCGGATTGCGGCGCACCCGGAATTACGGTCTTCCCTTGCGAGTTCGAGACGTGTCCAGACTGGGTGCCCACCTTGGACGGACAAGCCGCTTTTGCGCGGATGCTCTTGGTCTGAAAGAAGTTGGACTGGTTCGAGCCGACCGTGTTTCAGGCCACAAAAGTTCGAAACGTGTCCAGTGTGGGGAGCCAATCTAGCCAGCCCAGGAGGTTATTCACGGAGGCCGAGTAGGGCAACGTCCTCCGCAGTCGCGGCCACTCGCAATTCGCTGTCAAGAGTAGCGAGCGGCAGGCAGCGGCGGCGCGCCAGTTCCAGGTACGCCGCGTCGTAGAGAGTCAGGCGGTGGCGTGCAGCCAGCTTCGCCGTGGCGCCCCATGCCTGACGGTGGGTCTCCGGATCCACGGTGATGGGAAGGATCGCGAGATCGGCAAGTGCCGCGTCCCGAAAAGTGGAATCGGACCTGCCCTTTCGAACACCCATTTCGAGAACGTTGGCAACCTCCAGTCGCCAGAGCGCTGGAACCCACGCCCCGGATTCTACAACTCGCGCAAAGACCACAGAGACCTCTTCCGTGGTTTCGGCGGAGTAGACCCAGGCGAGAGTGACGGAACTGTCGAGAACCAGACTCAAGGCCGACCCTCGTCGCGATCGGCTTTGAGAGCCCCCCAATCGAAGCGTTCAGATGACAGGCGTTCCGCACGGGCACGAATGCGCTCTGCGGCTGCCTTCGCCCTCGCGCGATCAATAGCAGTAGCGCTGGCAACCAAACGAGCGACGGGTTTGCCGTGTCTCGTGATCACGATTTCTTCCCCCCGCTCTACGCGGTCCAATAGAGAGCCCAGGGTGTTCTTGGCTTCGAAGGCACCGATTTCCTGCAAGTCTTCTCCTTAATCTAGCTGAAGCCAGCTTAACACAAAGCTGCTGGACTTAGCTGTTTCGTCGGGGAGTCAAAACGCGTGTGCCCCGGCGCTGCGTTATCCGAGTTGCATGATCTGCCTGAGGCCATCCTCCAGTGCCGCCAGTTCTTCCGTTGTAACTACGCCCAGTCGGCTACGCAGGCGTTCCTTTGCCACCGCTCGGATCTGGTCGCTCACCGCCACCGCAGGGTGCCCATCACAGGAGATCGGGATCAGGATCGGCGGGCTGGCCTTCGCCGAACTCGACAGCGGGACAACGATTCGCTTTGAACGTGAAGGCGAACTGCGTGGGGCCATGCGCGTCGAGGTACGCCAGGCGCTTCTTGGCCTCATCTATGCCTGGAATATGGCCGGCCGGCACCCACCACAGCGCGACGCAGGCCCCAGCGAACTTCTCGAACCACGCATGCCGCTGCCGAAACAGATCCCCATGGGCGGTGCGGTAGACGTAATCTCTAAGTGCTTCGGTCGTCTCCCAAACGGATAGATTGAAGAGGATGCGATCGTCGTCATAGGGTCGAAGGTATGTGGCGTTTCCCTCCGACGTTTGCAGGCGCCAAACGAAACCGGGGCTGCCATCGGCGAGCGCGTTGATTTCCTCCAGCCGGGCAACGAACCCGGCCATCACCGGGTGGTCGAGCGGCGCCTTCATGCGAGCGATATTCACCTGAGCGATGTGGTACCCAGTCATTCTTCTCCTCGTGTGCCCGCGGCGGCCGCCACCGGGTGCAACGCCGTCAGTTCCGCCAGGAGGCGCGCCGCCACTTCCTTGCCGCGCTCGCCGACTTCGCCCACCGGGCCGACGCACGAGGGGCAGCCGGCATCGCACTGGCACCCGGCCAGCAACTCGGCCGTCTGCTTGAGAAGCCGCGGGGCCAGGCGGTAGAGCGGCGCACTCAGGCCCACGCCGCCGGGGTAGGCATCGTAGAGATAGAGGTTGGGCTCGAAGGTCGTCAGGCCGCCCGCCGTCTCCTCGCTCAAGGCCACGCCCAGGTCGTGCGGGTCGCACATCAACAGCAGCGCAGCGACCGTGCGCAGCGCATTGCCCAGCCCGGTGATGCCGTTCTGCTTCTCGGGGGGCGTATATGCGGTGAACCGCGCCAGGAAATCCGCCGGGAAGTGCAGCCAGAAGGCGGTGGTGTGCATCTCCTGCTCGGGCATGTTGAGCTTCCCGGCACCGACGTTTTCCATGGTGTAGAACTTGATCTTCTTGAAGCCGACGATCTGCCGGTTCACGCGGACGTCGCCCTGCACGCGGCGCGCGCCCGCCAGCGCCTCGCCTTCGAACTCCTCGAGCACGGCGACCCGCGTATAGTCGATGGCGTCGGTGTAGTAATCGCAGTCCACGCGCTCGACGTAGGCCTTACGCTCCGCATAATCGAACTGTTTCACGTGAAACTGGCGCGCTTCGTGGAGATAGATCGCCTTTTCATGCAGGGTGGTGAGGGCCGCGGTGAAGGATACCTCCGCGATCACCTTTGGTTCGCCGGTGATATCCACCACCACGAAGTTATCGCTCGATACCGAGCGCAGGCTGGTGGCATCGGCGGGATAGGTGTCCGAGGTCCAGTGCCACGCTCCGGCGGAATGGTGCAGGAAGCCGGCCTCTTCCAGAAACCGGCAGATCTCGCCGGTGTCGTGCTGCCCGAAGGGCTCGCCGTCGCGGAGGGGGAGCTCGAAGGCGGCGCATTTGAGGTGGGCGAGCAGGATCTCGAGGTTCTCGGGGTTGATGTAGGCATGCTCCGGCGAGCGGCCGAAGAAGTAATCGGGGTGCTCGACGATGTACTGATCGAGGGGCGCGCTGGAAGCCACCAGCACGGCGGCCGAGGCGCCCTGGCGCCGCCCGGCGCGGCCGGCCCGCTGCCAGCTTTGGGCGATGGTGCCGGGGTAGCCGGCCATGATCACGGCATCGAGGGAGCCGATATCGATGCCCAGCTCGAGGGCGTTGGTGGCCACCACGGCGCGTAGTTCCCCGGCGCGCAGGCGGCGCTCGATCTCGCGGCGCTCGCGCGGCAGGTAGCCGCCGCGATAGCCGCGCACTTTCGCCTCGGGGGCGGGGCCGCGGTCGCAGGCGTCCTTGAGGTAGGTGATCAGCACCTCGGTGGCCAGCCGGTTGTTGGCGAATACCAGCGTTTGCAGGTTGCGCTCGATGAATTCCAGGGCCAGGCGCCGCGTTTCGCCGATGTAGCCGCGGCGGATGCCAAGCTGGCGGTTCACCACCGGCGGATTGTAGAAGATGAAATACTTCTCGCCGCGCGGCGCGCCATTGCGCTCCACCAGCTCGAAAGGTTCCCCCACCAGCGCTTCGGCCAGCTCGCGCGGGTTGGCGATGGTGGCCGAACAGCAGATGAACCGCGGGTGTGTGCCATAGAATTCCGCGATGCGCTTCAGCCGGCGCAACAGGTTGGCCAGGTGGCTGCCGTACACGCCGCGGTAGTAGTGCAACTCGTCGATCACGATGTAGCGCAGCCGCTCGAAATACCGCGCCCAACGGGTGTGATGGGGCAGGATGCCGCTGTGCAGCATGTCGGGGTTGGTGAGCACCACGTTGGCCCGCTGGCGTATGGCCTTGCGCGCATCCTGGGGAGTATCGCCGTCATAGGTGAAAGCGCAGATTTCCGAACCCATCTCTTCGATGGCGCGGTGCAATTCGTGAAGCTGGTCCTCGGCCAGCGCCTTGGTGGGAAACAGGTACATGGCGCAGGCGCCGCGATCGCGGAGCAGCAGGTTCAGAACGGGCAGGTTATAGCACAGCGTCTTGCCGCTGGCGGTAGGAGTGACCACAGCCACATTGCGGCCCTGTTCAATATGGTCGAAGGCCTCGGCCTGATGGGTGTACAGGCGCGCGATGCCGCGTTGGGCGAGCGCGGTTCGCAAACGCGCATCCACCGCGGCCGGGATCTCCGC
The DNA here is from genome assembly GCA_017883415.1 of Bryobacteraceae bacterium. Classification (GTDB taxonomy): domain Bacteria; phylum Acidobacteriota; class Terriglobia; order Bryobacterales; family Bryobacteraceae; genus JADGNR01. Next base: position 16,204 of record JADGNR010000045.1, on the reverse strand, counting down.
GAACAGGCCCTCGGCGGCGGGCTGGTGGTGAATGGCGCGGACGGGCGAATCCGGGTCCTGGTGCGCGCGCTGGAAGAGCGAAACCACCGCTTCGAGCGAGGACTTGGAAGCCAGCGACAATTCCTGGGAGAATTCGGGAAACCCGAGCGATAGATTCATGTGTGCTTTCGCCTTTTCTTTGCTACCTTACAACGAAAGCACTCGGGAAGACAAGGGTGGCTACGACCGCTCCCTTACGGCACGGCTCCGCTAGACAGCGGCCTTGGCACGATCGCGCACAAACTCGTACCGTTCCAGGGTGGCGGCAATCTGGTAAGACAGATCGTCATTGCCGCTGCAATCGACAGGCTCGGTGCGCAGCACTTTGCCAATACAGCGCAGGTTGACGGTTTGCGGCCCCTCGGGGTTCAAGGCGATCACGTACTCGATGGGGCCGCCTAGATCGGGTTCTCCCTCGGCTGTGAACAGGACTCCGTTGGAGCTGATGTTCTTGGTCAGGCCGAGAAGCGCCACGCGTTCCGCACCGGAGCGAGTGATCGAGAGCTGGAGTTGAAGATTGAAACGCCTGGTTCGTCGCTGTTCCATGAATTGCAACTAAAATGCTAATGGCTAACTGCCCTAGGGTCAATAGATCTGTGACTACTACCAATACTGTTTAGGTACTAGTCGCTAAGGTTCAGGGGTACCGGATTGAAAGGGGAGGGGGGCGGGACGATTGCCCGCCCCAATGGGTTCACTTTACAAAGAGGAAAACGATCAGCAGGGTATAGAGCGCCAGCGACTCGACAAACGCCAGACCGATGAGCATGGCCAACTGGATGGCCTTGGCGGCTCCGGGATTGCGCGCCATGCCCTCGACCGCGCTCGCAATCGCCTTGCCTTGGGCGAGGCCGCACAGGCTGGAGGCGATCGCCATTCCGAAAGCGGCGCTGATGGGGGCCCAGTGCCCGCCGGCGGTAGGATAGCCCGGCGTCTGCGCGCACAGCGCGGAGCTGGCGAGCAGCAGCAGGGCGGTTAACAACAGAAACTTCTTCGTCATTCGATTCTCCTTACGATAAATCGCTCCAGGAGGTGGTTCCCGTCATCCTCTTCCAGCCGGGCTCACACTGAAGAGCGGCATAAAGCCGGTATTAATGCTCGTGCGCCACTGCGCCGCCCACATAAACCATGGCCAGCAGCATAAAAATGTAAGCTTGCACCAGCCCTACGAAAACGTGCAACCCCATAAAAACCACCGGCACGGCGAAGAACGTGAGCTTCAGGAACACCAGCGTCACCTGCTCGCCGGCAAACATGTTGGCGTAAAGACGAACCGTGAGGGAGAGAAGCCGCGCCAGGTGGCTGACTACCTCGATGGGGAACATCAGCGGCGCCAGCCACCACTTAGGTCCCAGAAAGGTAGCCGGGTACATGAAACCGTGAGCCTGAATTCCCACCAGGTTGTAATAGACGAAGGTCACCAGCGCGCACCCGAGGGTTACCGGCGCATTCATGGTCGGCGACTCAAACCAGGGTATGAGACCGATGAGGTTCGAGGTCAGAATAAAGAGGAAGATGGTGCCGAAGTAGGCCATATAGCGCGGGCCTTCGTGCCCCAACTGGTCCTCCGACTGGCCGTGGACAAAGTCGTAGATCAACTCGCCGGCGTGCTGAAATCCGCCCGGGCGGTCGACCGAGAGGCGCGGCCGGAGAAGAGCGAAAACCGTCATCAGGAACAGGACCACCAGGAATTGCATGACCACGAAATCGGCCCAGGGGCGCGGCTCGGGATGCACGCCCACGAGTCCCAGGATCGAGTTGCCCAATCCGGCGAGGTGATCGTTGAAAATGCTGGTGACCCAGAGTTCACTTTCTGGCATATGCGATCTCGAAAATGACTTCGACGAAAACCGCCGCCGTGCTGACGAATAAACCCGCAAGAACGGCCGGCAGACTGACAGGAGAACGCTTCAATATAACATAGGCCGCGCCGCCGAGAAGAAGATAGCGGAATGCCAGAAACACGCTGCCGCGCGCCCGTCGCCCGTCGCCGCCCAGGCTCTCCACCAGCCGCTTCAGCCATCGGAAATTGAGCCCGGACAGCAGCGCCCCGAAGAGAAAGCCGGCGGCCCATTTCCAGCCCCCCCAGGCAAAGGCCGCCACCGCTCCGAACGCAGCGATGCCGGCCATGAACCGCTCGATCCGCCGGGCGGCGCGCTCCACGGTGAGCTCGTCAGGAGTCGTCATCTTGGGAATCCCGCATCACCTGGCGGATCAGCGCCATAAATCCCGCCGCGCTCCCCAGAATCAGAAACAGAATGCGGAGCCAGGAAGTGCCGAAGGCCCGGTCGAGCCAGTAGCCCATGGCATAGCCGACGGCGGTGGAGACGGGAAGCAGCAACGCGAGGCCGCTGTATTCGGCGAACCGGGCGGCGGTTGTTTTTTGGGGCCGGGCCACTGTGTTCAGTTTACCCGTGAAAGCGTCCGGCCGCCTCCAGAACCAGAATCCCCAATTTGGGGTGGGAGGGTTCAAACGCGGGGTGGATGCCGAACTCTTCGAGCGCCTCGCTAGTGGTGGGGCCGATGGAGGCAACCTGGCACGTGCGGAGCGCGGCGAGCGCAGGCTCTTCGATTCCCTGGTCGCGGGCGGCGCGCGCCAGGTGCTCGATCTGTACCGCGGTGGTAAACAGGGCCACATCGATCTCGCCCGCGGCCAGACGCCGTGCGGCCTCGCGCAGCGGCGCGGGATCTTCGGGCATGCCGTACTGGTAGACGCGCACCGGAGTCACCTCCGCGCCGCGCGCGCGCAGTCCGTCCAACAGCTCGAGATTGGAGCGCCCGTACTCCTGCACGGCGATGTGCCGCTCGGGCCGCGTTGCGATGGCCGCCAGCAGTTCCCGCCAGGTGTTCGGCTCGGGGGCAATGACGGCCGGAGCGATGCCCATTTCACGCAGCGCCGCAACCGGCTTAGGCCCGCGCGCCACCACGGCGAGACGGCCGAGCGCCTCGGCGAAGGCGCGCTCGGGATAGCGCGCGGCGAGCACGCGGTTCAACTGGCGCGTGCCCACCCCGGTGAGCAGGATCATCATATCGAACTCACCCGAAAACAACCGTTCGGCAAAGCGGAAAGTTTCGGCGTTCTGTTCGAGCGGCACCTCGCGCAGGGCGGGCGCTACGAACGGGTGGCCGCCCTGTTTGCGGATCAGTTCGGCCATTTCCGCGGCGCGCCGGCTCTCGAGGGCCAGCACGCGCAAGCCAGCGAAGGACATGATTCATTATGTTCGCATTGGTAGAATGGGTGCAGAGAAGGACTTGCTGCCATGGCGCTCAACATCAAGAACCCGGAAGTGGAAAAGCTGGCCGGCGAAGTGGCGCGCATGGCCAAGGAGACCAAGACCGAGGCCGTCCGCAAGGCGCTTTCGGAACGCAAGGAGCGCTTGGAAGCGCGGGAAGGCGGAGATCGGAAACAGAGGCTGCTCCGGTATCTGGAACGGGAAGTGTGGCCTTATATTCCTCCCGAAGAGCGGGGCCGGACGCTCACCCGCGAGGAAGAGGATGAAATCCTCGGGTATGGACCGGATGGTGTATAGCGCATGGTTCTGGACAGTTCTGCTGTGGTCGCTATCGAACTGCAAGAGCCCGGCTATGAGCGCCTGATCGACAAGATCGGCCGTGCGCAAAGCGTCGAGATCGGCACTCCTACGATGTTCGAGACAGCAATGGTGCTGTCCGCGCGCCGGCACCGGGACGCTCGCACAGGTCTCCGCGGATTTCTCCGTAACAGTGACGCCAAGGTCGTCGCCTTTACCGAGGAGCATTTCGACGCAGCCATGGACGCCTTCCTCCGCTTTGGCAAAGGCCGCCATCCCGCCGGGCTCAACTTCGGCGACTGCATGTCGTACGCGGTAGCCGCGGTCGCCGGCATGCCGCTGCTCTACACCGGCAACGACTTCTCGAAGACGGACATCACCCCCGCATAGTGTTGTCCGCCGCCGTTACTGTCCGCCGGTGAGCGCGTTCAACTCGGTCTTCTCGCGCTCCAGGTAGGGCACGCCCTTTTCCATCCAGGCCGGCGCCGGGGCGCCCTTCAGATAGTGATCGAAGTACTGCTGCAAGCGGATGGTGTAATCCTTCTGGTCGGGGCGGTTGCGCAAGCCGTGAGGCTGCCCGTTGTAGTTGAACAGATAGACCTCTTTGCCCAGGCGGCGCAGCGCCAGGAAGAACTCCACGCCCTGATACCACGGCACGGCGTCGTCGCCATCGTTCTGCAGGATCATGACCGGCGTCTGCACGCGGTCGACCCAGAAGATGGGCGAGTTCTCGATGAACCGGGTAGGATACTGCCAGATGGAGCCGCCGATGCGGCTCTGCGTGCGCTCATACTGGAACTGGCGCGGGATGCCGGTGCCCCAGCGGATGCCGTCGTAGGCGCTGATCATGTTCACCACCGGCGCGCCCGCGGCCACGGCGCGGAAGCGGTTGGTTTGCGTCACCATGTAAGCGATCTGGTAGCCGCCCCAACTGTGGCCCTGAATGCCGATGGCCTTTTCGTCCACCACGCCGCGGTCCACCACGGCCTCAATGGCGGGCAGCACGCACTTGAGCGCGCTCGGCCCGGGATAGCCGGTGGTGTAGACGATATCCGGCGTCAGCACCAGGTAGCCGTTACTCACATAGAAGCTGATATTGATGGACGTGCCGGGGGCGGGGTTCACGAAGTGGTTCACATTCTGTGTGAGCTTCTCGTAAATGTAGACCATGAGCGGATACTTCTTATGGGCATCGAAGTTCTCCGGCTTGTAGAGCGCGGCGGTGAGCGGCACGCCATCGCTGTTCTTAAAGTGCACGACTTCCGACGTGCCCCACAGCAACTGGGCCTGCTGCGGGTTGGCGTTCGACACCTTGCGCAGCTCCTTGAAGGCTCCGTCGGTCGAGAGCAGATCGGGGAACTCGGCGAAGGTCTGCGCGGTCAGCAGGTAGACGTCGGCGTCCTTCGCCTTGATGGGCGCGCCGAAAGACTTCGCTGCCATGACGAGTTGCTTCGGCTCGCCGCCGTCCCAGGCGCCGCGGAAGAAGCCGCTCTCCCACGTCTTCAGGTTCTCCGCCTGGAGCAGCACCGGCTTGGAGGGATCGATCCAGTGCTCGTGCGGATCGCTCTCCGCGCGCACGTAGCGCAGGCGCAGGTCATGCTGTCGGCCATAGCCGGCGGTGACGTTCTTCGCGCCCGAACCATCGGGCGAGACGCGCCAGACGTCGTAGCGGTCGTACAGGAGCACGGCGTTGCCGTCCTTGGTCCAGCCCGCCGAACCATACGCTCCCGGTGTGTTGGGCGTGTCGGTGTCTTCGTTGAAGAACTTCACCGGCAGGCCGGCGGTGAGGTTAATGGTCTTGCCGTCGGGGACGGAAATCGTGTTCCAATCCTTGCCGTCGAAGGAAAGCAGGTAGCGGCCCGAGGGCGACCAGCTCATGGCGCCGCGATTCTTCCTGGACACCAGCGTGCGGGCGCCGGTAGCGGCGTCCACGACGTAGGTGTCGGTGTAGTGCTCGTCGTAATCGGCCAGGCGGCGGTATGCGCGGTCGTCCGAGCCCATCACCCATTGCGGGTGTTCCGAAGGCGTGACGTCGGCCAGTTCGATATCGCCCAGTTGTATGAGCTTGCGCTCGGGAATCAGGTACGCCGCGGTGAAGGTGCGGTCGCGGTCGCGGGCGGCGCGCACCTTTTGGATGGGCTGGATGTAATCGTCCTTGTAGCTCCACAGGTCGACCACGGCCTTATCGTCGGTGGCGGCGTCGGTGACGGCAGCGGCAGCGTCGGGCGCGGCAGCATCTTTCTTTTCGGGCGGACCCGGAGGCGCGCAGCCGAAGTAGACGCGCGTGCCGTCGCGCGAGAAGCTGAGATTGCCCTTATCGCTGATGACGAATTCCTTGCGGAAGCCGGGCGTTTCGTCCGATACCAGCGGATGGGCGACTCCGGTGCGGCGCACCCAATGAAACACCTTCCAGGTGGGCGGCTTGTTGGGGTCGCCGCGATTGCTCAGGAACGCAAGCTGCGTCTGATTCTCGTCCCAGGTGAGCTTGAGGTACTTGGCTTTGCCATCGAGCAGCACATTGGGGTCGACGGGGCTGCCGGGGATTACGAAGTACACGCCGTTCCTGACCGTGTCTTTGGAGGATACGGCGTAGACCAGATGTCTGCCGTCCTCGGCAAACAGGAATTCGACCACATCGGGGAGGGTGCGCTCGGTGGCATCGGCCAGGTTGCGCAGCACGAGGTCGGAGCCGAATTCCGGCCGCGCGCCGCGGCCGCCGCCCGCCGCCGCGCCGCCACCGCGCCCGCCTCGGCCGCCCTGCTGGTCGCTATCGCCCTCTTTCTTCTGCTCCGGCGGATTGGCCTCGGCCGGCTTAGTCTCCGGCGCTTCGCGGAGATACGCGAGATAGCCGGCGGCCTTCTCCGGCATGGCAAACCGCTTCACGCGCTCGATGGAGGTGGCGCCGAGGGAAGCCAGATCGACGATCACCATGCCGTCCTTGGGCATCTGTTCGGCGGTCTTCTTGGCTTTCCTGGCCGTGGCGGTTTCCGCCTTGGAAGGAAACGTGGAGAAGACGACCGTGCGGCTGTCGGAGGAGAACTCGATGGTGACGGTACGCGCCGGCGCGGGCGGGCCCTCTTCCGGAGTCGTCGCGGGCGTGGGTTCCGGGCGCGCCCCGGCGGGGTGATGCGTCTCCTGCCCGGTGACCAGGTTGCGAATCACCACCTCGCCATCGCCTTCCTGGGGGAAGAGCCCGTAAGCGAGAAACTTGCCATCGGGCGACAGATGCTGGCCGGAGATGGTGCGCCATCCGTCGTAGTCTTTGTGGTTCAGAGGACGCTTGCCGTTCTGGGCGTACGACACGGAAAGCAGCAAAACGGCGGCCGGCAGCCACACGAATGCGCGAAGCGAAATGCGGCGGTTCGACATAACGCCCGTATTGTAGAACGCGGCATGGGCGAGCGGGCGGCGGCGCACGGCGCGGAGCGTGGTCCGCAGGGGGACATAGCGCCGGCGAGTGGTGCGGACTGCTTTCGCGAGTTGTGAACACGTTCAAAAATATGCTTGACGCGCCGCCGGGCGGGGTCCATACTGGAATTGAACACGTTCAAATTACCGGCGGCGCGGTTCCTGGCCCTCCCGTTCCCGGCCCGCCCGGAACGGCCGACGGAGGTGCACAAATGACTCCTGCTGTGCGACTGCTGCTGGCCTCTCTGGGCGCAATTTACGCCCTCAAAGCCGTCGCGCTGGCCATCCGCCGCGGTCCGGGCACCGCCACCGGGTTAGCCGTGTTCCTGTTCGCCTGGCCCGGCGTGATTCCCGGCTACTTCCGGGAGCGCCGGCGGGCGCAACCCATCGACCCCGCGCGATTCCTCGGGGCATGGGCACGAATGGCCGTGGGCGCGGCCACGATCGTTCTGCTCGCGGTCTACGCGCCGCGCATTCCGGACCGGTTATTGGGTCTCGCGGGGGTTGCCGCACTCCTCCTGACGGTCCACCTGGGTATCGGCGACCTGCTTCCCTGGTTGCTGCGCTGGGCCGGCTTCGCGGTTCCGCTTTTGTTCGACCGTCCCTGGGCCGCCACCTCGCTCGCCGAATTCTGGAGCCGGCGCTGGAACCTGGCATTCGTGGACATGAATCAACGGCTGCTCTTGCGGCCTTTGTATGGCTATTTCGGCAAGCGCGGCTCGCGCTTCGCTCTATTCGTTCTCTCGGGCGTGTTGCATGAGATGGGGCTCAGTTTCCCGGCGGGTGCTGGCTGGGGGCTGCCCCTGGGCTATTTCCTGTTGCACGGCGCGCTGGTCGCGGCGGAAGAGCGCTTCCGAATCGCCAACCGCGCGTGCACCTGGTTCTGGCTGATTGCCCCTCTGCCCTGGCTCTTTCACGAGCCATTCCGGCACACTCTGATTGTGCCATTTTACTGGCGGCTGCACGGACTAATCGCCCAAAACACCTGGGCCTGGTACTTATCGCACGCGATCTACGCCGCCGCGCTGGGCCACCTGATTGTGTTGATCGCCAGCCTGCAGGTGCCGGCCCGTCTCGGCTGGAAACAGGACGTGGCGAAACTCACGCGCTTCAATCAGAAGGTTTTCTGGGTGTACGGCTTCTACATCCTGCTCTCGATCGTCAGCTTCGCCGTGCTGACCTGGAGGCTGCACGATGCATTCCTGGCAGGCGAGCTGGCCGCGCGCTGGATCGCCGGCTTCATAGCCCTATTCTGGACCGTCCGGGTGCTGGTCGACATCTTCTGGTACGATCATCGCGACTGGCCGCAGAGTAATGCCCTTGTGGCCGGTCACGCCCTGGTGACCAGCCTCTTCTGCACGCTCGCAGCCGTCTACTGGTTCGCCGCATTGGCGCCCACGGGGTGAACCAGGTGAAAAGATGCACGCTTCCGGTCCATGGGCTCTGCGGGCCGGCGACCTGGTTGCGGAGCAGTTTCTGAACGGCTTCGCGTTGCGCTCGACGACGGATTGCTCGACCTCGGGCGCACGGGCGGCGGCGCGCAGGCTGGCCGCAGCGCCGGCTGCCAGGAGAGCCTGGCGGCGAGTGATGCCGGAATCCATCACGCTTCAGGATACCGGCGCGCCGCCGGCATTGCCAGCCGCCGGCCCGAATGACCCGAATGACGCCGCCGCGTTCAGCCGATCGCTGCTCGGCAGGCCGCGCGAGCTAATTACGGAATCCGGTGATGACGATCATGAGCAGGTTCCAGCCCACCACGGCAATCAGCCAGAAGTTGAGGAACACCACCACGCGTGGACGCCGCATCTTCAGCGCGATGAGGACCAGGACCACGGCAAACAGCTTCGAGATCAGCAGCGCGCCCACCGGTCCCGCCACCATGAGGCGGCGGATGAAGAAACTGCTCTCGCTCGCTCCCATGTGAATGCCGAGCATGGTCGTGAGGATATCGAGAACCTGGAGGGCGACAAACACCGTCAAGGACGGCGTCGGGAGTACCTTTAGCGTCCGGAATGGGGTCAAGACAGGACCTGCATTTAGGATCGCGCGATTGCCGCGGCGGAGATAGGCCCCCTTTAGATAACAGCCTGCCGCAGGAAACGCGTCTCCGCGATCGTCGCCCTGCCGCAAGTTATAAGGCAATAGGGTCTCAATACCCATTGCGCCGAGTGCCGGGATCGGGGACAATGATAATCGGGAACTCCAGGAGACTGGATTTCTCCTCATCATGAGGAGGTTGCCGTGAATGGATCGATCCTGAGTCTGGCGATTGTTCTCTTCGCTGGCCCTGCTGTGGCCGCTGCCGACGATCTGGAGGAAGCGCTCCAGAGCCTTAAAGCAGCAGAAGCGAAGAAAGACGTGGTGCAGGTAAAAAAGCTGGTTGGCGAAATCCACGAGATGACGTGCGAGACGATGGCCACGCCCGCTCCCCAGAATGCCGATGAAAAGGAGGCCTGGACCAGTCGCGTGGACTATGCAAAAAGCGTCCAACTGTACGCCGAAGGCACGCTTTGGACAACGGCCGCGCATGCGCCGCCCGCGACGCTGGTGGAGCTGGTATCAACGCTCGAACAGCTGAATCCCAAGAGCAAATACCTGAGCGACGCGTATGGCCCCTACATCCTGGCGCTGCACCAGACAGGCGCCGCGTCAAAAATCCCGGCGATCGCCGAAAAGGCTCTTGCCAACTTTCCTGAGAACACGGATCTGCTGCTGGTGATGGCCGACACGGCACTCAACCGCAAGCAAAACGACCGCGCGCTCGGTTACGCCACTCGTCTGACGGCGGCCTTCAACCAACGCTCGAAGCCGGAAGGAGTTTCCGCCGCCGACTGGCAGCGCGTTCGCAGCACGGCCCTGGGCCGCGGCTACTGGATCGCCGGCGTCATCCACGGGGAAACCGGAAAGCACGCTGCCGCCGACAAGGACCTGCGCCTGGCCTTGCCGCTGATCCAGGGCAACGAGGCGATGATGGGCGCGGCCCTTTTCTATCTCGGCATGGCGAACTACCAGCTCGGCAAGATGACGTTGAACAAGACGCGCGTCATGGAAGGCGCCAAGTTCAGCGAACAGGCGGCCAAAATAGAAGGCCCGTTCGCGGAACAGGCCTGGCGCAACGCCATGGCCATGAAAAGCGAGGCCGGCACGATGCGCTAGGCGGGCACGCAGCCATTCGCCGGGCCGCCTCGCCATCTACCCGAGGCCCGTCCATGCTGGACGAGCCGGGGTGCGGAACGCGCGGGAGGCTGCAACCCCGGCGGCGCGCACGTTCACTGCGGCAGAAAGTCCGGGTCGAGCAAAACGTCCAGTGTGTACGGGCAAGTGCCGGGGAAATCCGATTCCGGATGATTCGTTTCCGTCATGGCATCCACTACGGCGCGCTCGTAGGCGTCTGCCAGGTCTTCCGCGAGGCTGGATTGGAGGCTTGGATTCCGGGACAGGAGTCGTGCCAGGTCCTTCCGCTGCACGCGAATCGTGAGCTCCCCACTGCGGGATCTCCGGTTGGGCTGCACCTTCCATTTCAGGAGGTGAGCGATCAGAATGCCCAAGCGCGACACCAGCTCGCGGCGCTCGCGTTGTCCCATGTCCTCGATTTCCTCGGCGATGTGTTCGAGGTCGGCTTCACCGGCCCGGCCGGCGCGCAACAGTTCCGCGGTCCGCCGGGTCCACTCGTAGAAATCCCGGTCGTACAGTTCGGCGGAACCCATAACCCGATTATAGAGCCTACCGCGGCTTCAACTGATCGGGCAGCACGGCGTAGCCTTCCGGCGGCGGGTAAAGCGACATCAGCAGTTCCAGCCGGCGGCGCAGGTAGCGGCTGGGCATCTGCCGGGGACCGGTCTCGACGTCGATGTCGCAGCAGGTGCCGTGCAGATACAGGGTGAGCGTATCCTCGAAGGCCTGGCGCGCGTACTCGCGGAACAGCTTGGTCTCCTTGCGCACGTTGGTCTGGCGGCGCTGTAACGCCTGCTTCAGGTGCCAGCTTTTCTCATCCACTTCCCCGTGGACCTCGGCGCTCAGCTCCTCGCGGATGGTGCGGTAAAAGCGCTCCTGCACCTCCGGGGACCAGCGCTCGGAGAGCAGGGCGGCCAGAGCGTTATAGAACTGGTAATGGTAGTCGGCTACTTCGATATCCTTGATCCCCAGCGCCAGTACGGTCATATCGCCCAGCGAGCGGCGCGAACACGCCATCTGGCGTTGTTCGGGCGGGCGCTCGAAGGTCACCGTATCGCCGTCTTTTCCGTTGCTCTTTTCCAGGTAGGGCGCCAGGATGATGCCCATGAGCGGCAGGGCGGCGATGATGGCCGGCGAGATGGCGGCAATCGGGTCGTTCAAGTACTGGCGCAGATCGTCCTCCGCCACCGGCAGGGTGGAGAAGTAGGAGAATCTGCTGGTGAGCGGAATCATTTCGCTGCGAAAGCGCGCGGCCAGCTCTTCCACGGTCAGTTTGGCTCGTTCTGGTTCGGACATCCCGGTGGTTCGATTGTAACAGGGCGACAAGCTAAACTCTTAATTGGATGGGCTGCAAGATCCTCATTTCCGCTGGCGAAGCGTCGGGCGACCTGTACGCTTCGCTGGTGGTGGAGGAATTGCGGCGCGCCTGGCCCGACGCCGGCTTCTTCGGCTGTACCGGGCCGCGCCTGCGGGCCGCTGGCGTGCGCACCGTGGTGGACGCGGCCTCGCTCGCCGTGGTCGGCCTGGCGGAAGTGGTGGCGCACATTCCGCGCATTTACGGCGAATACCGCAAACTGCTGGCCGCGGCGCGCGCCGAAAAGCCCGATCTGGCCGTCCTCACGGATTCGCCCGATTTCCACCTGCGCGTGGCCCGCCGGCTGCACCAGCAGGGCGTTCCCGTGGTGTACCTGGTGGCGCCGCAGGTCTGGGCCTGGCGAAAGGGGCGGTTGAAGACCATCCGGCGCACCGTGCGGCGGCTGCTGTGCATCTTCCCCTTTGAGGAGGAGTTCTTTACCAGGGAAGGAGTTCCCGCCACGTACATCGGGCACCCCCTGGCCGGTCTGGTGCGGGCGTCGCTCAGCCGGGACGATTTTTTTCGGAAACACAGGCTCGCCGCGGGCCGTCCATTGATAACAGTGCTACCCGGAAGCCGCCGCGGCGAAGCGGCACGTCATCTGCCCGCGCTCGTCGACGCCGCCGACCGGTTGTACCGGGAGCAGGCTGTGAATCTGATTCTGCCGGCCTCGGCTACGGCCGGGGCCGCCTTTTTTCGGGAACGCCTGGGCCGTTCTCCGATGCAAGTGATCGAAGGAGAGAGCTGGGATGCCATGGCGCACGCCGACCTTGCGCTTGCCGCCAGCGGCACGGTGACCGTGGAAGCCGCGCTTCTGGGCACTCCGATGGTGACGTTTTACAAAGTGACGCCGCCGAGCTGGCTGGCGGGCAAGCTGCTGGTGCGCGTCCCGTTTTATTCCATGGTGAACCTCATCGCCGGGCGCGCCGTCGTGCCCGAGCTCATGCAGGGACGGATGACCGGTGAATCCCTCGCCCGCGAAGCGCGCCGGCTGCTCACCGACGAAGGCGCGCGGGCGCGCATGAAAGCCGACCTGGCCGAAGTGAGAGAAAAGCTGTCGCACGGGCCGGCGGCGTCGGGACAGTCGGTGCCGGGTTACGCCGCCGCCATCATTCAAGAAATCCTGGAAGGACAAGTTGCACATGTTTCGTGACCTCCGCACCCTTGCGGCCGCACCGGCCGCCGCCGGCCTGCTGCTATTCGCCGCCACGCTTGCCGCGCCGGCTCAGGAGCGCCGCTCCACCTCCCGTCTCGACGTCGAGCAGTACACCATCGACGCCGAGATCTCGCCCAACACGCAATCGGTCACGGCCAAAGCGACCGTGCGGTTTGTCCCGCTGGATGACAACTTCACCTCGGCTACTTTCGAGCTGAACAACGCGCTCAACGTATCGCGCGTGGTGGACGACAAGGGAAAACAGATTTCCGCCTCGCGCAACCAGCAGGATTTCACGGTGCGCTTGAGCTTCGATCAACCGCTGCCCAAGGGCCAGCCGGCCACCATCACCTTCTATTACGACGGGAAGCTGACCGGACAGGAAGACTCTCCGGTCTACGGCATCAAGTTCGCCGCCATCCATCCCGATTTTTCGTATCTCATGTACCCGGCCCGCTGGTTTCCAGTGAGCGGCTACACCACCGACCGTTTCGCCGCCGACATGCACGTCACCGTGCCCATGGGATACGCCGTGTTGGGCAGCGGAATCGATTCGCGCCAGACGGCCGGCGACAAGAACACCTACCAGTGGCGGTTCGACCGCCCGTCGTTTCCCGGCAGCATCGCGGTGGTGAAGGGCGATCCCGCGAAGGTGCAGTCCGAAGGCGTCACCACGGCGATGTATTTCCGCGGACCGGAGGCGGACATGGCCCAGCCGTACGGGCAGGAAATCGGCAAGGTGATGTCGTTCTTCACGGGCACCTTCGGCCTGCCGCCCTATGCCAATCTGACGGTGGTGGAGACCGAGGCCGGCGCCCCCAATGGCTATGCCGCGCCGGGTGTGATCTTCCTTGCGCCCAAGGGCATCGGGCGGCAGCCCAACGGCAAGCTGCTGGCCAACGAGGTTTCCAGGCAGTGGTGGGAGGAGCTGGTTTCCCCCTCCACCCGAAACCACTTGTGGCTGACCAACGGCCTGGCGGCCTACTCCGAGCTGCTGTGGACCGAACACGCCAACGGCCCGGCCGCCATGGAGACCCAACTGCGCGACGTGATGGTGGAATCGCTGACCGTGGATACCGTGCCCATCATCCAGTCCGCGCGGCTGGAGGACTACTCGCCGGAGCTGTGGGCCCTGACCGGCAGCAAGGGCGCGGCGGTGATGAACATGCTGCGCTATGTGCTGGGCGATGCCAAATTCTTCGAGACCCTGAAAGCCTACGCGCAAAAGGACGCCTGGAAATCGGTGAACACCGACGATTTCCGCAAGGTGGCGGAGACCGTCTCGGGCAAGGATATCGGCTATTTCTTCATCCAGTGGATCGAATCGTCGGGCGCCCCCGAGTTCAAGCTGGAGTACACCATTTTCCGCACCGCCAAGGGCTTCCGCGTGCAGGGAAAGATCTCGCAGGATCTGGACACGTTCCGCATGCCCGTGGACCTCAAAATTGAAACCGAAGGCAACCCGGAAGAGGCCAAAGTGGAAGTGGTGGGAACGTCGTCGGAGTTCTCGGTGGACACCTTCGGCAAGCCCAAGAACGTGGTGATCGACCCCAACAACCGGGTGCTGCGCTATGCGCCGCAGGTGCGCGTGGCGGTGGCCATCCGCCGCGGCGAGCAGTTCGCCGAGCTGAGCGAATTCGGCGACGCGCTCAAGGAGTACCAGAAGGCGCTCGAGACCAACCGCCAGAGCTCGCTGGCGCATTACCGCATCGCCGAAGTGGAATTCCTCCAGAACAACTTCCAGGGAGCGGCCAACGATTTCCGCGAGGCGCTGAACGGCGACCTGGAGCCCAAGTGGACCGAAGTGTGGGCGCACATCAACCTGGGCAAGATCTTCGACGTGAGCGGGCAGCGCGAGCGCGCCGTCAACGAATACAATCTCGCCATCCGCACCAAGGACAACACGCAGGGCGCGCAGGAAGAGGCCGGCAAATTCCTCAAGACGCCCTACGAGCGGCAGAAGCGGGTGGAGCAGTAGAGCTGCGGCACAAGAGCGCGACCAGGGGGTCGCGCGCGGGCGAGGGCGCCCGCCCCACCGCTACTTGCCCACCACCAGCAGCACAAACGATCCCGGCTTGACGGTGCGCCGCGGGCGTTTCCCCGGTTCGGCCGCCGGGGTCTCCACGAATTCGGCGGCGGAGAGGAAGATCTGTTTGGTCTTGGGGTCGAACGCCATGGTCTTGGCGCTCGGCTGGGTCTTCACCGCTCCCGCGTCTTCGTATTCGTCCGCGGATTTTTCATGATAGACGCTCAACGTTCCATCGCCGCAGGAAAAGAAAGCCAGCTTGGCCTCCGGGTCGAAAGCGGCGTAGTCGACGCCGGCGCCGATCGGGAAGCTGCCGATCACCTTCCCCGTGCCGGCGTCCATGACGACCATCTTCGGCTCGTTGCGGCACCCGATGAATAGCCGGTTGGTTTTGGCATCGTACGCGAGGCCGGTTGGGGTCTTGGCCACGCCGATGGGAAAACGCTTCTTGACCTCCAGCGACTTGGGATCGAAAACCACCACCTCATCCGTGTTCTCACTGTTGACATAGATCAGGCCATCGGCCCCGATCACCGCCTGCTCCCCGTCGCCTTCGGCCTTTACCGTGCCCGCCACCTCGCCCGTCTTGGCGTCAATGGCCGTGATATCGTGCGAACCGTGATTGTTGGTGAATACGCGCTTGGTGGCGGGATGGTAGTAGATGCCATCCGGGCCCTTCCCCACGTCGATCTTCTTAATGAGCTGCAGGGTCGCGGGGTCGAACATCGAAACCTTGTCCTCCCTGCCATTGCTGGTGAATCCGTGCTTGAATTCCGCGGCGATGGCCGCGCCGTGCACGCCCGGCGTGTCGGCGATCGTGCCCACCACCTTCCCGCTGTCGGCATCCACCACGTCCAC
Source organism: Bryobacteraceae bacterium (assembly GCA_017883415.1). GTDB lineage: Bacteria > Acidobacteriota > Terriglobia > Bryobacterales > Bryobacteraceae > JADGNR01. Next base: position 659 of record JADGNR010000045.1, on the reverse strand, counting down.
CTGCGTCCCGTGCGAAAGGTAAATCCGCCGCGCCGCGCTGTCGATGGCCACGTAATCGAATCCGCCATCGCCCGGCACCGGATACCGCGCCACCACTTTATAACCCGTCGCGCCTTCGAGCGAAAGCGCGGCCGAAATCATCAACACACTCTTCACGTATCGCATAGTCGCTCTCCTTGCCTTGTGGCGCAATTATGCCAGATCCCAGATGAACGGAAGATGAATAGATCTATTTCGGCGGCCGGCTCACGAAGACGTTTACCCCGTCTACTTGTGATGTTCACTGGACCGGGTCTTGGAGAGCGCGCGAAAAAACCCGACCGGCGTCGCAATCCGAAGGCCGGTGCGCCGCGCTGCCCGGAATACAATCCGCCACCGCGGTCAATTTTCCGCCGCGCTCAGTTCTTTGGACGGACCCGCCGGAGTTTTGGCGGGCACGCGGTTACTGAAGACCCTGCCGGGTAGCAGTGAGCACGACCGACGTTGTAACGCTGTCCGCGATACCCTTCTTCTTCATCCTGGTGGCGGCTGCGGCCCCAGCCTGCCGGTCCGCGCTGCCTCGGTAGACCCTCTTACCGCGCTGCGGCAGGAGTAGTCCTCGCTTTCTTGGACCGTCGAGGTTTCAGCTAACCGCCCACGACCCCGCCTGGTACACCGTC
>JADGNR010000560.1 GCA_017883415.1 Bryobacteraceae bacterium | reverse complement strand
CAAGGTATCCTGCACCTGCCGGATGGTCTGCTCGAGGTCCATTTCTCCAGCAATAGCGCCTGTTTCGTCCGGGTGCTGCCCTTGCGCGATAATCACCGCATGGCTACTCTCGGATTCATCGAATACGCCGATGCCTCTCCCGAGGTGCGGGCGGTCTATGACGACATCATGGCCACGCGCCAGACGGACTGGATCAACAATTTCTGGAAGGCCCTCGCCCGCGACCCGGTGACGCTGCGCCGCACGTGGCACAGCATCAAGGAGATCATGGCGCCCGGCGCGCTCGACGCGCTCACCAAGGAGATGATCTATCTCGCGGTCAGCGTCACTAACCAGTGCCCCTACTGCATCGCTTCCCATACCGTCTCGGCGCGCAAGGCGGGCATGACGGACCAGATGTTTGCCGAGTTGCTGGCCGTGGCCGGCATGGCCAACGAGACCAACCGGCTTTCCAGCGGATACCAGGTCGAGATCGACGACCGGTTCAAGACGTAGTATTACGACGCAGGCTCTCTGAAGACCGAAGGAGCGACGGAGGGCCGTGGCGATACTCACAGGGCGAGCCAAGAAGCCGCGAAGCCAGTGGTTCAGCGGCGCGGCAAATCGGTCTCTAGCACCGGCTGTTTTCCGCGAAGTTCGGCTGGGATCCCGCAAGGGCCGGTGAAATTGCGGCTTGGCGGTTCACCATGGACCGTGGGGCCGACTACAGGATCGCCCTACCCCGGTTGGGGGTTCCTCCCGATACTCTTCCGCCGCGGCGCATGTCAGAGTACGGTTGGGGAACTCTCTTTGAGCCCAGGGGCTTTATGTCACATGATACGTTGCAGGTTTTGCTGATCGAGGATAACCCCGGAGATGCGGCACTGGTGCAAGAGTTATTGCCGACAACCGGCGACACCACGTTTCGTATTCACTGGGTAGAGGCTTTGCTTCCTGGCCTGGAAAGGCTGGCCCAACGGAATATCGACGTGATCCTGCTCGACCTGTCGCTGCCGGACAGCCAGGGGTTGGACGGACTAAACGCCATTCGTACCCATGCGGAGGGCGTGCCGGTCGTGGTTCTGACAGGTCTTGCCAGCGAATCGCTTGCGTTGCGGGCGGTGCAGGCTGGCGCGCAGGATTACCTGGTGAAAGGCACGTTCGACAGCGAGACGCTCGCGCGGACCCTGCGCCACGCGGTCGTGAGACACCACTCGCGGGCGGACGCGTCGAAGCCCGAGCTGTCTCGGGAACCGGGTCGGGTGGTGGGGTTTCTCGGCGTGAAAGGCGGTGTAGGGACCACGACGATCGCCTGTCACGTCGCCGCGGAACTCAAGAAGCTGACGGGCGGAAGGGTTCTGTTGATGGACTTGGGCGGGGGGGCGAACTCGATCGGGTTTCTCATGAGGGCCGCTGGCCCGTACACCATCCTGGACGCTTCCAACGACATCCTTCGCCTGGACGAGACGAGGTGGGAAAAGCTGGTGGTGCGCGAACCCGGGGGCCTGGATATTATCCAGTCGGCAGGTTTGGCGGTGCTTGAGGATCAGCAACCGAAGTCGGCGAAAGCGCGCTTCGTGGTTCGCTTTGTGCGGTCGCTGTACCAATGGATCGTGATCGATCTCGGCCGCCTGTGCCCGTTTTCGGCGGTGATGGCGGAAGAAGTGAGCAGCTTGTTCCTGACCAGCACCTGTGACGTGCTTTCGCTTAACGAGGCGAAAAGCGTGGCCCAAAAACTGCACGACGCCGGCTTGGATCGTCTGCTTCGGCTGACTCTGAACCGCACGCCGCGCCGGATGGGCTTCTCCTCGGAGGAACTCCGCAAGATCCTGGGTGTGGCCATCGATGCGACGCTGCCGGACTGTACCCGCGACTTCGAAACAGCCGCACTCGATGGAAAGGCCCTGGGGCAGAGCCGCGATTTCCAAAAACACATCGTCGGGATGGCCGCCAGGATCGCGGGCGTCGAGGAAAACGCGCCGGCCAAAGGGCCGTTTTCCTTTCTGACAGGAATGGCGCGCCATGCCACAACTTGATCTGCTTGCCGAACCCACCATGTTTGAAGCCGGCGCGGAGCTGGGGCCGGCAGGGCCGATGGCCATGCTCGAATCGGCCGGCGTGGGCATTTCCGCGGTAGACCTGCATGGGATCTGCATATTCATCAATGCGGCTGCGTGCCGGATGATCGGATACGCGCGGGAGGAATGCCTTGGGCATAACATGCATGAAATGGTCCACGGCCGCCGGCCCGACGGTTCGGTGTATCCAAAGGAAGAGTGCCCCATGTACCGCGCCGCGCAAGCCGGCGCCCCCGTCCGGGTGACTACGGAGATGTTCTGGCGTTCCGGCGGGACCGGGTTCCCCGTAGACTACTCGTCACAGCCGATCATGGTGAATGGGCGCATTCGGGGATTAGTCGTGACCTTCTCCGATATGACTGAGCGGAAGCAGGCGGAGGAAGCTCTGCGCACCAGCGAAGAGCGGTTCCGCACGGCTTTCGACAACGCGCTCATCGGAATGACAGTCACCGATCTGGAACTTCGATGCCAGCAGGTGAATGCCCGTTTTTGCAGCATCACCGGATACACCGAAAAGGAACTGCTGCACACCGATGCCGTGGCGACGCATCCCGACGACCGGCAAGAGACCCTCGCGGTAGTGCGTTCGATGAGGGAGGGAAGGACCTCCAGTGGCGTTCTGACCAAGAGATACATGCGCAAGGATGGGCAGCCCGTGTGGGTGCGCGTCAGCGTCGAACTGGTGCGGGACGGCGAGGGAAGACCGCTGCACTACATTACGCTGGTCGACGACATCACCGAGCGGAAACGGCTGGAGGAGGAGGCGGAGCAGAACGAGGTATGGCTGAGATTCACCCAGAGCGTTGCCGGGGTGGGCATTTGGGACTGGGACGCACAAACGGGCCTCACCAAGGCGTCGGAGTCGCAGTTTCGGTTATACGGTCTCGAGCCGGAGTGCCAGTTTCCGGTCGGTGAGGAATTCCTGGACCTGATTCACCCCGCGGATCGGGAACGAATGGCCCGAGAGCTGAGCCACTCGCTGGAAGGGAAGAGCCGCTACCAGTGTCAGTTTCGCGTGGTCTGGCCGGACGGAAGCGTGCATTGGCTGATGGGCAAGGGCAGAGTCTTCTTCGACGATGCGGGAAAGCCGGTGCGGTCGATCGGGGCGAATCTGGATATTACGGAGCGCATGCAAGCCGAGCGTGCGCTGGCCG
>JADGNR010000269.1 GCA_017883415.1 Bryobacteraceae bacterium | reverse complement strand
CGCCCCGCCCTCCCCTGGCCACCTACCAGGATTTCGCCCGCTTGATCGACCATTCGCTCGTCCGGCCGGAACTCACCACCGCGCAGGTGGTCGAGGGGCTGGAACTGGCCCAGCGCTACGGGGTCGCCTCCGTGAGCGTGCGGCCGTGCGATATCGACCTGGCCGTGCGCACCCTCGAGGGCAGCGGGGTCAAGCCGGGCAGCGTGGCGGGCTTTCCGCACGGCTCCCAGAATACGGCGACCAAGCTGTTCGAGACGCGCGACCTGCTGCGGCGCGGCGCCAGGGAGATCGATATGGTGATCGCCATCTCCAAATTGCTCTCGCGCGAGTTCCAGCATGCACAAACGGAGCTGTCGCAGATGTCGGAGTTGTGCCACAAGGAAGGCGCCATTCTCAAAGTCATCCTGGAGAACGCGTACCTCACCGACGAGCTGAAGATTATCGCCTGCCGCTGCTGCGAACGCGCGGAGGTGGATTTCGTCAAGACGTCAACCGGGTTCGCGCCCTCCGGCTATACCCTCGCGGACGTGAAGCTCATGCGCAAATACCTGCCCGAAGAGATCGGCGTCAAGGCGGCCGGCGGGCTGCGCACGGTGGACCAGGTGCTGGAGGTCTACGAAGCGGGCTGCTCGCGCATCGGGAGCACCCGGACGGCGGAGTTTCTGGACGAATGGAAGGCGCGGCTCAAAGAAGCTGTCAGCTCTCAGCCGTCAGCGATCAGCGATTCGGCCCCCCAGCCTTCGGGCAAAGCTGAGCGCTGAAAGCTGATAGCGGCCCTCGAATTCGGTATCATCGGAGCTTGGAGGTGCTTATGGCGGATGCCATCAACAGACGCGATTTTCTGAAAGCGGCGGCGATCGCGGCCGGGCCGGCGGTCATTGCCGCCCGCGGCGCCAACGAGAAAATCAACATCGGCTGGATCGGCGTGGGCACGCGCGGGTATGCGGGCCTCGACTGGCTGCACACCGCGTCGCCCGACGACGTGCGGATCACCGCGATCTGCGATACCTATCAGGGGTACATCGCGCGCGCCAAGGACCGCATGCAGACCATCTGGGGGAGCGCCCCGGCCGCCTATCGGGACTACCGCGACCTGCTGGCCGACAAGAACGTCGATGCCGTCTTCATCATGACGCCGGAACATCTGCACCACGAGATGACCATCGCGGCGCTCAAGGCCGGTAAGCACGTCTACATCGAGAAGCCGCTGGCCCACACCATCGAAGAGGGTTTCGATATCGTGCATGCCGCGGAAAAATCGGGCAAGGTGGTGCAGGTCGGAACCCAGAATCGCAGCTCCACGCTCTACCAGAAGGCCAAGGAGCTGGTGGAGAAGGGACAAATCGGCGAAGTGCACTTCGTGCGCGCGTTCTGGTATCGCAACTCGCTCCCCAACGATCCGGCTTGGCGCTACGCGATTCCGCCCGAAGCGACGCCCCAGAACACCGACTGGGGCCGCTTCCTGGGCCCCGCCCCCAAGCGGCCGTGGAGCGCGGAACGCTATTTCCAGTGGCGCCTCTACTGGGACTATTCGGGCGGCATTTCCACCGACCTGCTGGTGCACCAGACCGACATCGTGAATTACATGCTGAACAAGACGGTGCCCAAGAGCTGCGTGGCCTCCGGCGGCATCTACCGCTGGACCGACCAGAACGACGACCGCGACGTGCCCGACACCTTCAGCGCCATCTACGAGTACCCCGGCAACTTCCACATCAACTATAGCTGCTACTTCGGCAACGACCACTACGGGTACGGCGAACAGTTGTGCGGCAACGAGGGCACCATCGAGGTGATGAACCGGCAGGATCTCTACTTCACGCCGGAAGTCTTTCGCGGCAAGGCGCCGGACAATATCAAGTCGCGCCAGCCGATTCACCTCAACGGAAAAAACGACTTCAACGAAAGCGACGGCGCCATCAACCACTTCCGCAACTTCATCCAGTCGGTGCTGGGCCACGAGAAACCGATTGCGCCACCGCTGGTGGGGCAGCAGGCGGCCATCTCCGGCCATATGGCGACGCTCTCGTTTAAGAACCAGAAGAAAGTGGTCTGGGACGAAGCGGCCAACAAGTACCACTTCGCATAACCGCGCGAAAAAGCATCATGGCCGCCGCTGCCAGAGCCATCGCGTACCCCGCCCCGCGGTCCGCTTCCCGCTGGATCATCGCGCGCCCGGTGGACCTTGCCCTGGTCATCGGCAGCGCATTGGCCGGCTACGCCTACCTGCTGCTCTATACCGCCGGAGGAGTGCCGATTTCGCTCCTGTGGTGGTTCTGGTCGGTGGGCTTCGACGGCACCCATATCTTCGGCACCGCGTCGCGCACGTTTTTCGATAGCGAATCGCGCGCGCGCAACCCGCGCCTCCTGTTCGGCAGCCTGCTGTTCTTCTTTTCGCTCGGTCCGGCGATGGTGCTGGCCGGCGCGAAAGGGTACCTGGCGCTCCTGGTGGGAGTCTGGGCCTACTACCACGTCATGCGCCAGCATTATGGGTTCATGGTGCTGTACAAGGTGAAGAACCGCGACCTCGGCCGGCTCGATAACCAGCTCGACCGGCTGTTTCTGGGCGCCATGCTGGTGTTCCCGCCCTTCCACCGCTTCTTCATCCATCACCCCGAGGAGCTGGGCCTGCACTTCTCATTCGCCCGCGCGGAAGGCCCGCTGTGGGTGCTCATTGCGCTCATCGCCGCGCTCTATCTGGCGCGCCAGGTGGTGCGGTTCCGCGCCGGGGAAGCCGCCGATGTGCCCAAGTATCTCCTGCTGGCCGCGGTGATTCCGTTGCACTGGCTGACCTTCGCTTATATGAGCTGGCAGGCGGCGGTGCCTACCGTGACCATCGTGCACAACCTGCAATACCACGCCCTCATCTGGTTCCACAATCGCAACCGCTATGCCGCGGAGGGCGGCGGCGCGCGCCATGGCCGCATTCCCTCGGCGGTGAGCCGGAGCCTGCTGGCCTATGCCGCGGCAGCGCTCCTGTTCAGCGCGCTCTATCGCGTTCCCGGGTTCGAGTTGGGAAAGGTCTCCGACCTGGCGTTTGGGTTCTTCTGCGGGTTCGGGCTGACGCATTATTATCTCGACAGCCGCATCTGGCGCGTGCGCCACGACCCCGGCCTGCGCGAGGCATTGCAGTTGGCGTAAGAGCTTTCAGCGATCAGCTTTCAGCTATCAGCTCTCTTCCGCGCCCCGCCACGGCACCCGTCCCCTCAAGCCGCGAGCCGGCTCCACGAATCCGCTCCCTGCGCCGCGAGTCGCACCGATATTAGCTGAGAGCTGATCGCTGAAAGCTGATCGCTGACCGCTGTACTACCCTGAAATGTGATCCCCCCGATTCCTCCGGAGGCCCCGCCGCATTTGCCGCGCTGGCGTCCGACAGCCCGCTACCTGGTGCAAACCGAGGCGCACGTTTATGCCCTGGCAATTGCCGCCAGCGTATTGCTCTCCTTCTATCCCTTCCTGACGGTGATGCTCTCGTTCTGCCACAACGTCCTTCACTGGCGCGCGGCCGAAGAAGCCATCTACCTGGCGTTGGGCGATTTCTTTGCCGGAGAGCCCGGCAAGTTCATCGTGCGCAACCTGCAGCCGTGGATGGTGGGCAAGGTCCACGTCACCTCCATGGTTCTGCTGCTGTTCACGGCCAACGGCATCTTCGAGCCGCTCGAGGTGGCGCTGAACCGCGCCTGGGGCGTGGCCGTCAACCGCTCGTATCTGAAGAACCAGTTGGTCAGCCTGGGCCTGATCTTCGCCTGCGGCGGCCTGGCGCTGCTGTCGCTGATGCTCACCGCCATGAATAAGGAATGGATTTCGAAATGGGCCGGAGCGGGCGCCTTTCGGGTGTGGATGAACCTGCTGATCTTCAAGCTGGCGGCGCTTCCGATCTCGATTCTGGCCCTGTTCCTGGTGTACTGGCTGCTGCCCAACCGCAAGATTTCGCCGGCCCGCGTGGCTCCGGCGGCGATCCTGGCGGGCCTCGCGCTCGAAGCCTTGAAATATGTGAACCTGCTGATTTGCGAGCTGCTCGAAACCAAGCTGGCCAACGAGTACGCCATCTTCAAGTACTCGGTCACCATTCTGCTGTGGAGCTTCGTGGCCGCCATGATCGTGCTGGCGGGCGCGCAATTCGCCTCGCGCCGCGGCGCGGATGCGATCAATCCAGGTCCAGAACTCTGCTAATCCGTACATTACCCTACGAAAACCCATAGGGGCGTAACCCTCTGATCCGCAGGGGATTACATCCATTGGGAAGGCTTGGACCCCTGATTCGACCGAATCCCGGCCCGGAGGCGATGGTGGTGACGCGTGTCCAACTCCTGTAGAATCAACAAACTTAACATTGGTGATGGGCGTGCTTCGTGCAGAGCATCCTAACGGGGCAATTCTCTGAAAGAGGAAGCGAGGAGTTTATTTATGGTATTCAGACGAGTTTCAGTTCTGTTCCTGATGATCATTGCGCTGGCCCTGATGCCGGCGTTTGGCCAGTCCGTCAGCGGCGAGTTGAACGGCACCATCTACGATCCATCCGGGGCCGTAGTACCCGGAGCGACGGTGGTAGCGACCAACGTGGCGACGGGCGTGGAAGCGACCACCACGGCAACCACCTCCGGGCAGTACCATATCGGCAACCTGCCGGGCGGCACCTACAAGCTCACCGTGTCGGTCAAGGGCTTCAACAAAGCCGAATTGACCAACGTGACCGTGGAACTCAACAAAGCATCCACGGCCAACGTGACGCTGCAGGTAGGACAAACTGCGACGACGGTGGAGGTAAGCGGCGCCGGGGTGTCGATTGACACCAGCACCGCGCAAGTGGCCAGCACGTTCGAGACGCGGCAACTGGCGGATCTGCCGACTACTTCGAGCGGGTCCGGCGTGATCAACCTCTCGTTGCTGGCTTCGGGAGTTTCCACCAGCGGCGCGGTGGGCGTGGGCACCGGCCCTTCGGTGGGCGGGCAGCGGCCGCGCAACAATAATTTCACCGTCGAGGGCATCGACAACAACAGCAAGAGCGTAACCGGGCCGCTGTCGACGATTCCCAACGACGCGGTAGCGGAATTCACCCTGCTGTCGAACCAGTTCTCGCCCGAGTACGGACACTCGGCAGGCGGCCAGTTCAACCAGGTGGTGAAGAGCGGCACCAACGCATTTCACGGCATGGCGCTCGAATACCTGCAGAACCGGAAATTTAACGCGTTGGATCAGCAGTCGATAGTGGATGGCGTGACTTCGAAACAGCGCTTCGACGATAACCGCTTCGGCGGCAACATCGGCGGCCCCATCCGCAAGAACAAGCTGTTCTTCTTCTTCGATCTGGAACGCGAGCCTGTTGGCGCTGCCGGTTCCCCCGGACAGATCTTCGCCCCCACGGCGGCAGGCTACGCCGCGCTGGCCGGGGTTCCCGGTGTGAGTGCGACCAACCTTTCCGTGCTGAAGCAGTTTTTGCCGGCGACGCCGACCGCGGCCGCGCCGGGTGACACGCCCAGTGGCGCGTTTCCGGTAATTGGCGGAAAGACGATCGAGTTGGGCCAGTTCCCGGTGGTGGCGCCGAACTACTCCAACACGACGTACCTGGTGGGATCGGTGGATTATACCATCGGCACCAACGACAACGTGCGCGCCCGCTACATTATGCAGCGCGTCAGCTTTATCGACACGGCGGCCTCACTGCCGGTGTTCTTCCAGACGCTGCCGAACAACAATTACCTGGCCACCTTCTCGGAATACCACAACTTTTCGCCCACGGTGACCAACGAGTTCCGTCTCGGCTTCAACCGCAGCTATTCGATTACCGGCGTGGGCCCGCAGAAGTTTCCGGGGCTCGATTCCTTCCCGAACCTGACCATCGACGAGCTGGGCATCAACATCGGCCCGGACCCCAACGCCCCGCAGACGGGTATCCAAAACACCTATCAGGGCACCGATAACATCAGCATCGTGAAGGGCGCGCACACCTTCAAGTTCGGGGCGGACTTCCGCAAGTACATCAGCCCGCAAACGTTCACCCAGCGCGGCCGCGGCGATTACGATTGGGCCACGCTCGAAGGCTACCTCACCGACCAGGTTCCCGATTTCGCGGAACGGACCACGGGCAACGTGGTGTACTACGGAGACCAGACCGAGCTCGGCCTCTATGTGAACGACGACTGGAAGATTAAGCCGAACTTTACGGTCAACCTGGGCCTCCGCTATGAGCGCGAGACCGTGCCGGTAGGCGAGCGGTTGCAGAGCCTCAACGCCATCTCGAGCGTTCCCGGCCTGATCACCTTTGCCGAGCCGAAACCGCAGAACCTGAACTTCATGCCCCGCATCGGTTTCGCGTGGTCGCCCGGCACCAGCGCCAAAACGTCCATTCGCGGCGGTTTCGGGATCAATTACGACAAGCTGTTCGACAACCTGGGCCTGCTTTCCCTTCCGCCGCAGTTGCAGCAGACGGTGGACGTGGGCGGTCTGGCGGGCAGCAACTTCCTGGCCAATGGCGGCATCAAGCCTAACGCCTCGGCTGGCACTCTGAGCCAGGCCGACGCCCGCTCGAGCACCAGCGGCTTCATCCCCGACCAGCGCATGCCCAAAGCCATCCAGTGGAACATCGGCGTGCAGCGCATCTTCCGCGAGAACTATACCCTCGAAGTCCGCTACCTCGGCACGCGCGGCATCAGCCTGCCGGTGCAGCAGCGCATCAACGTGCAGCCGGTAGTGAATGCCTCGAACGCGCTGCCGCTGTTCCTGACCGCGCCTTCGCAAGCCACGTTAAATTCCCTGACCAGCACCCTGGCGCAGCTGAACGCCAGCCTCAACGCCGGTGGGAACTTCCTCCCGCAGTACACGGCCGCGGGCTTCAACACCGCCATCGTGGGATTCATGCCGCAGGGCAGTTCCACCTATCAGGGCCTGGCGGTGCAACTCAACCGCCGGTTCAATAACGGCATGCAGTTCGTGGGCGCCTACACCCTGAGCCACAACGTCGACAACTCGACGGCTGAAGTATTCAGCACCGTAACCACGCCGCGGCGCGCCCAGGACTTCCAGAACCTGACCGCCGAGCAAGCCGATTCCGCCCTGGACCATCGCCAGCGGTTCACCTTCGCCATGGTTTACGACATGCCGTTCTTCAAGAAGGGCAGCAACTGGTTCATGAAGAACGTGGTGGGCAACTGGGAGATGGCGCCGATCGTCACCTACCAGACCGGCACCTGGGCCACCGTGCAGAGCGTGGTGGACGCCAACCTGAACGGCGACAACGCCCCCGACCGGGCGGTCATCAACCCGGCCGGAACCGTGAATGTGGGCTCGGGCGTCACCGCGCTGAAGAACAGCGCCGGGGCCACCGTGGCCTACCTGGCCAACAATCCCAACGCCCGCTACATCCAGGCGCAGAAGGGAATGCTGCCCAACGGCGCGCGCAATACCGAGCACCTGATGCCCATCGACGACTGCGACTTCAGCCTTCTGAAGAAGATCAACATGACCGAGCGCCTTAAGCTGGAAGTGGGCGCCCGCTTCATCAACGTGTTGAATCACCCGCAGTACACCGGCGACCGTCTGAGCGATGCGGCCAGCAAGGGCTACACGGGCGCGGGGGTCCGCAACTTCCTGAACCCCGCCGACACCACGTTCTATCACCCCGACCTGGTCTTCTCGAGCAACCCGCGTTCGGCGGTCATTTCGGCGAAGATCATTTTCTAAGCGTATCGTCGCGTATCGCTTTCACAGGGGGAGCCTTCGGGCTCCCCCTTTTTTTTGCCCCCGCCAACGGGCAGCCGCTCTCCCTGCACAACAGATCCGCTATCGTAAAGGTACCGTGAAGGACTGGAGGATGATCGCCACGGCTGCCGGGCTCGCGATCCCCGCCGCCGAGCTCGATCGGATCGTGCCACCGCTCGACGCCCTGGAGGCGGCATTTCGCCCCCTGGTCGAGGATCTGCCCTACGACCTGGAACCGGCGACGGGGGTGCTGGAGGACGACCAGTGACGCTCCGGGAGGCCGCCGAATCGTTGCGCGCGCGCCGCGTCTC
>JADGNR010000559.1 GCA_017883415.1 Bryobacteraceae bacterium | reverse complement strand
CGGGGTGGGGAGGACGGCGGGAGCGGGGCGGGGACGGCGGGGGCGGGGCGGGGCGGGGACGGCCGGGGCGGGGGAGGGGACCAGGCTACTTCTTGCGCTTGGTAGCCGCCCCCTTGGGGGCCGCAGCCCTCGGCGGGCCGCAGCTCAACCCCATGGCCTTCAACTGGTCGCAGGCGCGCTTGGACAGATCGTTATTCGGGAAGCGGCGGATGAGCTCGCGAAATTCCTTGGCTCCGTCGGTCCTGCGGTTCAGCTTTTGCAATGCCAGGCCCTTGGAAAAGAGAGCGTCCGGGGTTTTATTGTTCTCCGGATACCGCTCCAGGACCAGGTCGAACTCTTTCACCGCGGTTTCGTAATCGCCCTGGGAATAGTGGATCGACGCCATGTAGAACTGCGCGTTCGGCGCCAGCTCCGTGTTGCCGTACCACTTCAGGTAGTCGGCATATTCCTGCAGCGCCAGATCGAGCTTGCCGCTGCCACGGTCGCGCTGGGCGTTGGCGTAAAGATCGGTGGAGCTGATGGGCGGCGCTTCCGTCGAGGGGGCCGATCCCGATGGGGCGGTTCCCACGCTGGCATTGCCGCTGGCATTGCCGGAAGCGCCGGGCGGCTGCGGCGCGGGCGTACCCATCACCTTCACCGCGTTGCCCAAGTCGGTGATCTGCCCTTGCAGTTTGCTCAGGAGGCTGGTCAGGTCCGCCACCGCGGTACTCAGCGAGCGCATGTCCTGGCTCATACTGTCCATGCGCGTGGAAAGTCCGGCCACCGGCGTCACCACCTTGGCTTCCATATCCCGCAGGCTGCGCTGCAACCCGTCCTGAATCACGGCGGCGGTCGTACTGGACTTGCCGGCGGTATCGAGCGTGGTCTGCATCAGGGTAGTGAGCTGGGTCAATTGCCGGTCCTGCGATTCCTTCAATTGCCGCAACTGCTCCTGGAGCATGGCCACGTCGCGCTGCAATTCCAGTATTTCCTTGCTGGCCGCAAACGTGAGCGGCGAGGCCAGCAGAATCCACACGCAAAGACGTCGGAACATGTGCACCTCTCCTCGGCGGCGGCGGAAAGGGCCGCGGTCCGCCCCCGGAACCCGGGGCCTTTCCCTCGCCGCAATCTTTCTTCTGTAACTATCCTACTGCCCGGAGGCGAAGTGCGCGCGCCGGTTCTTCTGCCAGCAAGACTCGTTCGCCTCGGTACACTGCGGACGTTCCTTGCCGTAGCTGATGGTCTTGAGGCGGTCGGCGGGCACTCCGAGCTGCACCAGGAAATCCTTGGCCGCGGTGGCGCGCCGGTCGCCGAGCCCGATGTTGTACTCCGCGGAGCCGCGCTCATCGCAGTGGCCTTCGAGCACGATGGCCGCGCTCGGGAAGTCGGTCAGGATGCTCTTCAGGGCGCCGGCATCCCGGGTCAATGCGTCGCGGGCATCGCCGCGGACGTCGCTCTTGTCATAGTCGAAGTAGGCGTCCTGCAAGTCCGAGCCCAGCCGCTGCTCCAGGGTGGCGGTCGGCGCGGGTGGCGGCGGTGGTGGTGGCGGCGGTGGCGGAGAGCTCACGCTGACGGTCGCCGAAGCCGTGACATTGCCACCCGGGCCGGCCGCGGTCAGGGTGTACGTCGTCGAATCGGTCGGAGATACCTGCCGGCTGCCGGCGGTCTGCACTGTGCCGATCCCCTGGTTGATGGCCACGGTCGCCACCTCGCCCGACACCTGCCAGCGCAGGGTGGAAGACTGCCCCGGCTGAATGGAAGTGGGCTCAGCCGTGAACTGGGCGATCACCGGTGCGCTCGGCGGCGCGGGCGCGGGCTTCTCCTGCACGGGCGGCGGCGGCGGTGGCGGCGGCGCGACCTTCTTCTTGCAACCCGCCGCGAACATCGCCAACGAGACGGCGAGACAGATGACCGGGATCTTTCGTTTGCTGAACATGAACATCGCCTCCTGAATCCTCATTATCGGCCCCATGAGGGGCTATCATTATTTCCCTGCGTGGTGAGCTGTTGCAGTTGCGTGCCGTTCCCCAGCATGGTCCAGATCTGGTGCCCTCCGGCGCGGGTCGACATAAACGCAAGGTGCCGGCCGTCGGGCGCCCAACTCGGGTTTTCGTTGCGCCCTTCATGGGTCAACTGCGTATATTGCCGCGTGGCAACGTCCATGACGAATATGTTGAAAGCTCCGGTGGCGTATCCCCGCGTCCACGCAAACGCGAGAATCTGCCCATCGGGATGCCACGAAGGGTTGGATGCTTCGCCGGTGCCGTCGGAGAGCCGCTCTACGTCCGCTCCGTCCATATTCATCTTGTATAGCTGCTGCGGGCCGGAGCGTCCCGATACAAACACAATTTCCGCTCCGGTCTTGGGATTGACCTTGGGTTCGACATCGATGGCGCTTGACGAGGAAATGGGCCGCAGGTTACTACCATCCAAATTCGCCAGGAAGATCCGGCAACAGCCACCCGCCGACGACGAAAAAACGATCTGCTTTCCATCCGGCGTAAACGAAGGCGTGGCATTGGCCGAAACGCCCCGCTGATTATAAAACCGTAAATCCCGGACCGGATCCACTGAAAATACAAATATACCAGGATAGGTGTGCGCCCAGCTAGTAAATGCTATTTTGGTGCCGTCGGGAGAAACCGCGGGCCAGTTGGAAAGCGCATTGAAATGCGTGAGTTGACGCTGGTTCTTGCCGTCCGGGTCCATCGCCCAGACTTCTTTGGGACCAGTCCGCCCCTGCTGCCGCACAAAATAGATGTGCGTCCCGAACAGCGATTTACCGCCGAACTGAGCCAGAATATCGGCCGCGAACTCGTGGGCCGCCTTGCGCGCGCCGGCCTCGTCCAGCGACTCGATATACGTCTTCGCGATCACCTGCGTGCCCCGCCCCAGATCGAGCAGCCACCCGCGCAGCACGAAGAGATTGTTCTGCACCGCGGTATACCCGATGGCCAGATAGTTGGCCTGCGAAGGCGGCCCGGACCAGTCCGCCATCCACAGGCCGCCCCCGGTGGGCGCTGGCACGATCTCTCCCCTGCGCCCGCGCGGCGCCTGGGCGGGCGGCGTGGGCTGGCGGAAATCGGTGGGCTGCTGCGGAACCGTGGTCGGATACATCGTCTTGGGGACCATGCGCAAGATCCCGCCGCTATCCACGTCGCTCCACAGCGTCTGGTTGAACGACGCCATGAAGTTCTGCGATGCCCCGCTCCCGCGGAAATCGGGGCTGGCGATCC
>JADGNR010000268.1 GCA_017883415.1 Bryobacteraceae bacterium | reverse complement strand
GCAGGGGTTCTGGATCGCCCTGGCCCGGCTCGCCCAAGGCAGTTGGTGGCATGCCGCCTGGTGGCCCTACATGAACTGCGGCATGCCCTTCGAGTTTGCCTACGCCCCGCTGGTTCCGGCGCTGACCGCGGCCATCGCTGCGGTCCGCGGCATTCCTCATGCCGTTGCGTTCCAGTCGGTGACCGGTTTGGCGTACTGCGCGGGCCCGGTCACGCTGTTTCTGATGGCGTGGCTGCTGACCCGCGCGCCGGGATACAGCTTCTTTGCCGGCCTGCTGTATTCGCTGACCGCGCCCACACAACTGGTAATACCCGATGGGCCTTTTTCTTGGGCGGGCTTCTGGAGCGCCAGCCGCCTCATGACGGCCGCGGTTTGGGATGAGACGCCGCACCTGGCGGCTCTGGCGCTTCTTCCCGTGGCGACCCTGCTGCTGGTGCTCTCCCTGCGCCGGCGAAGACTGGTCTATTACGCAGGCGCGGCGCTCACGATTGCGCTCATGACCCTGGCGAGCGATTTCGGACCGGTCATCACGGCGATGGCGGCGTTGTGCCTGCTGTTCGTGCTGCCGCGTGCCGATGTCGGGCGCAATATCGCGATTACCGTGGGAATTGGGGCCGTCGGCTACGCCATATCGAGCCCGTTTCTCTCGCCATCCTTGATCCTGGCGATCCATCGGGCGGCAGCGGATGGCGGCGAAGGGTGGAGCATCGGTTCGGTAACCGCCATCGCTCTCACGGCCGTAGGCTGGATCGTGCTCTGGCGCTATCTGCCCGGCTGGACCAAGGACTCGAGTTTGCAGTTCTTCGCGCTGTTCGCCTATCTGACCGCGAGTGTGCCGGTCCTCGCCTATTACCTTCACCGGCATTTCCTTCCGGAGCCCAACCGCTACAAGTTCGAAATGGAGCTCGCCCTATCCCTGCTGGTGGTCTTCGCCGCGCGGCCGTGGTTGGACAAGGCATCGACGGCGCTGAAGCTGGCGCTGCTGCTCCTGGTCCTGGCGCTCGCCGGGGAGCAGATCCTCAGCCATCGCCTGTTCGCCAAGCACATTCTCCACACTGAGGAACTGCCGCGGACCATCGAATACCGCGCCTCCGTTTGGGCGGAACAAAATCTGCGCGGGGTCCGCGTCATGATGGGGGGATCGATAGAAAAGTGGGCCAATGCGTTTACCGGCCTGGAACAGTATTCCGGGGGCTCGTGGAGCGTGGCCGCCAACCCGGCCCAGCAGACCGGTCTGCGGGCCATCTGGAACGGCGGCGAGACGGCGGAGCGCGATGCACGGGTTTCGCTCGCGTGGCTGAAGGCGTACGGGGTGGGGGCCATCGCGGTGGGCGGTCCCAAGAGCCAGGAGTTCTGGAAGCCGTTCACGCATCCCGCCAAGTTCGAGGGCAGTCTCCCCGTGCTGTGGCGCGAAGACGACGTAACCATCTACCGCATACCCCGGCGTACCGACTCGCTGGCCCACGTAGTGCCCGCTTCCGCCATTGTGGGCTACGCGCCGCGAGAGCCGGGCGACATCGCCGCCGTCGAGAAGTTCGTGGCCGCGCTCGACGATGCATCGTACCCGCCCGCCGCCTTCGCGTGGGAGGGGCGCAACCGGATACGGATCGCCGCCACGGTCGAGCGAGGGCAAGCCGTCTCGGTGCAGGTTTCGTATCATCCCGGGTGGCATGCCACCGCCGGAGGCCGCCCGGCCGCACTCCGGCCCGATGGACTCGGCCTGCTGTGGCTAGTACCGGATTGCTCCGGCCGATGCGACATGGTTCTCGATTATGATGGCGGATGGGAGCTGCGCCTGTGCCGGTTGATCAGCCTCGCGGCGCTGGCCTCGCTGCTGCTGCTCCCGCTGGTGATGCTATGGCGCAAACGTTCGGGTTCAGCGGCGACGAGCTGAAACTGCTGCTGGTGGCGGTGCGCCAGATGCGCCGCACCTTCGCGCAGGCCCGCAAGAGCGACCCTGACCTGGAGGCGTACGCCGCCCTCTACGACGACCTGTTCGAGAAGCTGCGGGACATGGCCGGTCCACTGCCGGAAAAGGTGGAAGACGTAATCGAGTAGCGGCGCCAGCGGCGGCGGCCGGCGGATCCCTGGCCGCGTGGGTGCATCTCAGAACGCCGTTCTTGGACTGCGGGCTGGCATAAGTCCGAGTTGGCGCTACGGCCAGGTGTTGCGGGGATCCTGAGTGGGAGCGGTCCTTTTGGGAGACCACATGGAACGAAAGGCCGGATAAGATGGAGAGGGAGGTATCGCATGGCCGCACTGGATTGGTCGCAATGTTCAGCGGTGGAACGTGTTCCAGGAAGGGTCGGCGGCGCGTGGGTATTCCGGGGGACGCGCATGCCGGTGGCTGCCGTCTTCGAGAACCTGGAAGATGGCATGAGCATCGACGAACTCGTGCAACTTTACGATGGCCTGACGCGTGAGCAGGTCCAATCGGTCTTGGAGTTCGCGGCTCGGAGCCTTGAAGTTCCAGCCTTGGCGGGCTGATGCTTGTCCTCTTCGACCAGGGCACACCGGTTCCAATCGCTGAGTTTCTTTTCGGACACTCGGTCAAAACCGCCAAACAACTGAACTGGGACAAGCTTGGGAACGGCGAGTTGCTAAATGCAGCCGAGGAGACCGGGTTTGATGTCCTGCTCACGACCGACAAGAACCTCGCCTACCAGCAGAATCTGAAAGGCCGAAAGATCGCCATCCGTGGTTTTGGGTCGAAACAGGTGGAGTATCGTAAAGGCGGTCATACCGCAAATCGTAGATGCGGTGAATGCTGCCCGTCCGGGTAGCTGCACTATCGTTAAGGTGCCTGACGAATAAACGCCCCAAGGAGGCTCTGGGCTTTCCCGTTCGCTGGCGCGAAGTCGGGTTTCCATACGCCTATCGCCCCCACCCGGCCACCGCGCCTCCCGCCCCCTTGCCAATAGGCGAAGAAAAGGCGAAAATGAGGAATGGCTCTCGTGGGTATTGCCCGCCTGGCTTCCGAAAGCGAACTGCTCGCGGCCAAGCGGAGCGTCCAGTATTTCGAAATCCAGGCGCGCAGCATCCTCAACCGCACCAAGCCCAACATGCCGTTTCAGTGGACCATCAACCCCTACCGCGGCTGCGAGTTCGGCTGCAAGTACTGCTATGCGCGGTACGCGCACGAGTTCATGGAAATGGATGCGGCCGAATTCGAGGACAAGATCTACGCCAAATCGGCGGCGGCGCACCTGCTGCGGCAGGAGTTGGGGCGCGTCGGCCGCCGCGACCATATCGCCATCGGGACCGCCACCGATCCCTACCAGCCGGCTGAGCGGCGCTTTGCCCGCACCCGCGCGATTCTCGAGGTCTTCGCGCGCGAGAGCGGGCGCTTCCTCGGCATCACCACAAAATCCGACCTCGTGCTGCGCGATCTCGACCTGCTGCGCGAAATCGCGCGCCGCAACGTGCTGGGCGTCAACCTCACCATCACCACGCTCGATGAGAAACTGGCGCGCCTACTTGAGCCGCGCGCGCCCACGCCCGCACTGCGTCTGGCGGCCGTGCGCCGTTTAAGCGCGGCGGGAATCTGCGTGGCCGTGTTTCCCAACCCCATCATGCCCGGCCTGACCGATGGCGAACGCGCGCTCGACCGTCTCGCCCGGGCCGCCCGCGACGCCGGGGCGCTCTCCTTCGGCGGCGGGCCGCTCTTCCTGATGCCGGCCGCGCGGAAGATATTCTTCCCGTTTCTCGATCGCGAGTTTCCCCAACTGGCGGCGCGTTACCGTGAAATGTACGGTCGCGGTGCGTACCTGGGCAAGGAATACAAAGATGCGTTGCGGGCGCGCGTGGTGCGGATTCGCGAGCGCTACGGCCTGGCGTCGGGCACCATCGAATACCGGCCGGAGTTGTGGGAAGGCGACGAGCAGGGAGAGCTGTTTCCGCTACAGTGAAGGCGGAATGGATCTCGCCCGTTTCGATTACCAGTTGCCCGAAGTTCTGATTGCCCAGGAACCGCCGGCCGATCGCGCCGGAGCGCGCATGCTCGTGCTCGACCGCGCACATACCCGCTGGGAAGACCGGCAGTTTCGCGACTTTCCCGAGTTTCTGCGCGCCGGGGATTGCCTGGTCCTGAACGACTCGCGCGTCTTTCCGGCGCGGTTGTTCGGCCATCGCGCGGGAGTGCATGCGCTGCCCATCGGCAAGAAGAATCCCAAGCGGCGCGAATACCTGAGCGGGGAAGTCGAAGTCTTCCTGTTGCGGCCGGTGGGATCGGGCGGCCGGGATTGGGAGGCGCTCGTGCGGCCGGGGCGCAAGATGCCGGTCGGAGAGCGCATCGCCTTTGACGGAGGTCTCGAAGCGGAGATCGTCGCGCGCGGCGAATTCGGAGAGCGGACCATACGCTTCTCGGGCGAGCGCGACCTGTACGCCGAGTTCGAGAAAATCGGGCACGTGCCGCTGCCGCCGTATATCAAGCGCCGTGACGAGCCCGCGGACCGCGAGCGCTACCAAACGGTGTTCGCGCGCGAAAAGGGCTCCGTAGCCGCGCCCACCGCGGGCCTGCATTTCACGCCCGAGATCATCGCCCAGTGCCGCGGGCGCGGCGCGGAAGTGGCCTGCGTCACGCTGCACGTCGGGCTGGGCACGTTCCAGCCGCTGCACACGGAGCAAGTGGAGCAGGCCACACTGCATGCCGAGCAGTACCAGATCACCGCGGAGAACGCCGCGAAGCTGCGCGCGGCCGAGCGACTCGTGGCGGTAGGCACCACCGCGGTGCGGACCATCGAAACCGCGCGCTCGACCGGCGCGTTGCACGGGGAAACCGATATCTTCATCTACCCCGGATTTGAGTTTCGCGGAGCCGGCGCCATGCTCACCAACTTTCATCTGCCCCGCACCAGCCTGCTGCTGCTGGTGTGCGCCTTCGCCGGAACGGAGCTCACGCTGGCGGCGTACCGGCACGCGGTGGAGGACCGGTACCGCTTTTATTCGTATGGCGACTGCATGCTAATTCTGTGAAGGCCGCGTGACCGCGCCTTCCGACGCCGAAGAGACCAGCGCGCAGTACTTGGCGAAGACGCCGGTCTTATACCGCGGCGCGGGCGCCTGCCACCGGGCCAGGCGGCGGCCCAGCTCTTGCGGATCGATTTCGAGATCGATCGCGCCGCGCTCGGCGTCGATGGTGATGGCGTCGCCTTCCGCCACCGCGGCGATGGGGCCGCCATTCGCTGCTTCGGGCGAAACGTGGGCGATCATGAACCCGTGCGTCGCGCCGCTGAAACGGCCGTCGGTCACCAGCGCCACCGAGTCCGAGAGGCCCGCGCCCACGATGGCCCCGGTCACGCCCAGCATCTCCCGCATGCCCGGGCCGCCGCGCGGGCCTTCGTAGCGAATGATCACCACGTCGCCCGCTTGGATGCGGCCGTGGGTGACCGCCTGCATGGCGTCCTCCTCGCGCTCGAAGACGCGCGCCGGCCCGCGGTGCACCTTCTTATCGTGGCCCGAGAGCTTGATGACGCAGCCTTCGGGCGCCAGGCTGCCCCGCAGAATGGCGATTCCGCCGCGCGGCTTCAGCGCTTGCCCGAGCGGCCGGATCACTTCCTGCCCCGGCGTCTCCACCGCGTCCGCCGCTTCTTCGGCGAACGTGCGCCCGGTGACGGTGAGCGTTGCACCATCCGCCAGCTTGCCCTCCAACAGGCGCTGTGCGATCACCCCGATGCCGCCGGCCTTATCCACGTCCGCCGCCATGAACTGGCCGCTGGGCTTGAGATCGACGAACACGGGCGTGCGCGCCTCGATGCCGTCGAAATCGTCGATCGAAAGCGGCACCTCGGCTTCGCGCGCCATGGCCAGCAGGTGCAGCACCGCGTTGGTGGAGCCGCCCGTAGCCGCCACCCCGGCGATGGCGTTGTCGAAAGCCGCCCGCGTGCACACGTCGCGCGCGCGCAGGTTGTTGCGCACCGCGTCCATAACGATGCGTCCACAGCGCCGCGCCACCTCGTCCTTGCGCGCGTCCACCTGCGGCACCGCGGCCGTGCCCATGGGCGCCAGACCGATCAGCTCCATCACCGTGGCCATGGTGTTGGCCGTGAACTGCCCGCCGCACGCTCCCGCGCCGGGGCACGCATGGTCCTCGATTTCGCGAAGCTCCTGGTCGGTCATGCGCCCGGCGGCGTTGGCGCCCACCGCTTCGAAGACATCCTGAATGCTGATGTCGCGGCCGTGATGCCTGCCGGGCAGAATCGACCCGCCGTACAGAATCACGCCCGGAATGTTGAGCCGCAGCATGGCCATGGCCGCGCCGGGGATGGTTTTATCGCACGCCACCAGCGCCACCACGCCGTCGAACATGTGCCCCCGCACCAGCAGCTCGATGGAATCGGCGATCACCTCGCGGCTCACCAGCGACGTCTTCATGCCCTCCGTGCCCATGGTGACGCCGTCGGAAATGGCGATGGTATTGAACTCCATGGGCGTGCCGCCCGCCGCGCGGATGCCTTCCTTCACCTTCACCGCCAGCTCCCGCAGGTTGTAATTGCACGGCATGGTTTCGATCCACGTGTTGGCGACGCCGATGATGGGCTTGGCCAGATCGTCGTCGGTGAACCCGATGCCCTTCAGCATGGCGCGCGCCGGTGCGCGGTCCCGCCCCTGGGTGATGGTGTGGCTCTGGAGTTTCATAGCTGAGATACCAGTGTACTCTTCAAAAGCTGTAGCGCAGCCCCAGAATCCCGTGCGAGTTGCGGCGGTACTGGCCCAGGAAGTCGCTGGCCGAGCCGCGGATCAGGGCGAAGCCGGCGGTGATGCGCCAGTGCTGGCCGAACGCCTGTGTGTATTCCGGCTTCAGGTAAACGCCGCGGCCGTTTTGGCGGATCACGGTTTCGAAGGAGACGCTGCGGTTGACGTCGATGGTGTAGCCGGCGCGCGCCACGACCGCGCGCGTGAAGCCGCGAACGGGCGAAAACGAGGGCGACGTGCCATGCGCCGTGATCGCTTGCCCCGCATAGCCGCCGGTGAACGACCATTCGCCCGTCTGCCGCTCGAGCTGCAGCACCCAGAGCACGTACTGGTCGGCCAGCGGCGTGGCGGAAGTGAAGTACGCGGCTTCGGCTTTCACGGTCAGCACGGAGAACGGCACCGCGGCGTCGCCTCCATACATCCGCATTTGCGGATAAAAGCGTTGCAGTCCGAGGCTCGCCGGCTCCGGCACGGCGCGAAACAGGGGCAGGTGGTCGTAGCCGTTGTAGAACGAGAGCGAGTACTCGGCGGCCGCGCCGATGTGGTTCCAGCGCGCGCCCGATTGCGTTCCGCCGGGGAAGTCGGGAGTCAGTTCGGCGATCGGAATCCCGGCGGGCAGCGCGCCCCAGCGCTGGTTCAACAGCGGAATGCGGCTGGGCGTCAGGCGCGGCGAGAACACCAGCTCGATGGTGTTGGCCTGGGTGCCGTACGACAGGCGCGCCGCGGTGATGCCCAGAAAATCGTTATCCACCACGTTGACGAAATCGCGCGGGGCGAAGCGGTCGGTGGGGTTCAGGATGTCCGCCTTGCCCCAGCGGATGAACTGCTTGCCCGCTTCGAAGGTGAGCTTGCCGCGCGTGTACGTGGCACTCAGGCGGCGGACGGCGAAGGCCGGGCGCTGGCGGCCGCGGTCCCACCAGGAGAGTTCCGCCGTGCGTTCGGTCTCGCCATGCGTGTCCGTTCGCGCATCCAGGGCGCCGGCGAACCGCAGGCCGGGGATGAGTTGGTAGAAGGCTTCGTAGCGGAAGAGCGCTTCGCCGATGGCGTGGCTGCTGTCATTGGGCGCAGTGTCGGGATAGGCGACCGCCGTGGTTTCCAGGTACCCTCGCTGGGTGAAAGTCTGGGCGTGCAGGGGCAGAGTCAACAGCGCGCAAGCTAAAGCGTGCGCTACCCTCATTGCCGCAGGGCCTGGACCGTGAAATCGCCGTCCTTCATGGGGACGTTGTATTCCAGCTTGTCCTGCCTCAGGACCGTACGGCTCTTACGGCGCAGATCGGTCATTTCCAGGGTCCGCGCGGTCCAGATGCCTTGCACGTTCTGGATATCGGTCTGGTGCAGGCGGCGC
>JADGNR010000267.1 GCA_017883415.1 Bryobacteraceae bacterium | reverse complement strand
AACATCACCGTATCGGCGGAAGCGGCGATTTCGCTCACCGGCCGGCCCGTGGCCGCCGCGGCGTTGAAGATGCGCGCGCCATCCATGTGCACCTTCAGCCCGCGCTCGTGCGCGCCATCGCAGATTTCGCGGATGGTCTCCATGGGATACACCGTTCCGCCGTGCATGTTGTGCGTGTTTTCGATGGCCACCAGGCCGGTGGGCGCCGAGTAGGGGTTGACGGCGCGGATTTGCCGCCGCACCGCGTCCCAGGAGAGGATGCCGTCGGCGGTCGAAATGGCGCGCACCACGCAGCCGGAGAACCACGCCACCATGGACATTTCGTAGTCCAGCAGGTGGGCGCGGGAATCGCAGATCACTTCCTGGCCATGCTCGGTGAGCAGTTTGACGGCGATGGTGTTGCCCATGGTGCCGGTGGGGACGAACAGGGCCGCCTCCTTGCCGGCGATCTCGGCGGCGCGCCGTTCGAGGCGGTTGACGGTGGGGTCCTCGCCGTACACATCGTCGCCGACTTCGGCCTCCATCATGGCGCGGCGCATAGCCGGCGTGGGTTTAGTGACGGTATCGCTGCGCAGATCGATCACATTCATGAGAGCAGAAACTCCTGGAAAACTTCGTTGGAAAGGAGCACGCCGCGGCTGGTGAGGCGCAGGACGCCCCCGGCGGTCTCGAGCAGGCCGGCCGTGACGAAGCGCCCGATCGGCTCGGCGAAGCGCCGCCATTCCTCGGGCGCGGGGCGGATGCCGGCCATGAGCCGCAGACCGACAAAGAAGCGCTCTTCGTCCAGATGGGCCGGGGTGGTTTCCGTGGCGGCGCCCTGCAGGTAGGCCTCTACCGATTCCGGATTCTGCCGGCGTGCGTGCCCGTCGAAGGAGTGAGCATCGGCGCCGAAGCCGGCGTAGGGCTCCAGCGTCCAGTACTTGAGATTGTGCCGCGATTCGCAGCCGGGCCGGGCAAAATTGGAAATTTCGTAGCGCGCGATCGCCAGCGAGGCGAGCCGCTCGACGGCCGTCTCGTAGAACGCGGCCGTGCGATCGTCGCCGGGCGTATCGGCCGCGCCGTAGCGCGCGCCTCCGGCCCGGATCTCCTTGCCCAGCCGGCTGTCGTCGTCCACCTCCAGCATGTAGATGGAGACGTGCGCGGGAGCGAGGCGCTCGATCCAGTCGAGCGATTCGCGCCAGCTTGCTTCGGTCTGGCCGGAGAGGCCGGCGATGAGATCGATATTGCAGTTGGCGATGCCCGCTTCGCTCAGGATGCGCATCTCATCGGCGACCGTGCGCGCGGTGTGCTTGCGGCCGGTGCGCCGGATCTCGTTCTCGACGAACGATTGCACTCCGAGGCTGACGCGGTGGATGCCGCACTCCGCCCAGGCGCGCGCCTTTTCGGCGGTGATGGAGCCGGGCGCGGCCTCCATGGTGGCCTCCAGCCACGGCCGGCCGGGGATCTCGCCGAGCAGCGCACGCAGATCGCCGGGAGCCATCGCGCTCGGAGTGCCGCCGCCGAGGTACACCGTTTCCGGCCGCCAGGTCCACTGGTGCGCGCGGATCTCGGCCTTCAGCGCATCGTGGTAGCGCCGTTCGACAGCCGGCGGGAAGACGCCCGAGGCGAAATTGCAGTAGGTGCACTTCTGCGCGCAGAAAGGATAGGAGAGGTAGACTCCGGGCACTTACTTGATTGTAGCGGGGGGCAGGCCGGGAGGCCTACCCCACCAGCTCCGGTTCGTCGATGGCGGCGCTCTGCTTCGCCTGAACCCTGAGGCGGCGCATTTGCGGCTGCTCTTCGAAGGGGATGGAGAATTCCCGCTCGATTTTCTCGCGGTACACCGGGCCGGAGTTATAGGCGCAGAACGGATAGATCCTGCCGTTGGGCGCGGCGTAGTGGATCACGCAGCGCTTCACGCGCTCCACATCGTAGTTGTAGTTGTCCATGAAGTGCATGCCGGCCAGCATGAGCGTGCGGTAGGTGAAGCCCTTGCGCTCGCTTTCGCCGCGGCCCAGGCGCTTGTCGGTCATGCCCTGCAGGGTTTGCAGGAACTTGGTGAAGGTGAGCCCTTCGGGCGCCTTCTCCTGGTGGAAGAACTTGCGGAGGTTGTTCCAGGCTTCGAGCTTGGTGAAGATTTTGAGGCGCCGCTTGCCGGCCTTGCGCGACAGCATGTCCATCTCCTGGAGCATGGGGCCCACGTCGACGAACTGGGTCACCGGCACGGCTTTGCGGTTCTGGTCCACGAACAGGTAGGTGCCGAGCGAGCAGTGCGGATGGCAGCTCAAGGTGGTGGTTTCCTCGCCGCGCAGGGCGCTGAGGAGCTTGGAAAAGGGCGTGACACAGGAGAGCGGGAACCAGTCCTGGTAGGGATCGGCGATGCCGGTCTGCTGCTGGACGGCGTGGGCGAAATCGGAGAGGGTGAAGCGCTTGGCTTCCAGCTCATGGCGCGCAATGCGCCCGGTGAAGGCCACCGGCTGGAAGCTGATGCCGCTGGTGCACTCGATGTATTCCAGCGCGAGGCGTACGATGTCGCCGATCTGGTGGTCGTTCAGGCCCTTCACGATGGTGGGGACGAAGACGATCTTCAGGCCGGCCTTTTTGACATTCTCGATGCACTGCAGTTTCTTTTCCCACAGCGATTCGCCACGCGTCCGGCGGTATACGTCGTCGCATACGCCGTCAAACTGGAGGTAGAGGGTGTGCAGGCCGGCCTCCTTGCACTGCTCGGTGAACTCCAGGCTGGTGAACTTGATGCCGTTGGTAGCCACCTGGGTGTGGGAGAAGCCCATGTCGCGAGTCATGCGCAGGACGTCGAGGAAGCGCGGATAAATGGTCGGCTCGCCGCCGGAGAACTGGACGATGCGGCCGGCCACGGGACGCTCGTTGCGCAGGGCCTCGAGCATACGGCGCACGGTTTCGAAATCCGGCTCGTAGAGGTAACCGGCGGCGTTGGCGTTGGCGAAGCAGACCGGGCAGGTGAGGTTGCAGCGGTTGGTGAGATCGACGTTGGCCAGGCCGGTATGGCTGGTGTGGAGGTTGCACAGGCCGCAATCGTCCGGACAGCGGGTGGCCGTGGAGACGGCCGGGTTCTCCAGGCCGCGGTTGTCGCCGAAGCTCCACTCCTCCATCTTCAGGTAGAGCCGGGCATCGGAATAAATAATGTCCCGGAAATCCCCGTGATTGCGGCAATGCTTCTCCATCACCACCTTGCCGGCGTCTTCCCGTATCGTGGCGTCAATGAGTTGCGAGCAATCGGGACAGAGCGACTGGGTGCTTTTGGGCAGACCTTTCTGGAGGGGCTGAATGGGCGACCCTGTATAGGTAGTCTCGGGTTGTAATACCTGAAATTGCGCCATGATCCGACCATTCTATGAAAATTGGAATCTAAACACCATAATCGGGGGCTAAAGTGCGAATTGACCGGGCTCGACGGCGAATTCGGGGCGCCGAACGGGGAACGCGACCTCGCCGTGCGCCGTGTAGGATTTACCAGTACTGGAGAAATTCGTCCTATTTCTTTGGTTAACGGCAAGGTAACGCCTGCCCCGCCACTGCAAAGACTGGCTCAGGGGTGGGGCTTGCCGGGCGCAGGCTAACATTCGCCCGTAGCGGCGCCGAAGTACAGTTCCAGGAGCCGGGAGGCGTCGATTTCGACCGCGCGCGCGTACTGGCGGATATAGCTGGTGCTATAAATGCCGCCCGGCAGTTTGGCGAACTGGCCGCGCTCAATGGCATCCAGGTAACGGACGCCGATCTTGGTGATCTCGGCGACATCCCCCAGCGAGAGCCCCATTCCGAGGCGGCGGCCGGCGAGGTCGGGCAAAGCGATCTGGCTTGCGCTCATGGAGATCGTATGAGCAATTCAGATGCAAAAGCCGGAAATGGGGCCGGCGCTACCGGACCGGCAGCAGCGTCACGGTTTTGGCGGCGCACTCGCCGGCGCTCGATCCGCAGGCACGGGGCGACAGACTCTTGTCCAGGCAGACTTTGACCTCCTGGAGCTCGGCGGGTTTCTTGTAGCAGGACGTCCGGAAGGCCGTCTTGGGAAAGCTTGGATTCGCGGCCGCGACTTCCGATTCGATCCGGGCGGGACTGAGCTGCAGATTCTGCGAAGGCTGATTCAGGTCTGGCGGCACAGTCATGGAATCGCGGGCCTTGCGGAGAGCGGCAAAGTAGTCCTCGGCGGTCAATCCGCTGCAGGTTCCATGGGTAGCCCACTCATGCTGGATCAGCGCCTCGGTGGGAACGTAGGCCAGCGTAGCCTGGATGATCGCCTGGGAGAGCGTGCCGGCCGGGCCGCAGTTCTCCGGCCCGCGCGAGGTCTCCCCTTGCGGCCATAGCCCGTGCACGACGAAGCCGACATGACGTCCGGTGCCGCACTCCCGAGGGTCTTTGTCCCCTTGCGGTTGGGCGCAAAAGTCCGGTGCGTAGGACAGGACCAGCAGGTAATACGAGAATTGGGGAATGGTCTTGGACTTCTTTTTGCGGGGTTTGGCATGCGCGATGCCGGACAGGAGCAGGCCGGCCAGCAGGGCAACAGTGAAGAAGCGGCGAGGCGTTGTCATGGGGATATTCTCTCGCATAGTGTGTGACACGAAGGCGGCCACCGTTTCATGGGCGGCGCCGGTGACACCGGCCTCCCCATCGCGATATCCTGCATCTTGACTTCGGCACTGGATCTTCCACACGCGGCGGTGGCCTCTGGGGCGGCATTCATGGCGGGGATCACCAAGCCAATTACGGATCGGGAACGAACCGAGCGCCAGGCTCGCGTAGCGCGGGCTGTGGCGTCCGTGCACCTGGAGGGCCTGGAGCCGACCGAGGCGGCCAGAGCGGTCTTCGACCGGTATGTTGCCGGCGACCTGACGACCCAGGAGATGGCTTCGGAAATTCGAGCACTGAATGCCCGGCAGTTCGGACCCATACACGTATCCGGGGACTGAGGTCCTCCGGAACATCCTCGACATCCGCGATCCCCGGCAACTTGCCGCCTTCAGATGACGGCGGCATCCCTCGAGAGCTTCAGGACCGGTGACAGTTCCGCAATGGCGGCATTAATCGCGCTAAGCCTGAGGTGAGGAAAGACTCTGGTCTTCGTCTCGCGATTTACAAGACCGAGGAGACAAGGCAAATGAGCGCCCGCAGGACGCCGCCTCCCCCATCGCGATATCCTGCATCTTGACCTCGGCACTGGATCTTCCACACGCGGCGGTGGCCTTTGGGGCGGCATTTCTGGCGGGGGCGATCAACTCCGTGGCCGGAGGCGGGACGCTGGTGTCGTTTCCCGCGCTCATCTGGCTGGGGCTGGATTCGGTGACGGCCAACGCCACCAGCACCGTGGCCATCTGGCCGGGGACGGTGGGCAGCATGTGGGGCCTGCGGCAGGAGCTGCGCGGGGCCGAGCCGCGCTTTCTGGCCCTGATCGTGCCCAGCCTGGTGGGCGGACTGGCCGGCGCGCTGCTGCTGCACCGGACGCCCACCGCCACCTTCGACCGGCTGGTGCCGTTCCTCATCCTGTTCGCGACCCTGTTGTTCATGGCCCAGGAACCGGCGCAGCGCAAGCTGAAAACCGCCGACGCGGGAGCGCGCCACACCACCGGGTGGCTGGTGGGAGGCATGCTGTTCCAACTTGGCGTCGGCCTATACGGCGGTTACTTTGGCGCGGGCATCGGCATCCTGATGCTGGCCGCGCTCAGCATCCTGGGGCTTTCGGACATCCTCGAAATGAACGCTCTCAAGGTGGTATTCGGGGGCAGCGTGAACGGCATCGCGGCGGCGTACTTCATCTATGCGGGCATGGTCGACTGGCAGTACGTCGCTTTGATGGCCGTGGCGGCGATTCTGGGCGGATACGCGGGAGCGCGCGGGCAACGCAGGGTGGGACGCACCGCGGTGCGGCGGATCGTGATCGCCATCGGGTTCGGGATGGCGCTTTCGCTGTTCATCAAGAAGTGACCGATTCCACGGGGATTCCCGCCCCGGTCAACGCAGACTCGACTTCGGCGGGACGCAGGCGGCTGGCATCGAACTCCACCATCAGGTGGTCGAGCGAAGGCGCCACGTTTACCCTCTGGATGCCATACAGACCGTACGCGTCCGAAATGCGGGCCCTCATGGCGTCGTCCAGCGGCCTCTGCAAGCGGAACCGGATCTGCACTCTGGTCATGGACAACCGCCATTATAGCGATGCGCGGGAGCGGTGCGCGGAAGAATCCTCGCGGGCCGATCGTTGAGCGATGCGCGGCCCATCGTTGAGCAATTCTGAATTGACAGCATGGGGAGGTGATGATAGGCTCCTAACCGATACCGGTAAAGCCGCTGTGCGCCTGGTAACAAGAGGGTCAGGGCGACTTGTGCTTCAAGGGAGGGGTTATGTCGTTTTCAACGTGCAAAGCAGGTCTATGTAGGCAGGCTGCCGTGTGGGCGGCGATGGCGATTCTGGGAGCGATGACGCCCACGGCGCCGGCCCAGCAGGTGGCGGTGGCCGAAGTGGATGGGCACGTCACCGATCCCAGCGGACAGGTGATCGTGGGCGCGACGGTCAGGATGACCGAGACCGCGAGGGGGCAGGTGCACGCCACCACGACCGATGTGACGGGCCTGTACACCCTGCCGCATCTGCCGGTAGGCGAGTACCGCCTGGAAGTCACGGCGCCGGGGTTCAAGAGCTACGTGCAGAACGGAATCGAACTGCAGGTGGCGAACAATATCCAGATCAACGTGGCCATGCAGATCGGCGCGGTGACGGAAAGCGTGCAGGTGACGGCCAGCGCGGCCATGGTGGAAACCAAGGAGAACTCGATTGCGCAGGTGATCGAATCGCGCAAGATTGTGGAACTGCCGCTCAACGGGCGCAACCTGGTGCAGTTGCTGACGCTCACCGGGGCGGGCACCAGCACGCCGGCCGGCGATTTGAGCGGCAGCAAGAACATGCTCGGGTCGCAGGCTTCCTTGACCTTCTCGGTGGCGGGCGGGCAGGCCAACAGCGTGAATTACCTGCTGGACGGCGGCGATAATAACGACGCCTTCAGCAACGTGAACCTGCCGGTGCCCTTCCCCGACGCGGTGGAGGAGTTCAGCGTGCAGACCAACGCGGTGCCGGCACAATACGGCCTGCATCCCGGCGGGGTGGTGAATATCGTGACCAAGTCGGGCACCAACGCGCTGCACGGCGACGTCTTCGATTTTCTGCGCAACTATGAAATGAACGCGCACCAGCGGAACACGCCGGCGCGCGATTCGCTGAAGCGCAACCAGTTCGGGGGCGTGGTGGGCGGCAGGATTATTAAAGACAAGCTGTTCTTCTTCGGCGGGTACCAGGGCACGCGGCAGCGCAGCAACCCCACCGGCACCCAGGCGCACGTGCCCACCGCGGCAGCGCTCGGCGGAGACTTCGGCGCGCTCGAAGGGCCGCTATCGGCGGGGGGCTGTCTGGCAACCGCGCGGGTGCTCAAGGACCCGCTCAACAACAACGCTCCCTTCGCCAATAACTTGATCTCCCCCACACGGTTCGACCCATCGGCCCTCAAGCTGGTGAACAATTTCATTCCGGTCTCCGCGGACCCCTGCGGGTTAGTTTTCTTCGGGCAGCCGGCCAACAACCCGGACGACCAGTGGATCGGCCGCATCGACTACGCGCGCAGCGACAAGCACAATCTGTACGCGCGTTACTTCATCTACGACTTCCTGGCGCAGACGTTCTTCGACGGGAAGAACGCGCTCACCACGGGGCCCAACCCCGGCAACCAGCAGCGGTCGCAGACCATAACCATCGGCGACAACTACACCTTCAGCCCGACCACGACCAACTCCTTCCACGCGACCTTCGACCGCCGGCGCGACAACCGCGGTTCGGCGGCGAACCTGTTCGGCCCCAGCGACCTGGGCATCAACATGTTTCAGAACGTGCCCAACTACATCCAGCTCACCATCAGCAACTACTTCAACGTGGGCTGCGGCACCTGCGCGCTGGCGTACTTCGACATCAACACCTTCCAGCTTTCCGCCGACGTCACGGTGATCCGCGGCCGGCACCAGTTGGGCTTCGGCGTCGACGGGCGCAAGAACCAGTTC
>JADGNR010000266.1 GCA_017883415.1 Bryobacteraceae bacterium | reverse complement strand
CTGGCGACTCGGAATCGGGGGCCAGGGGCTGGGGGACTGGGGCTGACGACTCGGAATCTGCGGCCAGGGGCTGGGGGCCAGGGGCTGGCGATTCGGAACCTGCGGCTAGGGGCTGGGGGCCTGGGGCTGGCGACTCGGAATCGGGGGCCAGGGGCTGGGGGACTGGGGCTGACGACTCGGAATCTGCGGCCAGGGGCTGGGGGACTGGGGCCGGGGATTCGGACTCCATCGCCAACTCGGCTTCGGTAGGCTCCGGGCGCGGAGTCGGAACCAAGTCAGTGGGAGAACCCGGAACTTGGGGTTGTGGGCCGGGGGCGGGGGATTCGGCTTCCATGACGAGTTCCGCTTCGGATGGTTCCGCCGGCGCCTCCGGAGACGGGTGCGGTGCGCGTGCGGGCAATTCGGTCTCTGGCGCCAGAACGGCCGCTGACAGAACTTCGCCTTGACCCTCGGCCCCCAGCTCCTGGCCCCCGTCTTGCTGGCCCCCGTCTCCCAAAACCATCTGGGGCAGCAGGCCTTCTTCGAACTCCGGAGCTTCCGAGCGCCCCCATCCGCGCGAACGTTCGCCGCCGAAGCCGGAGTCGGCCAGCAGGCGGAATGCCGCGCGCACCGGGTCGCGCCAGCGCGCCAGCGCCGCTTCATCGCGGAAGGATGCGACCGTCCACAATCCGCATCCGGGACGGAACTCGATACAGGCGGTCGAGTGGCGCTCGACGGCGCCGGTGAGGCGGTCCACCGCGGCCGACGTGCGCACGCCGATGCGGAACGGGCCGGGGCTGCCGGCGGGCACCAGGCATTGGCTGGCGCCGTCCACGCTCCAGCGGCTCGCCTCGAGCGATTTCCCCGCCAGAATGGCCTGCACCACGCCCAGCGGCACGAACCGCGCGCTCTTCCAACGCACGTGGGTCGACATCAGGGCGGGCGAGGTAGGCGGCCAGATGGTCCGCGGCGGAATGATGAGGCGGGTTTCTTCGAGGAACGGAAAGCAGGAGCTGAAACACACCGCCGTCTCGCCCTGCCGCGCGGTCGCTTCCAGCCACTCGTCCAGCCAGCCGAAACGCGCCATGGCGGAGGTGACCGCCGCGTAGAGCGAGTCCGAGTGGTAGATCGCGTCCACGCGGTTGCGGGCGCCCGAATCCGGCCCAATGCGCCAGGGTCCGGAGGGACGGAGTTTGACTACCAGTCCCGGGTTCATTACTCCTCGCGCAGGAACGAAAAGGCGGAATCGGCGACCGCGGTCTGGATGGCGGCCAGGGTAGGCGCGGCGGCGATTTCCTTTTCCGCGGCCCCGGAGGCGTAGTGATTCTTGCCGCGCCACACCAGGCGCAGCTTGGAGAAGCTCACCCGGCCGCTGCCGCGCGAGCCGCCGCCGCCCAAGGCATCGTCCTCGAGCAGCCGCAACCCTTCGAGCACGCGCAGCACCAGCGGCGCATCCTCCTCGCAGAGCACGTCCACCACCAGGCGCGTCTTGAAGCGGGCCCCCGCCGGCACGCGTTCGAGCGTGCGCGGATTGGCCTGCGAGGTGATGCGGTCGATGGCGTTCTCGCTTTTCACTTCGGTGAGCTCATCGTCCAGGTTCTCGCGCATCTGGGCGGTGATGCTCGCCGGATCGAGCGGCGCGTCGAAAACCGCCAGGCGCGCCGGCGTGGCTTGCGTGGTATCGAGCGTCTCGCCCTGCACCCGCTCCATGCGGCCGGGATTGCGCCCGAACAGGAGGCAGATTTCATCGTCGGGACGGTCGCTCTGGTGGATGCGCACTTCCTGCCCTTTGCGCCGCGAAAGAAAAACCAGCTCGGCGGGTACGGCGAGGCCGGAAGTCTGCTCCAGCAGCGAGCGGATCTTGCCGCGCAGCGAACTGCCCGGCACGTACGGCCGGCCGAACGCGTCCTTGACCACGGGGTTGTCGGATCCGCCGATTTCCAGCGATCCTTTGCCCGCTCCGACGTGCAGCCCGGTTTCGCACGTCATTTCGCCTTCGAGGATCAGCTTGCCGATGAGTTTCAACTCGGTTTGGGAGGTATGTGCGCTCATGCTTTACTCGTTGTAGGCCACGATGGCCTCGAAAAGATCCTTGAACCGTTCATAGCCGCGGATATCGTTCCTGCGCGTGACCTGGAGCAGCAGTTTTTCCAGTTGGTCCAGGCTCCGCAGCCCGTGCCGCGCGATGGTATAGGCCAAGCGGGCGCGCAGCATGACGAACTCGTGCTGGCGCTCGCTTTCCGGTGCGCGCACGGCGCGCCGGACGGCGCTGTACAGGCGCCGTAACTGGCTCTTGGTGCCCGAATCCATGTCGCGCATGCGGCTCACGATGGCGTGCGCCTGGTTATCCACGTACAGGCTGTCGCCGATCAGCTTTTCCAGCTCGATCTCGGGCGGCCCTTCGAAGCGGCCGCGCTCGAAGCCGCGGCGGTCGCCGCGATCGCCGCGTTCTCCCCGGTCGCCCCCCGGCCGGTCGCCTCCCGGCCGGTCGCCTCCCGGCCGGTCGCCGCGCGGCGGCGCCCCATGCGGCGCTCCCTGCGCGCCCCGGCCTTCCCGCGGGGGACGGTTTTCCTTCCGTTGCTCCTGCTCTTGTGCCATGTTCTAAACCTCTGTCACCAGTCTGGCCCATTCCAGGGCCACCAGGCCCGCGGGCCGCAGTTTCACTTCCGCCGATTTGCGCCCGACCATCTCGCTGATCAGGTGGGTGCGCAGCTTCTGGAACTCACGGTCGCGGGTCCCGCTCAGAATGCGGTTGAAGCGCCTCTGAAAGCGCCAGGTATGCTGCGTCTCTTCCCCCGGTCCGAACGGCGCCCCGCCGTACGCTTCGCGGCGGTAGAAGCTGCGCAGTTGATACAGAAACTGCCGCGACATGCGGAAATCGTGGATCAGGCGCGTGACCGTATCCTTCAACTCCGCGGCGTCGCCCAGGCGCCGCCACTCCAGGATGCGGCCCAGCAGGTAGATGCAGTCCCGGTCGGCCGATTTCGCCAGCTCCAGGTTGCGTCCCGCCTCCTCGTAAACCGCCGCCAGCGGAGAATACATTTCCGGCGCCAGCGCGATGGCCATGGAAATGGTCTTCCCGTCGGCGCCGGGATACTCCTTCAAGTTCTCCTCCGTGAAACGGTGGAAGAGCCGCTGCATCTCCCGCGCCAGGCCGATGAGCGCGTCCCAGGAACCGTAGACGGCGAAATCGTCGCCGCCGGAGTAGACGATGCTGACCTTCCGCCAGAACTCCGGAAGCGAGCATAGCACCTCCAGCTCGCCGGCGAAGAACTGTTTGTAGAGCACCGACAGCGGCACGTGTTCCTCGATGGAGTGGACGCGGCGGAGGCGCAGCCCGAAATTATCCACGTCGCCCCGCAACACGCCCCAGATGGAGCGGCCCTGCGCGCGCCGGGCCAGGGTTTGCACCGGAGCGGCGGTCTTGCCGTCGTCGGAAGGGGCGGCGTGGCGCGCCAGCATGATGCCCTCCGGCGAGAGGTTGGAGGTGATGTTCCAGGTGTGCTTGCCTTCCGCCGGCGTCACCTTGCCGGGAGCGTCGGGCGACCATCCGATGTGCGATGCCTCGCGCACGCGCGCGCCCAGTTCCCGGGCAAAATAGGCGTCGGCCGCGCCCGTGTTGGCGCGCGCCAGGGGCTGGAATGCCTCCGCGCCGGCCGTTTCGGCGAGCGGTGCGTTGCGCCGGCGCTGGAGCTCGTCGTTCATCCGCTTGCGGATGACCGCCCAATCCCCCAGGTTATCGGTGACGCCCCAGATCAACTTCACGCACCCCGCGCTGAGCTCGGCGATCTGGCGCGCGGCCGCCTGGAGCAGCTCCTCGGCCGATGCGCGGGCCTCCCCCGGCAGCACCAGCAGAAACTGGCCGCCCCCGCTCGATCCCAGCAGGATGCGGGCCAGGCCCAGCTCCGCCAGCAGGGCGCGGGGCAGCACTTCGCACAGCAGAGTGATCCATTGCGACCGTCCGGCGAGCAGATCCTCACCGGCGGAACGCGCAGAACGTCCTTCGGCGGGCCCGGCCAGAAGGAACTCTTCCGTGCCCAGCATTTTACCTTGCAGCAGGATCTGTTCGGGCATCGCGACGAGACAAGCTTTGAGAAACCCTCACTTTAGCACAGATTTCTGAGAACATCGGGGCCTTCGGAGAACAGTATTTTATGCCCGAGATGCGAACGCTCGCCGCGGCGATGCTGGTGGGAGCGCTGGCGTGCGCCGGCCAGACACGCCCCGCCGCGGGGTCCCACGCGCCGGCCAGCCAGGCGGCCCACCAGCGAGCGCCAGCGCCCAAAGGCGCGGCCCAGCCGGCGCGCTCCGATGCGGCGATCGAAGCGGACATTCGCGCGCGCTTCGCCAAGTCCAAAATCAACGCCGACAAGTTCCAGGTGCGGGTACAGGGCGGCGTAGCCACGCTCGAGGGCCGGACCGATGTGATCCAGCACAAAGGCGTGGCCACGCGCCTGGCCAAAAGCGGCGGCGCGCTGGGGGTGAACAACCACATCCAGACCAGCGAGGCGGCCCGGCGAAAGGCCGCGGACAACCTGGAGAAGGGACGGCGGCGCGCGCAGATCAAGCGCGGCGATACGCGTTCCGACACCGCGCCGCCGCGCCAGGCCCGCTGATTCTGCCGTGATAGACTGAAGGGAAAC
This sequence comes from Bryobacteraceae bacterium, assembly GCA_017883415.1. Classification (GTDB taxonomy): domain Bacteria; phylum Acidobacteriota; class Terriglobia; order Bryobacterales; family Bryobacteraceae; genus JADGNR01. The sequence continues at coordinate 3,445 of JADGNR010000266.1, read as the reverse complement.
GCCGATCCCGTCATGAAAGCTCTCACCCTGTTTGGATTCGTTTGCCTGGGCGTTGCCTGGGCCCAGACCGCGCCGGCGCCGCCCGCCGCACCGGGGGCTCCCGACCTGCCGGACGACACCGTCATTGCCGTCTTCGAGGATGGCGCCCGGCTCACCGTGGCGGAGTTTCGCAGCCTCTACGCCATCCTGCCGCCCCAGTACCAGCAGATGGCGCAGCAGAGCCGCGAGCAGTTTCTGCGCTACTACGCCATGATGCGCAGGTTGTCCCAGGAGGCGGAAAAGGAGAAGCTGGATCAGCAGAGCCCTTACAAAGAGGCCATCGCGTTCAACCGCGCCATCGTGCTGATGCAGGCCAAGGTCGGTACCGCTTTGAGCTCGGCCACGGTGCCCTCCGAGGAGATCGCCAAATACTACGACGCCCACCTGGAGAATTACAAAGAGGTCAAGATCAAAGCCATCTACATCGCCTTCAGCAGCGCCGCGGCGTCGCAGAACAGCAGCAGTGCCAAGGCGAAACGAGTGGTGACCGAAGACGAGGCGCGGGCCAAGGCCGGGAAACTGCTGGCCGAGATTCGCGGCGGGGCCGATTTCGTGAAACTGGTGCGGGAGAATTCCGACGACGAAACGTCCAAAGCCAGGGACGGCGACTTATCCACCTTCCGCCCCAGCGATAACATCCCCGATGCCTTTCGCGCCGTGGTGTTCGCCTTGAAGCAGGGCGAGGTCAGCGAACCGGTGCGCCAGCCCAACGGGTTCTACCTGCTGCGCGCCGAGCAGGTGGTGGTCAGCCCGCTCGCGCAAGTGCGCGACGCCATCTTCCAGCAGTTGCGGCAGGACCGCGGCATGCTGTGGATGCGCCAGATGAACACCGCCACCAAGGTGGAGTTCCCCAACCCCGCGTTTCTGGGCAAGCCGCCCGCGCCCGCCTCCGCCGGGAAGTAGCGGCGCCGGTCACTGGACCACGACGCCGATCCGAATGGTCTCGTTGGTCGGCTCAATCGCGATGACGAGCGCTCCACTGGTTGCGCCCTTGCCCGCCCGCAGCGTCAGCACGGCCTTTTCCTGGCTGTTCACTTCCGTGCGGTTGAAGTGAGCCTGAATGCCAGCGGGTCCGCCGGACACGCCGAGCTTCATGGTTCCCGGCGCGGTGTTGGTCAGGGTAACCTGTGCGGATTCGCCGGGTTTCAGCGTAACCGCCTGCTTGTCGACTTTCACTTTTCCGAACGCGACGTCGTAGGAGATTTTGGGCGGCTCCGCCGGCGGTCCCGACGGGGCGGAGGGCTTCATCACGCCAAAGGGCGTGCTCCAGGACTCGACTCGTTCCAGGTACCAACGCCATTCGCCCTCTTCCAGTTTCCAGGCGCTGGGAATGGGAAAGCTCATGGATCGGACCGGAAATGCGGGATCGTCGATCGCCACATCGCACTTCAGGGTCGCCTTGGCCCGCGTGAAATGGTCCGCGTATTCGATGCTCGAGATCTCGAACTTGAGGATCTTGGGCTTGGCATTGTTATAGTAATTGTCCCTGGTATTCTCGGCGACGTAGGCTTCGGCCCGGCGGAAGTCGCGCTTCGCCAGGAGTGCATAGAATTCATGGATGCGCGCGCGCAGCGCCTGGTCCACGTCGGCCGGCGGCGTATCCGGCGGACCGCCGGCAGTCTGCGCAAACGACAGCGTGGCAAACAGGACAAGCATCGGGAAACGGATCATTCCTTCATTGTAAGCCGTGGGGCGGACCCCCTGGACCCGCTCTTCGCCCGGCCCGGAAGAGCCGGCCGGGGTGCCCTCTGGGCCCGGACCAGGGGGGTCCGCCCCACCCGCGCTCGCCGCCGTCCGCGATTCCAATGCCGAGATCCTCGCGCGCTTGCCCTGCCCACGCGCGCCCAGGGTCACAAAGTTTGACAAGACTTCCCCGGCGTCCGTATCATGAAACTTCAGAGGGTATTTCCGTTTCGGCGCCTACTTCACGCGCCCGCATGCGCCCAAATGGCAACATCGTCACGTCTGCTCTTGTCTGGGACATATCAATATGATCAAGGTTGAAGGTCTAACCAAGCGGTACGCTCGCACGGTCGCTGTCGACAACATCTCCTTCGAGGTCGACAAGGGGCAGATCGTGGGCTTTCTCGGCCCCAACGGCGCGGGGAAAACCACCACCATGCGCGTCCTGACGTGCTTTCTTCCGCCCACTTCGGGCACCGCCAGCGTCGCCGGTTTCGACGTGCAGGAGCATCCGCTCGAAGTCAAGCGGCGCATCGGCTACCTGCCGGAAACGCCGCCCCTCTATCCCGAGATGGAGGTTCGCGAGTACTTGCGGTTTGTCGGCCGGCTGAAGGGCATCTCCGCGAGCGATATCGGCCGCCGCGTGGACGAGGTGGTGGGCCGCTGCGCCGTGGGCGAGGTGCGCGACAAGTTGATCGGCAAGCTCTCCAAGGGCTACCGCCAGCGCGTGGGCCTGGCGCAGGCCATCATTCACAATCCCGATGTGTTGATTCTGGACGAGCCGACATCCGGGCTCGACCCCAAGCAGATCATCGAAATCCGCGAGCTGCTGCGCGCCCTGGCCGGGGAGCACACCATCATCCTCAGCACCCACATCCTGTCGGAAGTGGAGCATTCCTGCGAGCGGGTCATCATCATCAACGCCGGCAAGCTGGTGGCGATCGATTCGGTGGCCAACCTCACCAACCGGCTGCGCGGCTCCGAAGCGGTGGCGGTGGAAGTGGAAGCCGCCGACGGGCGCCCCAACCCCACCGAGGTGCAGCAGCGCCTCGAGCAGGTCTCCGGGGTCAGCCGCGTCCTGATGAAGGACTCCAAGAACGGGCGCCTCACCTTCGAAATCGAGAGCCTGCAGGGCCGGCACATTCGCGCCGAGGTGGCGCGCACGGTGGTGAACGCCGGCTGGAATCTCAGCGAGCTGCGCGCCGTCGGCATCAGCCTGGAAGATATTTTCCTCCAGCTCACCGCCGCCGAGCAGACCGACCCTGCGGGGAATGAGACGGAAAAGGAAGGAGCCCAAAAGTGACCAACGCTCTCCTCATCTGCCGCAAGGAACTCAAGAGTTACTTCGCTTCGCCCATCGCTTACGCGGTGATGGCGTTGTTCGCGCTGATCTTCGGTTTCGGTTTTTATACCGCCTCGCGCGACTTCGTCCGCTTCAGCCTCCAGTCGCAGATGATGGGCCAGCAGCAGCCCATGAACGTCAACGAGCAGATCGTCCGCCCGCTGCTGGGCTTCGCCTCGACCATCGCGCTGTTCCTGATTCCCATGATCACCATGCGGCTGGTCGCCGAGGAGAAGCGCACCGGCACCATCGAGCTGCTGCTTACCTCGCCGGTGAAGGATCTGGACATCATCCTGGGCAAGTGGCTGGGCGCCATGCTGCTGTATCTCTGCGTCCTGGGCATGTCGATGCTCAACATCCTCCTGCTGTTCGCGTGGGGCA
>JADGNR010000558.1 GCA_017883415.1 Bryobacteraceae bacterium | reverse complement strand
GTAAAAGTAGAGCAGGCGTCCGTCCGGCGACCACTGCGGCAGCCGGCTCACGAGGCGGCCGTCGGTGACCGCGACCCACTCGTCCTCGCGGACCGGAGGGCTCTCGCGGTAGGGCGCCACCCAGACCGAGTAAAAGCCGCCTGAACGTTCCGTGAAGGCCAGCCACTTGCCATCGGGAGACAGGCGAACCCTCGAGAGGAACCGGTTACTCGATGTCAGAAGCGGTTTCCTTTCTCCGTTGGCCGTGTTGAGAGCATACACGGATTCCTGCCGAAAGTACGGATCGATAATGATCCTGGAGGCATCCGCGGAAGCCGTCCACATGTTCTTGCAATCGCTGCAAATCCTGCGCGGCGTCCCGGGAGTGCCATCGCTTCCAATCGAGTTCCAATAGAGTATGCGCTCTTGATTCTCGGCTACCGAATAGATTGCCTTCCGCCCGTCCGCGGAGAGAAAGGGGAGTACTATGCCGCTGGTCATTCCGAAAGTCAGATCGAATTCCCTGGCGCTGTCGAAATCCTTCAGCCACGTCGCGAAATGTCCGCCCCGGTCGGACTGGAACACCATACGCCTGCCGTTCGCCGAAAACCACGGGTAGAAACTCAGCCCCTCCTCGTGCGTGAGGCGTTCGGGTTTCCCCAGCACTTCGCCCGCGTTCGCCCGTGCTGGCAGACTCCAGAGCGCCACATTCTGGATTTGTGCCGCAAAAACGAGTTTCGTGTCTTGCTTCGACGGGGCGGTTTCCACGCCGGGGCCACTCATCAGTCTTTCGGGAGATCCGATCAGCCGGCTTCCGTCAGCAGCGATGGGAATGGTCCAGGTATTGACGCTGTCCCCGAGGCTTGCCGTGAAAAGGACCTTCTGATCGCTCATCCACTCGGCGGCGATGGGTAAGTCCTGATCCTGTTCCGGCAGGAATTGGCGGAAGTTCAATGGTGTTACCCGGCCGTCGGAAAGAGACGCAACCCACCAGTCCACGCTGCTGCGGGCAGCCTGGGCCCCACGAAACAAGAGCCGTTTGCCATCGGGCGACCAGACCGGCGAACGGGCAACCGAGAACTCGGGATGAATGGCCCTGGGAGTACCGCCGCCTGCCGGAACCACGTACAGGGATTGCGAACCGGGGGCGACGATTACATGGTCGTGCCCCACCCAGTAGGCGATCTGGGCGCCGTCGGGAGAGAAGTGCGGCCGCCTGCCGCGATCGGCAATGCGATGGGCCTCACCCCCGAGTGTGGGTACGACATAAATCCCACCCTGGTCGCGCTCCGAGCGGAATGCAATGAGCCGGCCATCGGGAGAGAACGAGGGTTCATGCTCATCCACATCAAAGTGAGTAAGCGGGATGGGTTCGCCGTTCGGCATCTGCTGCAGCCAAATGTCGAGATTGCCCTTGCCGGCGCGGTCCGAGGCGTAAGCCAGCCATTTCCCGTCACGCGAGAGCGTCGGATCGGTGGTCAGGCCGGAATCCATCGTGAGGCGGGTGAGGACGGGCCCGCGCCGCGGATGTTCCGGCTTGAGCCACCAGGTGAGAGTTGCCCCGGCGACCGCCGCCAACACCATGCCAACGGCCAGACCCGCAAGGCTGCGGCGGGCAAGCGGCCGGGCGGCCGGCGCACCGGCCCGCTGGCTGGGCAACTCCTTCGCCTTCCAGGCGCGCGCGAGGCGCCGCAGGTCGAGCTCAAAATCGCCCGCATGCCGATATCGCTCGCGCGGATCTTTGGCCAGAGCCTTGCCCAGAATCTCGTCCAACTCCGGCGCCGCGTCCGGGTTTGCGAGCGCCAGCGGCTGCGCCGGAGACTCGAGGATGGCGTGCAGCATCTCCACCTGGGATGCGCCGCGGAACGGCCGCACTCCCATGAGCATTTCATACAGTACGACGCCCAGCGAAAAGATGTCGGTGCGATGGTCCACCTCGCGCCCCGCCGCCTGTTCCGGGGACATATAGGCGGGGGTGCCCATCACCATTCCCGTCGCGGTGTGCGCCATTTGCGGTGCTGCCATGGCGGCGGAGGGTTGCAGCTTGGCCAGGCCGAAGTCGAGAATCTTGACCTGCGCCTCCGGTGTGACGATGACATTCGCCGGCTTGATATCGCGATGTACGATGCCGGCCCCATGCGCCGCCGCGAGGGCGTTGGCCATCTGCATGGCAACGTCCAGCGCGCTCGCGAGCGGCAGTGCATTGGTGGAAATCAACTGCGCCAGGGTCTTGCCGGGCACGTATTCGAGAACCAGGAAGTCGGTACCGTGGTCGCTCGATATATCGTGAAGCACGACAATGTTGGGGTGGTTCAACGCGGATGCCGCACGGGCCTCCTGAAGGAAGCGGAGCCTCCGGCCGGCGTCTGCCGGCCGTTCGCTCGGAAGCACTTTTATAGCGACCGTACGGTCGAGACGGGTATCGTGGGCCCGGTAGACCTGGCCCATACCGCCTGCGCCTAAAAGGCCCTCGATCCGGTACGGCCCAAACTGTGTTCCGGGGGGTACTTGTGTCCCGGTCGCGGTCTCGAGCATGCTGGGAACTGCTTCCCATGCCGGCCGATCCAGCAGGCCGTCGCCTGAAGACCGGCCCAGCAGGGAGAGCAGTTCGCGATGCAGTTCCTGGTCGCCGCGGCAGGCATCTGCCAGAAAGGCGCTGCGTTCCTCGGGGTCCCGCTCGCGGGCGTCATGATAGAGTTGCTCAATTTGTTTCCATCGCTGAGGAGTCATGGCGCCACGGGAATCTAAGCGATCATAACACCGCGGCACCATTGAGGCTTCGGCGGTAGTGGGGCTTCAGCGCAGGCCGCGGAGCGCGTCAGCGCGGCCGGGGCACGGACTTGAGGGCGATTGCCATGCCGCCAATCGCGGCCAACGCCAGCCCGACATAGGAATACGGGCCGTAGTACGCGATCTATTCCCCTCTATTCGGTTCCGCCAGTATGAAAGACGTTTTACGAGCGCAGCGGAATGAGTCCAGAGCGCTGGGAGAAAATCGAGGAGTTGTACCACCCGGCTTGGGAGCGCGGGCCGGACGAGCGGGGTGCGTTTCTCGAAGCCGCGTGCGCGGGGGATGAAGAACTGCGCCGCGAGGTCGGATCGCTCCTGGCCCAGCACAGTTCGGGCGACACGATGCTGGAGCGTCCGCTCGCCGGCCTGCTGGGCGAATCCACGGTGGGTTCCTACCGGGCAGGTGTAACTCGGCCCGGTCCCAGTCCACGACCCCCCTCTTCCGCCGGCCAGCAGGTGCGCCGCGCCCGT
>JADGNR010000557.1 GCA_017883415.1 Bryobacteraceae bacterium | reverse complement strand
GCCACCGCAAAAATGGCCCGCTCATTCCGTCCTGTTCGGTGAACTGCATTACCCGCCTGGCCCGCTCCGTGTCCGGCTTCGTACACTAGCAGACATTCTAGTAGACACAAGACGAATCTTGTACTAGAATGTCTTCTAGTCGCAATGCCTCACAAAACCGCTGGTGAAAATCGTATCGAGCTGCTCCAGGGCACGCTCGACATGCTGGTTTTGCGGACTCTCCAGTGGGGACCGCAGCATGGGCACGGGGTCGGCCAGGCCATCCGGCAGAACTCCGCGGAGCTGCTGCTCATCGAGCGCGGGTCGTTATACCCCGCGCTGCACCGGCTGGAGGCGCGGGGCCTGATCGCGTCGGAATGGAAGGCTTCGGATCTGAACCGGCGCGCGAAGTATTACCGGCTCACCGCGGCGGGGAGAAAGCAGCTGGTGGCTGAGCAGTCGAAGTGGAAGCTGCTGGTCCGGACGATCGCGCGGGTGATGCGTCCGGCGTGAGGGGAGAGTCATGATGCGGTGGGAGTTTTGGCGGCGGAAGCGGCGCGAGACCGATCTCGACGACGAGATCGCCCACGATCTGGCGCTGGACGCCGAAGAGCGAGTTCGCTCGGGCGCCACGCGCCAGGAATCCGAATGGGCCAGCCGCCGCGATTTCGGAAATGTGCCGCTGCTCAAGGAGGGCATTCGCGAAATGTGGGGCTGGACATCGCTCGAACGGCTCGGCCAGGATCTTCGCTATGGATGGCGCACCTTGCGCAGGAGCCCGCTGTTCGCTGCCATGGCCGTGCTCTCGCTGGCCCTCGGTATCGGCGCAAACGCATTTATCTTCAGCGTGATCAACGCGATTCTCTTGCGGCCTTTACCCGGCGTGGAGCGCGGCTCGGAGGTGGTCTCTCTCAACGAGAACGTGGGCGGTAACACCCTCCCTCTGGTCTCGTACCCGGACTACCGCGATTTTCGCGACCGCAATACCGTGCTGACGGGGTTGGCTGCCATCGGCTTTGTCCCGGCGAGCGTGGGGCAAAAGGGTGACAGCCAGCGGATGTGGGGCTTTACCGTGACCGGGAATTACTTCGAGGTGCTGGGAGTCAAACCGCTGGCCGGCCGCCTGCTCCAGCCGGAGGACGACAAGGTCCGCGGCGGCCATCCGGTAATGGTTCTGAGCTACACCGGTTGGCAAAAGCGCTTTGGAGGAGACCCCAATATTGTTGGCGCTAAGGTGCAAGTGAACGGCCGGGAGTTCACGGTGTTGGGCGTAGCTCCGAAAGGGTTCTTCGGTACCGAGCTGTTCTTTGCTCCGGACGTTTACTTCTCCATGGCCATGGACAAAGAGTTGGAGGGCGGCCGCGACGAGTTGGACCACCGGTCCCACCGCGGCTTCTTCGCCGTGGGGCGTTTGAAGCCAGGGATCGGCATGGCGCAGGCCGAGTCGGCTCTCAACGGGATCGGACGCCAATTGGCGGAGGAATACCCGCAGGACGACGGCGGTATGAAGATCGCGCTCAGTCCTCCGGGGTTGGCGGGAGCGTTCCTGCGCGGTCCCATCATCGGGTTCGTCGCGGCGATGTTCGGCGTTTCGTGTCTGGTGTTATTGGCCGCCTGCACCAACCTGGCCAGTATGTTGCTTGCCCGCGCCGGCGACAAACGCAAGGAAACCGCGATCCGTCTTGCTCTCGGCGCGGGACGAGGCGTGCGGATCCGGCAACTGCTGACCGAGAATCTCATAGTCGCTCTGCTGGGCGGCGCCGCGGGCGCGCTGTTGGCTCTCTGGATTACCAGCGCGCTCGCGGCGTGGCATCCGCCGGTGGATCTCCCGCTGATGGTCAGCGCTCCCGCGGATCTTCGCGTGTTCCTGTTCGCCCTGGTGGTGGCCACCGTCACGGCGCTGTTATTCGGTCTGCTGCCGGCTTTGCAGGCGACCAAAACGGACCTGGTCCCGGCATTGAAGAATGAAGCCGCCACCGGGCGATTCCGTTACTGGCATTTGCGCGATTATATGGTGGCCGCCCAGGTCTCGATGTCCGTGCTGCTGCTTTTCTGTTCGGTGCTGGTGGTCAAGAGTTTGCGGCGGTCGCTGGACGCGCCGGTCGGCTTTGAATCCCATGGTCTCGCCACCGTCTCTTTCGATTTGAACATGCAAGGCTATGACGAGCCGCGCGGCCGTGAGTTCCAGCGGCGCATGCTCGAAAAGGTCCGGCAACTGCCGGGAGTGGAATCGGCCGCCCTGGTGGACAATATCCCGCTAACCTTGACCGTCCCCTGGAATTCGGTCTATATCGAAGGCCAGCCCGTTCCCAAACGCGCCGCCGACGTGCCCAGCGCCTACGCCTTTACGGCCAGCCCCGATTATTTCCACACCATGCGAACGCGCTTGATTTCCGGCCGCGACTTCGACGCCAGGGACCGGCAGGGCGGCCCGCGGGTGGCCATTGTGAATAGCGCATTTGCGGCGCGATTGCTGGATGGGAGCAACCCGCTGGGACGCCGCTTCTCCACCAGCCCCACGGAGAAGCCGATCGAGATTGTGGGCGTGGTGGAGACCGGGAAATATTACAATCTGAACGAACAGTCCCGGGCGGCCTTCTGGACGCCGCTGGAAATCTCGTATCAACCGAAGGTTTGCTTGCTGGCTCGCACGCGAATGATTCCCCCCGAGTCTGCCGTGGGGCCAATCCGCGGCGCAGTGCGCGAAATCGATCCCTCGCTCGCGCTGTTCGCCACCGGCAGCGTGGAGGATCAACTGGCGTGGACTTTCTTCGCGCCCCGCATCGCCGCGATTATGCTGAGTGCGTTTGGGATGCTGGCGCTGCTGCTCTCCGCCACGGGAATTTACGGCGTGATGGCCTACGCGGTCTCGCGCCGTACCCGCGAGATCGGCATCCGTATGGCCATCGGCGCAACCCAGGCGCAGGTGTTGGCGTCGGTGGCCCGCAACGCCGCCACTTTGATCGGCACGGGTCTGGTTCTCGGCGAGTTTGAACTGCGCGACAAGGTGCGCGAGATCAATCTGGCGGCGGCGAAGCTCGCGCGCGAAGTAGCGGATCAATTTTCCACTCCCGACCATCCCCGCTTTGTAGCCGGATCCATGGGACCTACTACAAAATTGCCATCGCTCGGCCACATTGGCTGGGACGGGATGGCCGAGTCGTACGAAGAGCAGGCCCTGGCACTGATTGAGGGCGGCGTCGATGTGATGCTGATTGAGACCTGCCAGGACTTGCTGCAAGCGAAGATCGCGACTTTCGC
>JADGNR010000265.1 GCA_017883415.1 Bryobacteraceae bacterium | reverse complement strand
AAACCTTCGGCGATGGAACTACGAGTTGCAACACGTTCCTGAATTCATGAAGTCGTTCCCAGGCCTATGAGGGCGTAAAACCCTGTGATGCCAGTTTCCGGGATGCTGCGACGAATTCGACCGCAACCTGCCAGAGCAATACACCATCCTGAGTGTCTGCGAGAAGGTCAAATGCACGCTGCTGCCTGCGGGCGTCGGTGTGATCGCAACTGTAGATAAGAACGCTGGTGTCAAATGCGGTCATGCAGTTCGTCACGAGCGGGAAGAGGTCCGGACAGAAAGAAGCGCATCTGCGCGATGCCGGCGCGGAGCCGCTCCAACGCAAGTTGCCGGCTTTGGCCGGAAGGCTGTTGACGTTGGCTGTCCATGGGAAGCTCCGACTTCAGCTTACCTCCCTACCACCACACATTCCATTCGGAGCGCGAGGTCAGGCGCTGTGGCGCTATGGCGGGATCACCCGCGCATCCCCGCGAACAGCGCTCCGTTCTGCCGCAGAATCCGCTCCGTCGTTGCCGGATCGGGTTCGGTATTCTCCACGCCGCGCTCGAAGCTGCCGCCCAGCAGCACCCCGTCGCGCCGCGGAAACATGTAGATGCCGCCGGGACCGATGGTCATGTAGTCCACCTCCGGCTGCGGCAGCAGGACCGCAAGCTGGCCCTTGATGGGCGTCAGCTCCGCGTCGCCGAACAGCCCGCGCGCGCCCAGCCCCGTGCAGTTGAAGATCAGCTTCTCGCCGAGCGCCATCACCGCTGCGGCATCGCCGAATTCGCGAATCGCGATCCGGCCGCCGTTCACGAGGAAGTCCCGCATCAGGGCGTTCAAGTACGTTGCCGGCTCGATGAGCATGGTATACCGCCGCTCCGCGTACGGCACGTCGAACGGGTGCTCACCGCGGGCGAGTTGCTTCGTCTCCGGATAGAGCGCCTCGATGTCGCTCGCCGGGCTCTCCGCCGGCGGCGGCCCGATGGCGTCGTGGCGCGACAGCCTGTACAGCGGTAGCCAGCGTACGCCGTACGCATCGCCCGCCAGCGACTGGTAGCGGCGAAACGCGAAGCGCGCCGCCTCCCCGAATTGCCGGCGGAATTCCGGCGTGACGCGCGCCTCGTCGAATACCGAGACCGGCTCCCACAGGCCGCCGGCCACGTTCGACGTGGTGTCGGGCGGGGTCGCTTTGGCGTAAATCACCGGGTTGTACCCGCGCTGCTGGAGCAGGCGCGCCGTTGAAAGGCCCACCACCCCGCAGCCGATCACGGCGCAATCCCGCAGCCCGCTCTTGGCCCCCTCCGCGACGGCCAGTTGCGCCGTGCCCCAGGAGAGCGTGATGCCGGCCCCGCCGTGCCCGTAGTTGTGAATGACCACCTTGTCGCCGGCCTTCTCTCCGCGCACGACGAACCCCGAGGGCCGGAAGGGCCGCAGCCCGGCGATGGTGCGGATGACGCGATCCGGCGCTACGCGCACGCGTGCCAGGCGCGGGACGCTCTCCGTTCCACGCGGCCCGCTCGCCGCCGGATTTCTGCGCTCCGCGCACCCCGGCAGAAGCAAAGCGGACATGCCCAGGAATCCCCGGCGTGAAATGTGCATAGGGCGATTATAGGGCGCGGCCGCCAGGCGCTGCTCCTCCGAATTGGCCCGCCGCCCGCCAGTCGCATCGTGCCCCCTTGCATTTCCACCAAAAAGGTCCGATTATAGAAGGTGTAGCATTGTTATACACCACCACCCCACTGAGGTGTCCATGAGTATCGAGACCATCACCGCCGTCCTGCAAGAGCATCCATTTACCAAGGGCTTCTGGCCCGATCACCTCGCCCGCCTGGCCGCCATGGCCAGCGAAGCGCACTTCGAGCCGGGAGAGTTGATCTTCCATGAAGGCGATCATTCCAGCTTCTTCTACCTGCTGATTTCCGGCAATGTGGCGCTGGAAGTCGTCTCCCCGGGACATCCCGTCCGGGTGGCCACCCTGGTCGCCGGCGAAGTGCTGGGCTGGTCGTCGGTCACCGGCGATAATGGCAAGCAGTTTCAAGCGCGCGCGCTCGAAGAGGTCTACGCCCTGGCGTTTGATGGCGCCCGCCTGGGCCATGCCTGCCAGGAGGACTACGTCTTCGGATTCTGGTTCATGCGCGCCATCTTGACGGTCATGTCCGAGCGTCTGCACGCCATCCGCGTGCAGTTGCTCGACGCCTACACCCCGGTTGGGGCGAGCCACAATTAGCCCGTAGGAGAGCCTGGTATGGATATAGGGGTCATTCGGGAGCGCGGTGCGTTCGACCGCCGCGTTGGACTAACGCCGGCCGTGGTACGGCGGCTCGCCGGCGACGGTCATACCGTTTGGGTCGAATCCGGCGCGGGCGATGGCGCCATGTTCCGCGACACGGAATACCTGCGCGCCGGCGCCCAGATCGCCTACTCGCCGGCCGAAGTGCTCCAGCGCGCCGCCCTGGTGGCCAAGATCGCGCGGCCTACCGCGCAGGAGCTGAATCTGTGCCGCCCGGGCATGGCGTTGATGGCTTTCTACCATATGGCCGTGGCCGACCGCGGCCTGCTGGACGCCCTGGCCGGGCGCTGCCTCACCGCCATCGGCTCCGAGATCATCCAACTGGCCAACGGCCGGCTGCCGGTGCTGGCGGCCATCAGCGAGATCGCCGGACAGATGACCGTCCCCATTGCCGCGCATCTGCTGCGCTCCAGTTCCGGCGGCCGCGGCATCCTGCTCGGCGGCACGCCGGGAGTTCCGCCCGCCCGGATGGTGATCCTGGGCGCGGGAGCGGTCGGCTCGGCGGCGGCGCGAACCGCCGTGGCCAGCGGCGCCCGCGTTACCGCGTTCGATAACCAGCCGAGCCGCCTGCGCCGCATCCTGGAGCACGTGCGCGGCGTCGAGACCTGTCTCGCCGACGAGGAAGCGATCGCCGAGGCCGTGGCCGGCGCCGACGTGGTCATCGGCGCGGTCCTGGTGGCCGGTACCCGCTCGCCGCACGTCGTCACCCGGGCCATGGTCGAGAGCATGAAGCCGGGCTCGGCCCTCATCGACGTTTCCATCGATCAGGGCGGCTGCTTCGAAACCAGCCGGCCCACCACCATCGCCGAACCCACCTTCGTCTACCACGGCGTGACCCATTTCTGCGTGCCCAATTTCACCGCCGATCTGGGGCGTTCCTCCAGCGTCGCCATTGCCCAGGCCATGCTGCCCTACCTGCTCAAGCTCGCCCATGTCGGCACGGCCGAGGCCATCGCCGAATGTCCCGACCTGCAGCATGGCGTCTATACGCTCGAAGGGAGGCGCCCGTGACCAACGACTACCGTTCCCGCATTACCTCCGCCGATGAGGCCCTCGCCGTGGTCCAGTCCGGCCAGCGGGTCTATATCCATAACGGCTGCGCCGAACCCATCGAGCTGGTAAAGGCCCTGACCCGCCGCGGCCAGGCGCTCCAGGACGTCGAGGTCACCCACATGGCCACCATGGGGATCGCCGACTATAGCCTGCCGGAATACGAAGGCCACTTCCGCGTCAACGCGCTGTTCATCGGCGGCAACGTGCGGCGCGCCGTACAGGAAGGCCGCGCCGATTACACCCCCATTTTCCTGGGCGAAATCGAAGAGCTGTTCCGGTCGGGCGCCCTCCCCCTCGATGTCGCCCTGCTGCAATGCACCCCACCCGACCCCTACGGCTACATGAGCCTCGGCCCGTCCATCGATCTCTCGCTTACCGTCGCGCAGGTGGCCCGCCACGTCCTCGTCGAAATCAACGACCAGATGCCGCGCACTTTGGGCGACTCGTTTCTGCACGTGAGCCGTGTGGATGCGTTCATCGAGACCTCTCACCCGCTCTCCGAATACCCCCGGCACCAGATCACGGACCAGCATCGCGCCATCGCCCGCAATATCGCCGGCCTGATTCCCGACGGCGCCACCATTCAGACCGGCATCGGCGGCATCCCCGATGCCACGCTCGCCCTGCTGGGCAATCACAAGGATCTCGGGATCCATTCCGAAATGGTCCCCGACGGCGCCATCGAGCTGATCAAAGCCGGCGTCATCAACGGCGAGCGCAAGAGCCTCCATCCCAACAAGGTGATCACCGCGTTCGTGCTCGGCACCAAGCCGCTGTTCGATTTCATCGACAACAACCCCATCTTCGAGTTCCACCCCACCGCCTATTGCAACGATCCGTTCATCATCGCGCAGAACCACGGCATGGTGGCCATCAACGCGGCCATCGAAGTGGATCTCACCGGGCAGGTGTGCTCCGATTCCATGGGCCAGGCCATGTACAGCGGCATCGGCGGCCAGGTGGATTTCCTGCGCGGCTCCGCGCGCTCCAAAGGCGGCGTGCCCATCATCGCGCTGCCCTCCACCGCCAAAAATGGCGCCGTATCGCGCATCGTTCCCCGGCTGCAACCCGGCGCCGGCGTCGTGACCTCCCGCGGCGACGTCCACTACGTGGTGACCGAACACGGCGTCGCCTACCTCCACGGCAAGACGCTGCGCCAGCGCGTGGAAGCGCTCATCCCCATCGCCGATCCCAAGTTTCGCGCCGAGCTGGAGGAGTTCGCCGTGAAAAGCAAACTGCTGGGCGCCGACCGCTCGACCGTGCCCGTGTAGGGGGCTGTTTCGCGGCCGTCGGCGGCCGATGCCGGCTTGTCGGGAATAATCTGTTCGTCGGCCGCTCCGGAGAAAGGACGATCTCATCGGCAGCAAGACGGGCCTCCTCACGACGCGGCACAAGCCGACTTGAACGAGGTGGGCTACAGCCGCGGCGGGCCTTCCCTCTCAGAACTCTGCAATACTGCAATCGGAAAGATACAGCCCGGGAGACGTCCATCGAAACCTCGCCGATCTGCATTCCACGGTCAGCGGTTTGCCGATAGCGATCCTTCCATCCAGACCCAAGCCGCCACCCGCTTGAGGAACATCGAAATTGCCGTCAACGACCACATACTTGATGTCGCTGGCCGAGTGGTCCAGTTCCGTGCGGAGGTAAACCTGCGCTGGCACCATCACCTCTCCGTTCATCGTCCGTCCCCTTGTTCTCCCCTTGGCGATCGCGACATCCCCCGTAAGGAGCAGCGTCTTCGACGACCAGCGCTTCTCCGCGGCTTTGGCATCCGCCATGAATGCCGTGTGAAGCTCGATCGCCGAAATCCGCACGGGTGCCGTGTCATGCCACGGCCGGCAAGCCGGACCCATAGAGGCAAGGACGACGGCCACAGTCAATCCGATCCTGTTCATGGCAGTAGACCCGAATTCGAGATCGTCGCGATTCCAGAAGCAAGAAGTCACAGCCATGCCGGAAAACTGGATGCGCAACCGTCAAAAGGAGCAAAAGGCAATGTGTAGGACGCATCTGGTACCACCGGCCTTGGTGCACTCATCAATCGCTTTTCGCTGCGCCTCTCTTTGATCCGTGGAGACTCCCGAACCGGCGAAATCCCGATCCGCCGCAAGAGCCCCGCACTGCTTGTTAAAGGCGGCCCGCACAACGCAAGCCCGGCCGCGCTGGGAACAGGTGTTCATGGCATCTTTCTCCGCGCTGGGCCGATCGCCCTTGCCCATCGACCATCCAGCGCCCATATCCGCCGTGCTGTAGGCGATGGCGCCCCAGGATATCGCTTTGGGCGGCGCCGGCGGATAGGCCCTACCCGCGCCGCGCGCCGAACACGCGGAGAGGTTAGTCAGACACTTGCCCCACTTCTGCTGGCATCGAGACGTGGCATTCGCTTCTGCGTCCTTCTCGCTGTAGCCCGTCGCCGCCTCATAATGCTGGGTGCCGGTCGCTACCGCCAACGCGGCACACGTGTACTGGTATCGGAACACGGTCTTGCAGTTCGTCCCGCGTTTGCCGCAGGAGGCGAGGGCGTCCCCATCGGCCTCCTCCTGCGTCTCCTTGCCCCAGGAGATCGCCTCGGCTCCGGTCGGGCCAAAGGCGATGGCGCCGTAGGGCTTAGGTGGCTCTTGTTTGCAGCTGCGGGCGCAGTTGTCGACGCATTCCTCTTTGACATAATAAGGACGGCTGCTGCACAGGCTCTGGCAGCTCTCATAGCAACCCGGCTGCCCGCGCGCCAGTTGCGGCATCAAGCCGAACGTGATGCCAAGCGGCAAAGCGAAGATCGTCCACCGAAGCTTCCGGGCCGGCTTCCCATCGAACGCCCAAACGCGCAGAACGGGCGGTTGCATCATCGGGAACCATCCTTTCGGTATTACAGTATAATCCACTTAAACGAATTGCGGAGCCTATTATCTGTTTCCTGGTATTGGGGCGCGGGGCTGCAACCCGGCGCCGGCGTAGTGACCTCCCGCGGCGACGTCCATCCCGTGGCGACCGAACACGGCGTCGCCCATGGCGTTGATCCAAATGCTCTCCTGGAACATCCGGCTGGGCGGCGGTTTCTAACGGTATGAAGATCCGTATGTCCTTTTTGCGCCCCATCGACACTCTGGTGCAGGAGGTACGGTTCGCCGTGCGCGAGTTCCGGCGGGCTCCGCTGTTCGCTCTGGCGGCGGTGGTCGCGGTAGCGCTGGGAGTCGGGCCGGCTACGGCGGTGTTCAGCGTGGTGGACCGCATTCTGTTCCGGAGCCTTCCGTACCCGCAGGATGACCGCCTGGTCTCTTTCGGGATGACGGCGCCCATCGCGCCCGACGAATTCACGATGGGCTACGACTACCTGGACTGGCACGAAGCGAAGACGCCGTTCCAGTCGCTGGGCGCCTGGTTAGGGGAGAGCGATTGCGCGTACACGGGTGAGAATCCGGCAGGCCTGCGTTGCGCTCAGGTCGACTCCTACCTTCTGCCGACCCTCGGAATCCAACCGTTGTTGGGCCGCAACATCACCGCCGGCGAGGATCAGCCGCACGCACCGCGGGTCGCGATGATTTCGTATGGCCTGTGGCACAGCCGCTTCGCGGGCGATCCCCGCGTGATCGGCAAGGCGTTGCCTCTGGATGGGCAGATGGCGACGATTATCGGCGTGCTGCCGCCGCAATTTGAACTGCCGACGCTGGCGCGCGCCGATGTGCTGGTCCCGCTGGCGCTCGATCGTGCGGAGCAGCGCACGCGGCGAAAGGCGATGCTGCTGTCCACCGTCGGGCGTCTGCAGCCCGGAGTGACGCCGGAGCGGGCTGCCGCGGCGTTGCAGCCGCTGTTTCAGAGGGCGCTCGAGCTCGGCGTTTCTCCCGAGTTCTGGAAAGAGATCAAGCTTCGCGTGCGGCCGCTCCGCGACCGGCAAGTCCAGGAGGCGCGGCTGGCCTCGTGGATTCTGTTCGGTGCGGTGCTGACGGTGCTCGCGATCGCCTGCGCCAACGGGGCCAGCCTGCTGCTCGCCCGTGCGGTGTCGCGGCAGCGGGAATACGCGGTGCGGGCGGCGTTGGGCGCGGGGCGCGGACGGCTGGCGCGCCAGGCGCTGATCGAAAGCATGCTGATCGGATTGGCGGGAGGCGGAACGGGTTGTGTCCTGGCCGGGCTGCTGCTGCGCCTGTTTGTGGCGATCGCGCCCGAAGGCATTCCGCGATTGCAGCAAGCCTCGCTCGATGTGCGGGTGCTGCTGTTCACGCTGGCTGCCTCGGTGGGGTCGGGGGTGCTGGTCGGACTGGCTCCGGCGCTCCGGAATCCGCGGGCCGGGACGCTGCGGACACGGGGAACCGTCGGCGGCCGGCATCCGCTGTTCCGGCAGACCCTGGTGGCGGCGCAGATTTCGCTCTCCTTGATTCTACTGGCGGGCGCGGGGCTGCTGCTCCGCAGCCTGTGGAACCTCGAGAATCAGCCGCTCGGAATGCAGAGCGAGGGCGTTGTTACGGCTCGGGTCAACCTGATGCAGAGCGCATATTCGAATCCCGCGCGGCGGTTGGCGTTCTTCGAAGAGCTCGAAGCGCGATTGCGGAAAATCCCGGGTGTGCGCGAGGCGGCGCTCGCGAATTGGGCGCCTCCGGAGGGCAAACTCGAGGCGCAGATGCTCTACGCCTTGCTCAACGTGGCGGGCAGGCCGGGGCATGAGGAGGGAACGGGCGGCATGGTGATGTGGCGCGCGGTGACTCCGCGTTACTTTGCGGCCCTAGGCATTCCGATCCTTCGTGGCCGTGGCTTTCAGGAGGA
>JADGNR010000264.1 GCA_017883415.1 Bryobacteraceae bacterium | reverse complement strand
GGCGAATGTCGCTCTCGAGGCGGCCGGCCTCGGCGAACGCCGCCTGGTAGACGGCCCGCCGCGCGGCATCGTCGGAGGCCAGCGTCACCACCAGACGCGCATAAGGAAACACGCGGCGGCCGCGGGCCACGGTCTGGACTTTGGTTTCGACCTCTTCGAGCACGGCGCGGTGCACCAGCAGCAGCTCGTTGGAATCGGCGGGCCCGAAGACGCGCTCGGCGAACTTGCGGAAGCCGCGCTCAATCGTTTTTTCAATTTCGGAAAAGAGGCTCACTTCTGAATCAACCCCAATTTCACCGCCGCGTTGACGATCTCGGCCGCCGCCGGCGCGGCATTGGTCCCGCCGTACACTCCATTTTCCACCAGTACGGCGAAGGCGATGCGGCGGGCCGCGGGTCCGTAGGGTGCGAAGCCGATGAACCAGGCGTGCGAGGGCGCGTCGGCCAACTCCGCCGTGCCGGTCTTGCCCGCCATGGGCACGGTGGTCGCCACCGCGCGCCGGCCGGTGCCGCCGGTCACCACTTCGCGCATGAACCGCCCGAGCGTGGCGGCCTCGGCGGCGGGCAGCACCGGCTCGGGCGCGCCGGTGCGCTCGTTGGTTTCGTCGGTGATCCAGCGCCCTTGCGGCATCGCCCCACCGTTGGCCACAGTGGCCGCCACGCGCGCCATCTGAAAGGGCGTGGCCACCACCTGCCCCTGCCCGTAGGACGATTGGGGCAGCGACTTGCGAAGCTGCTCGGCGGTATTGGGCGAGGCCGCGGCGATCCCCAGCATGCCGGCCATTTCGAACAGCGCCTTGGCCCCCACGTCGTTGGCCCCCAACTGGGCGAAGTAGGCGTTGCAGGAAACCACCGTGCCGCGTTCCAGGTCCACCGTGCCATGGGGCGTGGTGTCCTGGATATCGTCGCGAATCGGCCGCGTGGAACCCTTGAGGTAGTTGCCCACCCGGCCGTCGGGCAGGCGGATGCACTGGTAGGTGCGGTGGGCCAACTGCATATCCTTGCGCAGGGCCGCCATGGCGGTGACGATCTTGAAAGTCGAGCCCGGCGGATAGAGGCCGTAGCGCGCGCGGTCGAGGTAGGGATTCGAGTCGGGGTCCGCCGCCTCTTCGGCGGCAGGGTCGGCCGGCGGCAGCGGATAGCTCACCGCGGCCAGCAGGTCGCCGGTGGCGGGGTCGAGCACGACGGCCGCGCCCTTGTCCTGGTGCGCCTGCTGCAACTGGGTGCGCAGGATCTCGGCCACCTTCACTTGCAGGCGCGCATCGATGGACATGCGCACGTCGCGCGGCCGGTCGAGCACGCGGCGGACGGCGGGATTCTGGGGATCGTAGCGATAGCGCAGGAGCGGCACCAGCTCGCGATAGTCGTAGCGGATGGTGCGCTCGCGCTTGGGGCCGGGGACTTCCACCAGGGTGGGCCGGTCGTCGTAGCCGCGCAGGCGGCGCGCCGAATCGCGCTCCACGAAGGCGGTGTTGCTGGCGCCCCAGCGGGTGCGCGTGCGCAGATCGCCCAGCAGGTCGAACATCGTGCCGCCGAAGGGATAGTGCCGGCTCTCGCCGCGCGGGCAGGCGCGGTCGATATCGACGCCCAGCGCCTGGTAATCGGCGCGGTGCTTTTCGAGCTCGTCCCAATTGCTGGTGGCGAGCGGCAAGCCGTTGCGGTCGTAGATGGCGCCTTTGGGAATGTCGCGCATCACCTCCTGCAAGCGCGGGTTGTACTGATAGCGCCGCCCGCCATCGGCCTGCACAACGAGGGTGCCTTCGCCCATCACCGCCGCGCTGCGCGCCACCTGAATGTACGCGGCCTTGGCCAGCACTACGGCTCCCGCCAGCCCCAGGATCAAGCCCACCACCGGGACGGGCCTTCCCACCGGCGCGGGCCGGTCTTCGCCACGCGCCGAAATGGAGACCAGGATGGCGACCACCGCGAAGTTCACCAGCATGGCGGTGCGCCCATAGCTGAGAAACGGCGTCACCACTCCGGAGAGCGGAAACACGCCGAGCGAGCCGGCGGAAATCAGCAGCACTTGCAGCGCGGTGGCCGCCGCCAGGCCCGCCGCCAGGAAGAACTCGTAATCGCTGCGCGCGCGCAACGCGATGCGGAAGGAGCGCCAGACGATCAACCCGTACAGCGCAAACACCGCGGCCACGCCCAGGAAGCCCCATTCCTCGCCCAGCGCGGAGAGGACCAGATCGGTATGCGCCGCGGGCACCAGTTGCGGGCTGCCGAGGCCGATCCCCGCGCCGAAAACACCGCCCGAGGCATAGGCCCATAACGAGTGCGCCAGTTGATCGCCGCCGTGCACCAGGTTGTCCCAAGGGGAAAGCCACATGGCCACGCGCTCGCCCACGGTGTGCGGCACGCCGAGGGCATAGCCCACCGCGAACCCCATGGCGAGCAGCGCCAGGCCGGCCAGTGGCGCCGCCACGCCGGCCCGCGCGATCCCGTACAGCACCAGGAACAGGCAGGCGAATACCAGCGCCGGGCCCATGTCGCGCTGTAGGAAGAAGAACAGCAGCGAGAGCGCCACCGATGCCAGAACGGGCAGGGTGTACTCGACGGGCGGGATATCGATGCGGCTGGTCAGCCGGGCCAGCTTGGGGCGGGTTTCCTTCGCGTGGCGCAGCACGTCCCACTGGCGCGCGAAGTAGCCCGCCAGGAAGAACACCAGCAGCACGCGGACGATCTCGACCGGCTGGAACCCGAGCAGGTTGACCTTGGCGTCGCTCGAGCCCGGCCCGTGTCCGAACAGGATCAGCAGCGCGGAAAGCGCGAAGCTGCCCAGCAGGGGCACGAAGGTCAGCTTGCCGAAGAGGCGCTCGTAATCGAGCGCGCTGAGCGCCGCCAGCAGGACCACGCCGGCCGCGACGCCCTGGGCGAAATCGACGAACAGCAGGTTGTCGCGCACCGGGTCGCGCAGGCTGACCATGAGGATGAGGCCCATGCCGGTGAGCAGCAGGAGGGCCGGCAGAAACGTCTGGTCGCCGTGAAAGCCGCGCAGGCTCCACCAGGCGCCGGCCGCCAGGAAGGCCGCGAAGAAGAGCGCCGCCCACAAGAAGAACGCGCGCCGGAACTGATCCGGCCGCCGCACCACGACGAGGGGCTTCACTTGCCGGAACTGCTCGGAGGTGAGCAGCCCATGGACGCGGGCGATGGCGCCCACGTTAGCCATCCCGCCCGAGAGGTAGTAAATCTGGCGCGCCGCCTCCGCCCGCGCACGCGCATCGGGAATCGGGGCCAGCGCCGGCAGCAGGTCCTCGCGCGCGCTCAGTTCGTTGAGGTTCAGCAGACGCTTCGCCGCGAGGCCCTGCTCGGCTTCGGCCAGCCCCGGCGCTTTCGCCCGGTAGACCAAAAACAGCCCGCCGGACACCAGCAGGGCCGCCGCCAGCGTCCAGGCCAGTTCCCCGCGCCGCCACGCGGCGCGCTCCCGCGCCGGCCGGCGCACTGCGGCGCGTTCCGCCGTTCTGCTCCGCGTTACCGCCATATGGGGAGCGTCCGCAGGACCTTCTGGATGGCATCCTTGAGGGGCGTACTCGCGGTACCGCCCTCGATCTGCTGCAGCCGGAAGTTCACGCTGTCCAGGCTGTTCTGGATGCGCACGATCTGGCCGTTGGCCTTGCCGTAGGGCGCGACCTCCTGGTAGGCCGCGAGCGCTTTCTTGTAATCCTCCACCGCGCGCTGGATCTGGTCCTTCTCCTGCGGCAGGCCGCGCACGTTGCGCGAATCCCACCACAGGCGGTCGGCGCGGTCGAGATAGACATCGGCCAACTGCATTTTTTCGCGATTGCCGAGGCGGTATCCCCGCTTTTCCGCCTGTTGGAAAGCCTCCGAGGCCTTATCGACATCCTTGAGGCCGGAGACGTAGACGCGCGCCAGGCCGAGCTCCGGATCGGGCGAGTTGGCCATCAGCTTTTCCGCCTCGGTGAAATCCTGCACGGCCAGGTTCAACTCCGCCGCGCTGCGGTGGCTGGTGCCGTTGATCCGCGCCAGGTGTCCTTCGGTCAACCGCAGCTTGCCGCGCACCGCGTTGTCCGGGTCCAACTCGAGGGCGTGCATCAGGTAGGTCCGCGCGTTTTTCCAATCGGTTTCGTACACCACGGTATCGGTGTTGCGATAGGTATCGATCACGTGGTCCGCCGCCGCCACCAGCCTCTGCCGCACGGCGGCGCGGGGTCCCCGCAGAAAGACAGACGAAGAACTATCCCCGGCAAGTTCCGTCCATTTGCTCCAGATGTCGTTCAGGCCGGTCACCTGTTCGGCTTCGATGGCGTGTTGCAGCTCGCGCCCGTTCTGATACAACCGGTAATCGGAGATGGCCGACCAGACGCCCCACACCAGGATGGCCACCACCAGCGCGACGAAGACGCGCATCATCGTGTAGAAGTGCTGGCCGTGGACGCGGGGACCGGCGGCCGGCTTCGTGGACTTAGGGGTTTCGTAGCCTGTCGCCGAATTCGCGGTGCGGCGGGTGTCGTCGTCGTTGGCCTGGGGGCGGAAGGTGCGCCGGGTGGCGTCCGGGTCCTCGGCTTCGGCGGCCACCGCTTCGCCTTTGCGAAACGCCGTCAGGTCCTGGGCCAACTCCTTCGCCGACTGGTAGCGCAGCGCGGGCTCGGGCGCCATCGCCATGATCAGAATGCGCCGCAGCGGCTCGGGGCAGGGGTCGGGCGCGGGCGAGGGCGGAATGCGCGAGCGAATCATGCGCTCCAGCCGTTCGGTGGAATCCGCCTGGTACGGCCGCAGCCCGGTGACCATCTCGTAGAGCATCACGGCCAGCGACCAGAGGTCGGAGAGCGCGTTGACGTCGCCCGTATCCAGGCGCTCCGGGGAAGCGTAGGGGACACTGCCGAATTCGTTGCGCGTGAGCTTCCGCGAAAGGGTGAGCGCCTTGGCGATGCCGAAATCGAGCACGCGCACTTCGCCGCGCGCGTCGATGCGAATGTTCTTGGGCTTGATATCGCCGTGCACGATGCCCTGAAAGTTCTTGCCTTCGATGGCCACCTGCAGCGTATGCGCCTTCTCCAGGGTCTCGGCCACCGCCAGGGCGACATCGGCCGCGAACTCGGGCGCGAGCGGCCCGCGATGCATCAATTCCGCCAGATCCTCCCCGTCGATGTACTCCATGGCGACGTAGAAGTACCCCTCCATGTCGCCCGCCCCGTACACGCGCACCACCCGCGGGTCAATGGCCGCGAGGTGCGCTTGCAGCTCCGCGCCGCGCCGTTCGGCTTCGATGGCATCGTGGGTATCGGTGTCGGTGGCGGCGCTGTGCTCGATCAGTTTGAGCGCCACCAGGGCGCCGAGCTCGGTATCCTGCGCGAGGTAGACGTCGGCCATGCCGCCGCGCCCCAGCTTCTGGCGGATCTCATACTTACCCAACTTGCGGGAGGCCGGCGCGATCATTGCTTCCCTTCCCCGGTGGCGCCGCGCCCCGCCTTCGACTGGCGTGCCGGCCGCGCCGCCGGTTCGAGGAACACGTTTCTCTCGCGCACCGTCTCCATGGGGATATCCAGCGGCAGTTCCACGGCATTCTTCTCGAACACGTTGCCCCACAGCACGGGCCGCGCTCCATCGCGCGCCGCCAGGCCCGCGCCCTTGTTGCGGCGGAATTCGTTATGGGACAGCCAGGGCGCCGACGCCCCCAGGATCAGCACGCCCTCGCTCGAGCAATCGTGGATCGCATTGGCGCGCAGGACGGGGCTCGCGCCGCCGCGGATCTCGATCCCGATGGCCGCGCCGCCCACATCCACATCGTCCACTTCCACGCTGGAGTTCTTCAGCAGGATTCCCGCCGCGAGCGGCATCTGCGAGTCGGCCCTGATGTTGAACCCGGCGAGGCGCGCGTCCTTTACGTCTTCGGCCACGACGGCCGCATCTTTGCTGAGCGGCGCGGCCCGCAGGACGGCCTCGCGCGGCACCCGGCTGCGCAGCGTCACGCCGCTTTTGAGGTGCACCTGCTCGCGATATTCGCCGCCCGGCACTTCCACGATATCGCCGGGACGGGCCTCGGCCATGGCCGCGGCGATGCTGGCAAACGGTCCTTCGTTGCCGGCCACCAGCAGGCGCGGAGCGAACGGCGGCTGTGGCGGCGCCCAGTAGCGCCGCGAAAACCACGCGCCGGCAAGCGCCAGCGCGAGGCCCAGGAGAAAAAACACCGCGCGGCCGGCAAACACGCGGGGGGCGCGCGCTTCGGCCGGCGCCTGGCGGGGCGCGGTGAACGCCTCGCCTTCCACCAGCACTACGGTGACGTTATCCTTGCCGCCGGCGCGATTGGCGGCCTCGATCAACTCGCCGGCGGCCCGTTCCGGATCGCCCGCATTGCGCTCCACCGCGCGCCGGATTTCGCCCGACGCCACCTGATCGCTCAGCCCATCGCTGCACAGCAGCAGGGCGCTGTCGGGCTCGAAGGCCAGGCGCTCGATTTCGATGAAATCCGCGTCGTCGGGGGTGTGCTCGGCCGAGCCCACATCGCGAAATACCTCGTTGCGGCGCGGATGCCGCATGGCCTCGGCTTCGCTCAGCTCGCCCGCGTCCTCGCGCTCGCCCACCGGCGAATGGTCGTGCGTGACCTTGCGAATCTCGCCGCGCCGGATATGGTACAAGCGCGAATCGCCCACGTGGCCCACCACCGCGGAACCGTTTTCCAGCACGGCTACGGTGAGGACGCAGGCCATCCCCTCCCATTCCGGATTGCCGCGCGCGGCCCGCAGGATCTCATTGTTGGCCACGGTGATGGCTTCGCGGATGCGCTGCTCGGCGGTGCCCGTCTGGCGCTCCAACCGCGCGCGTATCCGGCCGATGGCGATTTCCGCGGCCTTTTCGCCCGCGGCCTGTCCCCCGATGCCGTCCACCACCAGGAAGATGCCGCGCTCCGGGTCCAGGTGGAATGCGTCTTCGTTGTTGCGGCGCGCCCGCCCCGGGTCGCTCGCGCCCGCGCACCTGAGTTTGGTCTTAACCATGCGACGCGCTTCGGAAGTCCAGGAACACCACGTCCGCCAGTCCGATTCGCGCTTCCGGCGGCAGCGGCACCTCCACGTTGCGGTCCTGCTTCTCTCCGTCCCCGAAGGCCATGCTGGAAGGCACGCGCTCGCCGTTGACGGTGGTGCCCAGCCGGCTCAGGTCTTTCAGGAAAAACTGGCCCGTGGCCGGGTCCCGCCGCAGACGAAGATGTTCGCGCGACACGTCGGGCAGCGTTTCCAGCTTCAGATCGGTCCAGTAATCGCGTCCCCCGCGCCCCACCACGATCTCGTCCTTGGTCATGCGGTAGGTCTTGCGCCCGCCCTGATCCTCATACTCGATCACCGCCAGCGCGCCGTCGGCGGCTTCCACGGGGACGCTCGCGGCCGGAGCAGGGGCCGGGGACGCGGGCGCCGCCGGCGACGCCGCCGCGGCGCTCTTGTCGTAGCTCTGCGACGTGGAAGTAGCCCCGCTCATGCGGCGCGTGGCGATCCGTTTGGTCATCGACCCGGCGCCGAAGTCCGGCTTCACGGGCAGGGCCAGCTCCGAGTGGATGACGATATCGCCCGCCTGGACGTCGTCGTCGGTGTTTTCGATGAGGCGGATCTGCCAGCCGCCATCGGGCGCCGTGATCTTCGGCTCCGCCCGGCGCGCCAGCTTCAACCGCTCGGTAAGGGAAGCCTTGTTGAGCGTGTCCAGCTCGGCATCGAGCGCGCGCCGCGCCTCGTCGACGATGCGCGGCAGAATCCCGCGCAGCCGCTCCATGTCGTCGGGGTGCAAGTAGACGTGATAGATGGCGGGGGCGAGGGTCGAGTACTGGAGCGGCTCGAGCCCCTCGCGCATGTTGCGCACGATTTCGACAATGATCTCCCGCGCGGTGGCGGGATTGGTGGTGACAGGGCGGGCCATAGCGAATCTGTCTTGATTCTACCAGTGGAGCCGGGACCGCCGGGGACCGCCGGGCAGGGGCTCTGGTTACGCGATTTTGCCAGAAACCCGCGGGCCGTGGCGCCGGTTGCTCACCGGCCAGCCACTGGCCGCTGGATCTTCCGCGAGGCGGCGGTTTACTTGAGCCATTCGGCGGGCGCAATGCCGCTTCCTTCGATAATCGCCTTCATGGTGCCAAGTGGCAGAACA
>JADGNR010000556.1 GCA_017883415.1 Bryobacteraceae bacterium | reverse complement strand
CCATGTCGTTTTCCCCGTTCACCGTGAACAGGTTCGACGTTCCGGGGAGCCCGTTGATATTGAAATTCCCGAAGCCGCCAGTCACATTGACCGTAACGCCGGGAACGGTGAATGCGATGTTGGTGATGTCTCCGCCCGCGGCCGGCAGTTGCGCCAGTTGCTGCGGCGTGAACGGCGTGTTCATGCTGGGTTCGGGATTTAACATGATCGCCGCCGCCGACACCTCCACGGTCTGCGTGGAGGTCCCCACCTGCAATGTCAGGTTGACGGTCACCACCGATCCGACGGCCACTTCCACCCGTTGCTCCAACGGCGCGAAGCCCGCCGGACTGGTCGCCAGCGTATACTGGCCGGTCTTTAACAACCGGAACCGGAATTCGCCGGCCGAATCGGTCGTGCTAGTCTGTGAAGACCCCGTGTCGAGGCTCTTCAAAGTGACGGTGGCGTTCGGCACCACCGCGCTGCTCGGATCTTTGACGGTTCCCGCGATATCGCCCGTGGTCAGCGATTGGGCCGTCAGCGCTGGCGCCACAAGCGCAACCAGCAAGGCCGCCAGGACCACCATGAATAACCGCTCGTTAACGACTGTACGTTTCATATCCCTCCTTGAGAAACTCACTTACTAGATTTCCAAGCCGTAGTTCCGGCAGCTCATCCATGCGCAGGAACCTAAATTACCGCGTACAAGTCATCAGGTGACAGGCACCGCACGGGGATTCGCTGAGAGGATGATCGGTGCGCGTCGTTGCGACAAGGGCGTGCGGAGTTAATACTTGTATCCCAGAACACCAAATGAGGCATTGAAGATTGCCCACAACCCTGCAAGTCGACTACCAAGTTAACAATCGCGGCATCCCCATGATTACCAACAGGCTTCACGCATGTTAATCCGCACTAATCCGGGATTCCACCTGGCGCCACGATTGTTATCCAACGAACAATGAGCATTTAACCCATTGTTAATCGGAAAGTTAGCTCACTATGGGATTTCGTATCCGGATTTACCGATTGCCGGAACGATGTGGGGGAGGCCGGGTGGTTTGGGGGGGCCTTTGATTCGGCCCACCGGGCTTGCAGCCGGCGCGATGACTGCGGTGATTTATCAAACAGCCAGCCCGGAGGCTGGCAGGATGGAGCACCAACAAAAAAGGGGCCGGACCTCCCCAGAGGCCGGCCCCGCGACTGCCTTACCGGGCCGTTGGGCCCGGCACGATACTCAGAAGACGATTCGCGCGACGATCTGAAGCTGGCGCGAGTTGCTGGGGAAGAACTGGTCGACCTGGCTGAAGAACGGGCTGCTTGGCACCAGGAAGTTGCGGCTGATGGCGTTGGTCGTGAAAGACGAAACATCGGAGAGGTATCCCCCGACGAACTGCGAGTGGTTGAACAGGTTGAACGCCTGCGCGCCCACCTGGATGCTCCGGCCCTCGGTGAAGTTGAAGCGCTTCATCAGGGAGGCGTCGAAGTTGTTGGTATGCGCCAGGGGGAAGGTGTTGCGTCCCGCGTTCGCGAGGGCGCCCAGGCCGGCCACGACGTAGCGGGCGTTGGGATTGTTGGCCACGTACGCCACGATGCTCGGGCTGCCGGCTGCTACGGCCTGCCCGGCGGCGTTCAATCCGGTGACGCCGCTGCCCACATTGGCGGCGCCGGCGGGATTGACGATGGCCCGGTCGCCCGCCGAATCGTTGTTCAGGTTGGAATCGACGCCGCTCTGGATGGTGGCGTACTCCGGAGCCTGGAAGGTGTAGACGCCGGAAATATTCCAGTTGCCGACGATGTTCTTCATCAGCCAGCTACTGTGCGTGAACGGGCGGAAATCGTAGATCGGCGCGAAGGTGAAGCGCTGGCGCCGGTCGAGCGCCGAAGAGGCCCACTCGGCGCGCATGTTCTGGAAATCCTGGGCGCGCCGCGGCGACAGAATGGTGGAGAAGTTGGTGGCCGTGGAATCGTCGAAGTTGTGGCTCCAGGTGTACGCCAGCACGTAGGAGAAATTCTTCGAGTAGCGTTTGTTCATCTGCACGGCCAGGCCGTTATAGCGCGAGTTGCCCCAGGGGTGGTAGCCGGTGAGGGCTTGCGTAAAGCCGGCCGCCGCCAGGTTGTTGAAGGGCAGGTCCGCGGTGGCGCCGTTGGGCACGATGGCCTGGATGGCGCCGAGCGTCAAACTGCTGCCGGCCAATTGCGCCGCGGTCGGCGTGGTGAAGAACGTGGGGATGAAGGTGGTGGGCGTCACCGGCGAAACGATGTTGAGGCGAGTCTGGTTCCAAAGGTGCACACCCTTGGTGTAGACGTAGCGCGCTTCGATGGTGTAGTCGTGGCCCAGGAGCCGCTGCACGCCAAGGGTCCCGGTGAGGGCGTAGGGACGGTGCTGGTCGAAGGTGTAGGAGGCGGTAGCCGCGCGCGCGTCGGCCACCGAGGGCGTGCCGCTGGTGAGCGCCGCTTTCAGGCCGCCGTTGGCCAGGAAGTTGGAGACCGGGTTGGCGCCGTTCACATCGACGGTAGTCTGGAAGAAGGGCGGCGACGCGTTCTGGTTGAGGTTAATGTAGGTGTTGTCGTAGGACCGGCTGACGCCACCGCGGATGGACCATGTGCCGCTCCTTCCCGGCGAATACGCAAAGCCGATGCGCGGCGCCCAGTTGTTGGTATCCGATTTCGGCGAGGCGAAGGTGATCACCCCGGGAACGTTGGCGATGGCGTTGTTCGCCTGATAGCGCGATCCCACCGGCACGGTGACGTACTCGTAGCGCAGGCCCAGGTTGAGCGTGAGGTTGGGCCGGATGCGGAAATCGTCGTTCACGTACGCCGCGTGTTGCACGAAGCCGAACGGAACGTTGGAGGAGCCCACGCTGCGCTCGCCCTGCACGCCGCTCAGCGATCCGCCGGTCGGCTGCTTATCGAGCAGGAACTCCTCGAGCGAGGCGAAATCGTAGTCGCCGCGCACGCGCTGCACGAAGAAGCCGCTCAGGATCACATCGGCCACGTTGTACCCCGCCTTGAGGGTGTGCCGCCCCCAGGTCTTGGTGATGTTCTCCTGTAGCTGCGAGAGGTTCTCAATCTGCCCGGAGGGCGTATTGGGGTCGGGTCCGAGCTGCAACTGAATGTCGTCGATGGAAATATTCGGGAACGCATTCAGGCCCGGGAACTGGAAGTTACCGGCGCTGGTGCTGGCGTTGTTGCGGATGTAGGAGATGCGCAGCTCGTTCTCAAGCGTCGGCGAGAAATTGTGAAACTCCGACACCGACACGCCGTT
>JADGNR010000263.1 GCA_017883415.1 Bryobacteraceae bacterium | reverse complement strand
CGCGAGTGCGCGTCGTTCCTCGACCGGGCCCGCGGCGGCTTCGATGCGGTGCTGATGCTCGCCGTGATCCATCACATGCTGGTGACCGAGAGGATTCCCCTCGCCGAGATCGTGGACCTGGCGGCCGAATTGACCACCGATCTGCTGGTGATCGAGTTTATCGCCCCCGAGGATTCGATGTTTCAACGGCTCACCCGCGGGAGGGAGGAATTACACCGCGGCCTGACGGCGCAGGGTTTCGAGGATTGTTGTGCGCGCCGGTTCGAGGTGGTGCGATCCCAGCACCAGGAAGGGACGGCGCGCTGGCTGTACCTGATGCGCAAAAAGCCATGATGCCGGTCATGCAGCCCCTTGAACAGGTCGTGCCGCAGCCGAAACGCGGGTGGCTGAAGAGGCCCGCGCTACGCGACGCGGTACTCTGCCTTTCGCTGGCAAATCTCTGTTTTCTAAGGGTTTGGGAAGAAACCCTCGCGTACCGCAAGAGCGACATGTTCCTGATGAAGGAAATCCCGTCGCAGCTGGATTATTTGGCGACGGCTAGTTAGCGCGGTCACCGTCCTGGCGGGTGCGCTGTTTGCGGTAGTCTCGCTGTGCCGCCGCTATCTCAGCCTGGCGGCTTTTTATCGGGTCCGATTCGCATCTTTGGCATTAGCCTTGGTTCCGCTCAATGGCCTGCGTGCCGCCCTCTCCAGCCAGTTCGTTTACCTCAAAACACCTCTGCTTGAGTTGTTCGGGGCGCGCACATTATTCTTGGGGGCTGTGTCGCTGTCGCTGCTGGCCGGCTGGCTTGCCTGGAAGCGGCAGCGCTGGGTCTCAAAGGCTGCCGCTGTGGGGCTGGCGATGTTGTTCCCATTCTGTGTCCTCACATTCAGCCAAGCGCTCTGGCGTGCGTTACCGGATCGCGGCCAACCGTTCGGCAATCCTCCGCTGGCAGCCCGTCTGGCGGACGCCAGGACAACGCCGCGGGTGGTCTGGATCATATTCGACGAGTGGGATTACCGCCTCACATTTCTCGACCGGCCCAAGGCCCTTGCGATGCCCGCCATCGACCGGATGCGTTCCGAGTCGCTGTCGGCGGACCACGCCAGTTCCCCGACGATGGGACACGGGCACATCTCTGCCCGACTCCCTCACCGGACGCCGGGTACGACCTGCGAGTAACGGCCAGTCTAGCTCTCCGGCCAACGAGACCGATGGCGCGGCCTGGAGCCACACGCCGACGGTCTTCTCCGCTGCCCGACAAGCGGGGTATAACACATCTCTCATCGGCTGGTACCTGCCCTATTGCCGTGTGCTTAATAATGTACTCACAGATTGCGCCTGGTGGCCCTTGCCTACCCAAGCGGTAACTATCCTTGGCGGCGATACACTGGTCCAAAAGATGGTCGGGCAAACGGTCAGCCTGGTCGAAACCAATGCGCTTTCTCCTTTCGGCCAATCCCAGGGCACGCGCTCTAAGGTCAGAATGTACAACGAATGGATGGAGCGCGCCAAAAACGCGTTGTCCGATCCCACCATGGGGTTTGTTTTCCTGCATGCGCCCGTTCCGCACGCCCCGCATCCCTACAACCGATTTACCGGCCGCTTCGATGAGCGGAACAATCCTCTGCAAGGCTATGTCGACAGCCTGGCCCTGATGGACCGGATGCTCTCGGAGTTGCGCGTGGAGATGGAGAAGAACGGAGCATGGGCTCGTACGACGCTTCTCCTGAGCGCGGACCATCCATTTCGTGCCGCCCAGGGGATTGATGGAAAATTCGACATCCGGGTGCCCTTCATGCTGAAACTGCCCGGGCAAACCACTGCTGCCGCCTTTGATACCCCCTTCAACACCATCGTCGCCGCCAACCTGCTGTTGTCCATCATGCACGGCGAGGTTTCCACGGTTCCGGACGTCGTCTCCTGGCTGGAGCGGCATCATCAGGACACGGAAGCTTCCGTAGAACTGCCGTAGCTGCGGGAGTAGAACGCGAGTCCCGGATCGGCGAAGCGGAGTTCATAGTGCTACCTCGGGCCCGAGAAGCGTTTTTTTGAGAATTTTGGACCGCCACTCGCGACGATTGGGATAATATAGGAGTTGAAGTGTCCAAAACCCTAATATCCCGCTTTGGAATGGTGATTTCGCTGACGGCTTTGGTTATGGCTATCCCCAGGCCGGCAAAGGCTTATGTGGACCCTGGGAGCGGCGCCATGATCTGGCAGATTGCCGCCGCCTCGGTCATCGGATCGCTGTTTTATGCGCGGCGCGCGTCCGCGTGGATGCGGGCGCACCTCGGGCTGCACTCGAACCGTGCGATGGGCTTCCTGTTCGCTTCCTTGTATGCGCTGGTGACTTCGCCGATAGTCTGTGCCTTGTTCGATTCCCGCCCGGTGCCGCGGTTCAGCGACCTGTTCCTGGTCGGTATCGTGTTGACCGCATACCTGTTTACGTGGGAACCGGCGGTGTATCTCCTGGTGATTTCTCTAGGCGTAACGGCCTGGGTGCTGCCGCCCGCCGGGTCGTTCGCGGTCGCCGATTTCGCGAACTGGTACCGGCTGATTTCTTTCGCCGTCCTGTCGATATTCCTGGTTTTTGTGGTCACCCGGCTGAAGGGGCGCACCGGCGTCGTGCCGGAGCCGATCCGGGAAGTCCGGCAGGCCGAACCGCGGATGCGCGCAATGGCGGCCGGCCGGTAGGCGCCAAAGGTAGCGGCCGTCGGCTTTCAGCACCCCTTGTAGCTGTCGAATTAGCCGGGCACTCCGGGGAATCGACGATTTTGGGGCGCATCCTTAACGAAGCGGTGGCCCATGGAGACTCCCTTGGCGGATCGCGGCTCCGCTTCGGCGATTCGGCGGTTGGCGCTCCTTTTGACGGATTGGCTATACTCAGCAATATGGCGCCTGCCGCGGCGGCGAAGAGCATTTTCAGCGTGGACGTCGAGGACTGGTTCCACATCCTCGACGTGCCGGGCACTCCGCCCCTGTCTGCCTGGCAGGATCTGCCCTCGCGGGTGGAGAGGAATTTCCTGCGGCTGCTGGACCTGTTCGCGGCGCACCAGGCGAAAGTCACCTGTTTCTTTCTCGGCTGGGTGGCCGAACGATTCCCCCACCTGGTCCGGCGCGCGGCCCGCGAGGGGCACGAAATCGCGTCTCACGGCTACGCCCATCGCCTGGTCTATGAGATGGGCCGCACGCCGTTTTACGAAGACGCCCTGCACGCGCGGAAGCTGCTCGAAGATATCGTGGGAGCGCCCGTGCTGGGCTATCGCTCCGCCGGATTTTCGGTGCGCCAGGACACGCAATGGTTCTTCGAAACGCTGGTGGAGGCCGGGTATCGGTACGATTCCTCGGTATTCCCCGCCGCGCGCGGCCATGGCGGGATCGACGCGTTTCGCCGCGAGCCCCACCAGTTGACGTCGAACGGCGCCACCATCCTGGAGTTTCCCATCACGGTGGCGGACCTGGCCGGCAAGCCGCTCTGCTTCTTCGGCGGGGGCTATTTGCGCATCTTCCCGTACTGGCTGATCCGCCGCATGGGGCGGAAGGTGTTGGCCGAGGGCCGGCCGGTGGTGTTCTACATCCATCCGCGCGAGATCGACCCCGATCATCCGCGGCTTCCGATGAGCGCGCAGCGGCGCTTCAAATCGTATGTGAACCTGCGCTCGACCGAATGGAAGCTGGAGCGGATTCTGCGCGACTTTCCTCTGACCACCTTTCGCGACTACGCGGCCCTTCACGCCGGGTCGCTAGAGGCATCGCATGCCCGCTGACTACCGCACGCAGGGTTTTTTCCACCGCTACGCCAACGATTTCGACGCCATCTACAGCAACCGCACGGGCCTGGTCAACGGCGTGATCAACCGGGTTTTTCGCAAGAGCATGAAGCTGCGCTTCGAGAAGACCATCGAAGGCTGCCAGCCGATCGCGGGGAGGAGCGTGCTCGATATCGGCTGCGGGCCCGGCCACTATGCGATTACCCTGGCGCAGCGCGGCGCGGCGCGCGTGCTGGGCATCGATTTCGCGGAAGGCATGTTACACCTGGCGGCGGAGCACGCCCGGCAGGTGGGCGTGGCCGGGCAGTGCGAATTCCGCAAAGCCGACTTCCACACGTTCGGGGCGGACGACCCGTTCGACTACCTGATCCTGATGGGCTTCATGGATTACATGCCGGACCCGCAGAAAATCATCGCCAAGGCGCTGTCGCTGACGCGCTCGAAGGCGTTCTTTTCGTTTCCGGCCGACGGCGGATTCCTGGCCTGGCAGC
This sequence comes from Bryobacteraceae bacterium, assembly GCA_017883415.1. Taxonomy (GTDB): domain Bacteria; phylum Acidobacteriota; class Terriglobia; order Bryobacterales; family Bryobacteraceae; genus JADGNR01. Next base: position 3,877 of record JADGNR010000263.1, on the reverse strand, counting down.
GCCGCAAGCGGTACCAGAAGCGCTGCGACCTGTTCCTCTACAGCGAAGACCAGCTCCGCAAGCTGCTGGCGGAATTCCCCGGGGTGGACGCACGCATCGAGCCCATCGCGCGCGATTTCTTCGTGACCATGTCGGTGGTCCCGCACACATGAAGCGCACCCATCTTGTTTTGGATGAGCGGTTGCTCGCGCAGGCGACGCAGGTTTTGGCGGCCAAGACTTATTCGGCGGCGGTGAACACGGCCCTGGAAGAGGTGATCCGTGTGCGGAAGATCCAGAGCATTCCGCACTTCTTCGCATCCGGCATTTGGGAGGGGGACCTGGCCCAAATGCGGGAAGACCGGCCGCCGCGCCGCCGCAAATGATTCTGGCCGCCAGCAGAGCGACGCCTTTCGCGCGGCATCGGGCGAAATCTACCGGCAGGGCCGGCGGCGGGGTCTCCCCATCAGGTCGTCGGTGGATTGCCTGATCGCCGCAATCGCGATCGATCGCCGCATACCGGTGTGGCACCGGGACCGCGGTTTCAGCGCCATCGCCCGGTACACGGCGCTGGAATGCAATGTCTAATTCGCCTTCGGCTGGGGGCGCGATTGCGGGGGCACCAGGCCATTCACGCGGTAGTAGGCGTTCAACTGGCCGAAGTGCTCGGCCTCGTGCTCGATCACGGCCATCCACGGAAATAGCGTCTCCTTGAATTTGTCGTCGGGCGTGGCCTTCAGGGTGGCGGTAGCATCGTCGATGGACTTGCGGAGCGCGGCCACCATGTCGGCCTTGGTCTTATAGTCCTTGGGATCGAGCTCATCCCACTTGACGTCCTCGCCGCGGCCGGCTTTCGCCCCGAAGACGTTGCCCGAGGCGATGTGGATGATCACGTCGCCGAACGAGCGCACGTCCTTGCCCGGGCTGTAATTGTACTTATCCGCTGGGAAGTCTTCGGCCATGGCCAGCACTTCCTTGTTGAGTTGGGCGAAATTGCCGCGAACGGCCTGTGCCGGAGTGGGCCGTTGCTTCGGCGCCTGCGCGGAGGCGCTCGCGGCGGCCATCAGGGCCAGCGCGGAGACGGAGAGTGCCGTTACGGGTAGTTTCATGGTTGGGTTGGACGGGCCAACCGCGGTTTGGTGAGGGGCTACTCCACGGTAAAGATGTACTTCCCTTCGCAGGTCTGATTGCCCGCGGCGTCTTTCACCGCGACCGCAATGGTGTATGGGCCGGGACGAATGTCGCCCTGGAGATTGATGTTGAAATCCGCGGCCACGTAGCGTTTGGGGTAGAACGACTCGGACTGTTCCATGGCCGGCTCGGGCTGGGTCCAAAGCACTTTGCCCGCGGCGCCCAGGATGGAAATCGCATAGCTCACGTCCACCTTATTGTTCGGTCCATACTTAAAGCCGGTGATGTCGAACCGGGCCCACACCGTGTCGCCCGGCTTGTAGACGGGCTTTTCGAGCGCCTGCGCGTCGTCCTCGCGGCGCAGGAAGCGGAAGTTCCGCACCACCAGCGTATCGCTCGCGGCCACCTCGTGCCCACGCACCTGGAACGGCACCTCCAGTTCGGCCGACGTCTTGCCCACGACGTCCTCCGCCTTGACCACGATCTTATACGCCCCCGAGGCCACCAGCGGCGGAATGGCGATCTCGGTTTCGATCTTGGGCAGCCACTCCTTGTCCTGTGCGGTCACTTCCTGGGTGATTTCGTTCTTGTACAGCTCGGAGAGCGGCACTCCTTGGGGGTCGAACGCCTGGACCGAATAGGTCAGTTGCACCTTTTCATCGGAAGTCTTGGCATATCCCGCGATCCGGCAGGTGAAGAACATCGTCTCTCCGGGCGCGTGCTCAAATCCCGCGGGCTCGGGAGCGCCGCCGTCCATCTGGCTGATGGCCGGCCTGACGATGGCCAGCGTCGCCGGGGCGCCGGGCGCCGCACAGAGCATGGAAGGGAAGACTGCCAGCCACAGGATCGATCGCATGGCGCAACCTCACTGCCATTCTACTCCCGCGCCCCAGGCGCCACGCAGAGCGTGGCAGGCGGTACAGGCGGCGCCAGTTTTCCCAATAGTGGGAACGCTTGCAGAATTCGTGGGGCAGCCAATCCTGGCTGCCGCCGGCTTTCAGCCGGCGCCTGGAGTTTGTACATTTTTGAGGTTGGCAGGCGAAAGCGCCTGCCCCACAAGAACCCAAGTCGCACCAAGGTGGGGCAGACGCTTTCGTCTGCCAACCCCGCGCCCCCCGCCGCCACCGTAGGTGGGGCAGACGCTCGTCTGCCCCAGCCGGCTTTCAGCCGGCGCCTGGTGGACCCCGGGCAACGATTGCCCGCCCCCCTACCGCACCGTGATCCAGTACGGCATCAGGCGCAGCATCCCGCCCTTCAGCCAGGCCCGGAACGGCATCGGCCCGCATACCTGCGCCAGCTTCTGCTCCAGCATGTCGCTCTGGGAACGGCTCAGGATCACGTCGAGCACGCTGCGCCGCGCCGGATACAGAACCACACTCACGTTTTCGCCCGCGGGAATGTTGGCTTTCTTCTTCAGCAGCGCAACCGCGCTGTCGATGCCCCCCAACTCGTCCACCAGCCCGCGCGCCTTGGCCTCGGCGCCGAGCCATACCCGCCCCTGGGCCAGCGGCTCCACGTCGTCGAACCCGCGATGCCGCGCGTTGGCCACTTTGGTCACGAAGTCGCGATAGCTTTCGTCGATCCCGGCGCGCAGCATTTCCCGCTCCTCGGCGGTCAGCGAGGTGTAATCGGAGTCGATGTCCGCATGCTTGCCGCGCTGGATCGCATCCTTGGTGATACCCAGCTTGTCGTAGAGGCCGTGCAGATTGGGCTTGCCGAACACCACCCCGATCGAGCCGGTCTCGGTCTGCGGATACGCCACAATCGGGTCGCCGGTCATAGCCATGTAATATCCCCCCGAAGCGGCCACATCGGACATGGAGATCACCAGCGGCTTCTTCTTGCTCAGCAGGTTCATCTCGCGCCACATTTCGTCCGAGGCCGTCTCTTCGCCGCCCGGGGAATCGATGCGCACCACCACGCCGCGGATCGAGGAGTCGCTGCCCACCTCGCGCAGCAGCTTGTTGAAGCCGTATGAGGTCAACGCTGCCTGGTCGCCGCCGTTATCGTCCGCACTGCCGCGAACGATATCCCCTTCCCCGACGACGAAGGCGATCCGGCTCCGGCCTTGCAGCCCGGCCGCTTCCGGCGGCACCTTCATATACTTGTCCGCCGAGAGCTTGACCGGTTCGCCCGCGTGCAGGCGGTCCTTCAGCTCGCCCCACATCTGGTCTTCGAAGCGCAGCTCGTCCACCAGGCCGGCCTGCAGCGCCTGCCGGGCGGTGAACGGTCCCCGATCGACGATCGCGCGCACCTCCCCGGCCGTCTTTTTCCGCGACACCGCAATCCGCTCCACCAGGCTTCCGTAGAGGGCGTCGACCAGGCCGTTGATGACGTCGCGCGTCTCGGGGCTCATGTCCGTGCGTGTGAACATATCGCCGAAGTCTTTGTACTTGCCGGCGTGTTCCACATCCACCGCGACTCCGATCTTATCGAGCGTCTTCTTGAAGTACATCAACTCGGCGCGCAACCCCTTCACCAAGAGTGGTTCCTGCGGCCCGAGATAGATGCGGTCCGCGGCCAGGGCGACGTAGTATTCGCGCGTGCCCGGGCTGCGCAGGTACGCGACCACCGGCTTGCCGGACTTACGAAACTGTTCCACGTCGGCGCGGATCTCTTCCAGCTTCGCCCACCCCACCGCCAGCCGTTCCGGCTCGAGCACTACCGCTTTGACGTGCGAATCCGCCGCCGCCTTGCGCAGCATCATCCAGATGTTGGCAACGGTGATGGTTGTGCCTCCGCCCAGGAACGCGGGCAGCTCGACCGGC
>JADGNR010000555.1 GCA_017883415.1 Bryobacteraceae bacterium | reverse complement strand
GACTCGAGGTGGCGCGAACGGGCTCACCGAGTGGAAAAGCAAGGATGGCACTACACTCAAACAACTCGACGAGATGGGCTAACGCCACATAGTGGGGGGGGCGAAGCCGAAACGATATCAATCGGGCCAGATGGCGGCGATGTCGACGTGGACGTTGGGAAAGCGCTGCGGGGTGAGGATGCCTTCGGCGAGGACTCCGGAACGCTGGAGGCGGCTGTCCTTCAGGTACAGAATCTCCACCGTGAGCCCTTCCGGGGACACTACCCAGACCTCCGGCACACCGATGCTGGCGTAATCGCGCAACTTTTCCTCGAACTCGCGGCGGTTATTCGCTGGAGAGAGCACTTCGACCAAAAGCTGTGGAGCGGAATGGATGTAGCCATCTTGCTCGACCATTGTTGCCAGTTCAAACACAGCCACGTCGGGTATACGCGACGTTAATGGCGATTTGCGAATCACCAAGCCAAAAAACGTGTCCAGGACCAGAATCTCGCGAGCGTCCAGTTGATTGTCCAGCGACTTGCATATGCGGCGCACAATCAATGCGTGTCTTAGCTTTGGCGGAGGCATAATTCGAATCTCGCCGTCGACCACTTCCTCGATGGCGTCGGTAACCTCGGGCATGCGGAGCCACTCCTCGTAACTGACGGTCTTGGAATTGGGAAGACTGGCCATGCACCCTTATTCTATCGCGTGAAACGCGTCGCCTTGCGGCGCTGGTGGCGGTCGAGCGCGAGGGCGATCAACTGGTCGATCAGCGCGGAAAAGGGGATGCCGCTGTGCTCCCACATCTTGGGGTACATGCTGATCGAGGTGAAGCCCGGAATGGTGTTGATCTCGTTAATGAACAGCCGGCCGGTGTCGGCCTCGAGGAGAAAATCGACGCGCGCCATCCCTTCGCATTCCACCGCCCGGTAACAGGCCACGGCCAGGCTGCGCAGTTGGTCGGTGGCCAAGGGCGACAGGTCCGCGGGCACCTTGGTCTGGGCGCGGTCCAGCAGGTACTTGTCCTCGTAATCGTAGAACTCGCGGGAGGGCAGGATCTCGCAGGGGAGCGAAGCGGCCGGCGTCTCGTTGCCCAGCACCGAGCACTCCAGCTCGCGCCCGGCAATGCCGCGCTCCACGATGATTTTGCGGTCGTACTGCGCCGCCAGCGCGACGGCCGCCTCCAGTTCCTGGGGATCGTGCACCTTGGAAATCCCCACCGAGGAGCCGAGGTTGGCGGGCTTTACGAACATGGGGAACGGCAGCCGCTCGCAGGCTTCGGTAATGTCCGGCTTCTCCCGCGTGACGGTCACGTAGTCTACAATCGGCAACATCCGTTCCTTGCAGACACGCTTCATCATCTCCTTATCCATGGAGACGGCGGAGGCGAGCACGCCCGCGCCCACATAGGGCAGGCCTGCAAGTTCGAGCAGGCCCTGCACCGTGCCATCCTCGCCAAAGGTGCCGTGCAGCACGGGAAAGACCACGTCGATCTCCGGGTGCGCGCCCGGTTCGGGGAGGATGGGCCGGGGGCTCCACTTGCCTTCCGGACTGATAAAGTACTCCAGTATTTCGTACCGGGCGGGGTCCATCGCCTCCATGATGGAGCGGGCCGAACGCACCGACACTTCGTGCTCCCCGCTGCGGCCGCCGTAAACGACGGCAACTCGTAATTTCATAGAATTCGCTTTCCCAATCCGGACATGATCAACTCGACGGCCAGATCGGCGGTGCGGTTGGCCTCGTCGATCACCGGGTTCACCTCCACCACCTCCATGGAGAGCATCTGCCCGGAATCACAGATCATTTCCATGGCCAAATGGGCCTCGCGGTAGGTGATGCCGCCGCGCACTTGCGTGCCGACGCCGGGGGCGTCCTTGGGGTCCACCACATCCATGTCGAGCGAGAGATGAAACCCCGCGGTGCCGTCGGAGGCCAGGCGGATGGCCTCCAGCATGACGGAGCGCAGGCCGCGCTCGTCGATATCCCGCATGGTGAAGGCGCGCACGCCGGAATTCTGTACGTGGGGTTTTTCCATCTGGTCGACATCGCGCAGTCCCACGATGACGGCATGACGCGGCTCGACTTTGGGTTGGTAACCGAACAGTCCGGCCAGCTCGGGCGGTCCCATGCCCAGGATGCACGCCAGCGGCATGCCGTGCACGTTGCCGCTGGGGCTGGATTCGGGCGTGTTCATATCGGCGTGGGCATCGAGCCAGATCAGTCCGGGCTTCCGGTTCTGTTCGCGGAGGAATTGCGACACGCCGCTGGTGGTGCCGATGGCCACCGAGTGGTCGCCGCCCAGCACCAGGGGCACGCTGCCCTCCGAGAGGGTCTGGGCCACCAGGATCGCCAGGCGGTTGCACACGGCGGCGATCTGCGGCAGGTACTTGGCGCGGGGGTGTCCCGCGGGCGACGCTTCGGCCTGCTCGGTGGGCAGGTTGCCCAGGTCGTCCACCACGTAGCCCAGTTCCTGCACGCGCGCGTCGAGCGAGGCCACGCGCAGGGCGGAAGGCCCCATATCGACGCCGCGGCGCCCCTGCCCGAGATCGAGCGGTGCGCCGATGATGGCAATGTGCGACTGTTTCATGACGGGAATGTACTCTCCAGAGTGGCACAAGGGCTGTGGGTTGTGCACGCCGCGGAACCGGACAGCATTAGAACGGGAGATTCAGCCAGGCGATGTGACGGCACCTGGCAAGAGCGCGACCAGGGGGTCGCGCGCGGACGAGGGCGTCCGCCCCCCCTTTGGACTTTACTCCTCGCGGAGCGCGGCGGTGGGGTCGAGTCTGGCGGCGCGGCGGGCGGGGAGCCAGCAGGCCACGGCGGCCACCAGGAAAAAGAGCGCGGCCATGGTGGCGAAGGTGGCCGGGTCGGCGGGTTTGACCCCTACCAGCATGGTGATCATCGCCCGCGTGAGGCCCAGGGCCGCGACGACGCCGAGGACGATACCGGCGGCGCTGAGCTGCAGGCCCTGGCCGACCACCAGGCGGAAAATGCTGAACGGCGCGGCCCCCAGGGCGACGCGCACGCCGATTTCCGCCGTTCGCTGCCGTACGGCGCTCGAAAGCACTCCGTAGAGTCCGACGGTGGCCAGCAGGCCGGCGATCGCCGCGAAGATCCCGATGAGGATCAGGGCAAAACGGGTCTGCGCCTGCGCGCGCTCGACGTACACGGTCATGGGCAACACATCGGCCACCGCCAGGCGCTTATCGAAGCGGGCGATCTCGGCGCGGACCAGCGGGGCCACCCGCATGGGGTCGCCAT
>JADGNR010000554.1 GCA_017883415.1 Bryobacteraceae bacterium | reverse complement strand
CATGGCGCCGAGAACGATGGATTCACCGGGGCTTACTTCTACCCGGGCCAGTTCTACGATTACCACTATCCCGTCGTCCTAGGTGGTTGGCGGAGCATGAACGCCGATGCCTCGGACAAGATGGCCTCCAGCCCCGACGACAGTGGCGGCCTGGTGAAGATCCCGGGCGACTGGCACGAAACCATGAGCACGCACTGGTTCCACGATCACATGTTCAGCTTCACTTCTCAGAACGTGTACAAGGGGAACGCCGGGATGTTCAATATCTACAGCGGTCTCGACCGCGGCAACGAAAGCATCAACGATGGGGTGAACCTGCGCCTTCCCAGCGGCACCGCGAAGTCGTGGGGCAACCTGGACTACGACGTCAATATCATGCTCGCCGACAAGGCCTGCGACCAGAACGGGCAGTTGTATTTCGACATCTTCAACTTCGATGGGTTCCTGGGCGACATGATGACCGTGAACCTGGCCTACCGGCCGTACTTCGAAGTGGAACGCCGCAAGTACCGCTTCCGTATCCTCAATGCCAGCGTGTCGCGCTTCTTCAAATACGGCCTGAGCGACGGCTCCCCGATGATTCAGATCGCCAATGACGGCAACCTGTTCCCGCATCCGGTGCCCCTTACCGTATCGGATGAGCAGGGTATCGCCGAGCGCTACGATTTCGTCATTGATTTCTCCCGCTACTCCATCGGGAGCTCCGTGTGGATGGTGAACGTGTGCGAGCACCAGGACGGGAAGAAGCCCTCGGCGGACCTCTCGCTCTCCGACGCTCTTTCGGGCAAGTCGGCCGATCCGTGCGTCGGGAAATTCCTGGAGTTCCGGATCGTCCGCAACCCGGCCAGCCCCGATCTGAGTCAGGTGCCTGGCACTATGATTCCGAACCCCGATCTCTCCCAGATTCCGGTCGTGCGGGAGCGGGTATTCGAGTTCGGTAGCGGAGCCACGCAAACGTCCACTGACCCAAGCACCGCCTTCCTCGGCCCGTGGGGCGTCAAGACCGATGGCGGGATGATGCTCAACGCGGACTGGGGCCGGGTATCGGCGGCGCCGAAATACGGTACCCGCGAGATCTGGACCCTCCAGAATGGCGGCGGCGGCTGGGATCACCCGGTCCACATCCACTTCGAGGAGGGGCAAATCCTCGCCCGGAACGGAGATCCCTCCCAGGTGCCGGCGTGGGAGAAGGGCCGCAAGGATGTGTATCGCCTGCGACCCGCCGGGAGCGTCACCCTCACCATGCAGTTCCGCGATTTCGGCGGGATGTACATGGAGCATTGTCACAACACCGTGCATGAGGACAATGCCATGTTGTTGCGGTGGGAGATCGACGATGCGGGAGGCGCGTTCCTGCGCCCGCTCCCGACCCCGATGCCCAAGCCGCAGGGAGTGACCTTCATCTCTCCGGATGAGATCCTCCCGACAGCCTTCTAAAGAGCGCACGGAGCGCAGCGCGGCAACCGCTCGCTTTCGTTCGCGGCCCGGCAAGATCGGGGCCGCGAGCGGAAGCGTGGGGCGCCTGCTTGAAACGAAAGGAGCGTAGAACAGAATGCAGCACAAGAACCGGATGACCATCGTGACAGTCGCAGCGCTATGGACCGTGGCAGCTTCAGCCGCGTCTACCTCACGCTGGGGAGCGGACTATTTCCCCAACGTCCCACTCACTACCCAGGATGGGAAAACGGTGCGGTTCTACGACGACTTACTCAAGGGCAAGACGGTGGCGATTTATCTCATGTACACCACGTGTCAGTATTCCTGCCCGCTCGAGACCGCGCGACTGGCCCAGGTGCAGCGATATCTGGGGGATCGCGTGGGTAAAGACATTTTCTTCTATTCGATCAGCATCGATCCCAAGCACGATACTCCGGAGGTGCTGAAGGCGTATGCGGAGCAGTACCACGCCGGGCACGGGTGGACGTTTCTCACGGGAAAGCCCACGGACATCGAACTCATCAGTAAGAAGTTGGGCCTCTATAGCGAGCCCGACCCCTCCAACAAAGACGGCCACACCGCAAGCCTCCTGATTGGCGACGAGCCGACGGGCCAGTGGATGCGCAACTCCGCCCTGGACAATCCGCGATTCCTTTCCATGATGATCGGCGATTTGCTGAACAGTTGGAAGGGCCGGAAGCAGACCGAGGTAAAGAGCTATGCGGAGGCGCCCAAACTCGACATCCCCGAAAAGGGACACTATCTGTTCGCCACGCAGTGCGCCGCCTGCCACACCATCGGCCACGGCGAAAGCGTGGGACCGGACCTGCTGGGGGTGACGAGCGTGCGCGACGCGGCATGGCTCGCCCGCTTTATCGCGGCGCCGAACGACGTGCTGGCGGAGAAAGACCCCCTTGCGACGGCCCTGTTCAAAAAGTACAGGCAGGTGCGCATGCCCAACCTGCGTTTGGGTAAGGACGATGTCGACGCCCTGATCGCCTACCTGGGCAGAAAGGTTCTTTACTACGCCTGCCCCATGCATCCGGAAACCAGGTCGGAAAAGCCTGGAACCGCTCCGTGCTGCGGGATGCACTATGAACCGGTCTTTGCCGCGAGCGAACCGGCGTCGCACTGAAAATTTTCACTCCCCCTCTCAATCTCTCCTCCCAGGGTTCGCCTCGACGTACCACCCGGCGCGGTGGAACCTCCCGTCGTGACGAACCCAAATCCCTCGTCCTTGGCAGAATGGCCGGTCCGCCGGCCTACGATCGCCCAATTGGACCCGCTCCCTGAAGGCCGCGAAGATGTAACCCCTTGCGCAACAACGAGGTACAGACGGTTTCTCCTTCCGCCCGGTGATCTCCACGGATTTTGCGGCTCCTCCCGTCGCGGTGGGAGTCCCCAACCGCCTTCGGTGGTTTCTGCCTTCCAAAATACATGATTCACCGGCTCACGGATCCTAGCAACAACCTGCAATATTTACATTTGATTTACGAGTTGTTGACAACGAAAGGAGCCCTGTCACTCGCGCGGAAGCCAGTTGCGGGCTGTCAGTAAAGCTGCCGCCGGCGAGTCAGGACGTTGCCATATGCCGTTCAAGGAAAGAACAATGCAGACTATCGAGAACATAGCCAGGAAAGCCGCCATTGTGACGCTGGCTCTGTTGATTACTGTGGGGGCGACCCCGGCCGGAGCATGGGCCGGAGGCGACGGGCAGACTGGGCCGACCGTCGGCCCAACGGACCGTGGCGGGGCTGGCGGAGGGGGCGGCAACAGCGGAGGGGGCGGCAATGGTGGCGGGAACCAGGGCGGCGGAAGCAA
>JADGNR010000262.1 GCA_017883415.1 Bryobacteraceae bacterium | reverse complement strand
GATCTCCACGCGCCCGACCTGGGGAAACTTGTGCCACCGCTCGTGCTCCATCACGTATGCAAATCCGTCGGCGCCGATCACCACCCCCGAATGTAGAATGGCGCCCCGCCCGATGTCCACATTGTCGTAGACCGTCACGTGGGGATGCAGGACCGAGCCGTCCCCCAGCACCACGCGCTTGCCCACCGTCGCGCCCGCGCCAATGCTCACCGCCACCCCGATCCGCGTGCCATCTCCCACCACCGCATGCGGGCCAATCGATACCAGCGCGCCCATGGCCACGTCCTTGCCCACCACGGCCGTCGGATGCACCCCGGGGGTCAACTCCGCGGTGGGGTGAAAGCGGCTCATGGCGCGGGCAAACGCGGTGCGCGGCTCGGGCGCCCGGATCACCGTCCGATGGCTCGGGTTGCCCCACTCCTCGGGCACGATCAGGCAGCCCGCCGCCGAACTGCCCGCCTGCTCCGCCGCCTTCCGGTTGGCCACGAAGGAGAGCTCCGACGACCCCGCCGTCTCCAGCGGCGCCACGCCGCTCAGATCCTTCTCGCCATCCCCTTCAAAGGTTGCGCCCAGCCATTCCGCCAACTCGCGAACTCGCATAGGCACGATTTTAGCGCGCCGGAAGCCTGGCGCCAGCGTCACGAGAAAAGAGCTACAATCCCTAAAAAGAAAAGGGTGCGCCGCCAGGAGATGTCCGGCCGCCGAGGAGGAATCGTGACGAATCCATCGAGTAGGTTGGCCTGCTGCCTGTTTATCCTGTTGGCCGCTGTGCCGCTATCCGCCCAGACCAGTGTGGCGGCTAAGAAGAAGGCGCCGGCCAAAGACTCCCCGTGTGCCGTTTGCGGAACGGAGCGATGGGATATCAAAACGCTGTCGGATGGTTCCGCTGCCCAGGTGAACTTCACGGCCAAAAACAGCACCGTAAAGGAGCTCTTTAATCTGCCGGCGCCCGCCACGGGCGCTAAGCGGAACCCGGCGGAAAAACAGACGTACACAGTTCATGCCAAGCTGATTGGCTACAAGATAGAATTCAATCCCGAGCTGGCAAAGCCGGGCGATCATGATTTTCACATCGTCCTCCAGGATCTAAACGGCCCCGAGACGATGGTGGTGGAGATTCCCGATATCGCCTGCAGCGGCGCGTGCTCGTCCGTCAAGAAGGATGCCATCGCCCAGGCGCGCGGCGATTTTCTGAATGGGGTCACCACGCCGCCCACCTCCCGGTTCTTCACCTTGAAGCAACCGGTGGAGGTGACTGTGACGGGAGTGGGCTTCTTCGATTTCGAACATGGCCAGACGGGCCTTGCCAAGAACTGCGTGGAGTTGCACCCCGTGCTGGATTTCCAGTTCCCCTCCGGTAAAGTGAGCGGCGAATCGGAACCCTCCCTGGAACCGAAGGAGCACCCCAAGAGTTTTTATCACTGCATGCCCGAACAGCACGTTCCGGCCAAGAAGAAGGCGGAATAGGCCTCCAGCATGCCTTATCATACAGATTCATGCCCATCGATCCATCGGCTGAAGTTGCGCCCACCGCCCGCGTCCATCCTGCCGCCGTCATCGGTGGCGGGGTCCGCATCGGCGAATTCTGCGTGATCGAAGACGACGTCGCCATCGGCCCCCGCTGCCTGCTCGAACCCTACGTCTACATCAAGCGCTGGACCACGCTCGGCCAGGACAACGAGATCTCCGCCGGCACCGTGCTGGGCACCGATCCCCTGGATAAGGGTTTCACCGGCGAGCGCAGCTATCTCCACATCGGCAACGCCAACAAAATCCGCGAGCACTACACTATCTCGCGCGGCACCCAGCCGGAATCCATCACGCGCATCGGCGACGGCAACTACATCATGACCTCCGGCCACATCGCCCACAATTGCCAGATCGGCAACGGCGTGGTCATCGCCAGTTGCGCCCTCATCGCCGGCTACGTGGAAATCGAAGACCAGGCCTTCATTTCCGGCGGAGTCGCGGTGCACCAGTATTCCAAAATCGGCCGCCTGGCGATGATCGGCGGCAACACCCGCGTCAACCGCGACGTGCCCCCGTTCTTTCTCTACTGCGGGTTCGACGTCGCAGCCAAAGGCCTGAACCTGGTGGGTCTCAAGCGCGCCGGCTACAAAGCCTCCGACGTCGCCGTGCTCAAGAAGGCCTACCAGATCCTCTACCGCTCCGGCCTCAAGCTGGCCGACGCCTTGTCGGCCATCGAAACCCAGATCCCCACCCCGGAAACCCTCCACCTGGTCGGCTTCATCCGCCGCAGCACGCGCGGCATCTGCCGCGAGTAGTGTGCCACCCATGCGCGTTCCCGTTCAGCGCTGTTTCTTACCTTCGTTCTGCGCGACGCGCGCCCTCACTATTTTCTTCACCAGCGCCGTGGGCAGAGGCTTGTCCACGGGGAAGCGGATGGTCCCCTTGGATGTCTGGAAGTCCTTGAGTTCGTCCCGGAACGCCACGATCGCCGACGAACCCATGGGAAAAAGACTGCAATGGTCCGAAAACGCGGCGAACGCCACCAGCGATCCCTTGTACTTGAACGTCGGAATCCGGTAGCTGATGGCCTCGGTGGCCTCGGCCGGCGCCGCGGCCCGAATCACCGCGCGGATCCGCTGCAACGTGCTGCGCGCGGGTTCCGGGACGCCGGCGAGATATTCGTCCACGTCCTTCGGTGCGGCGTTGCCTATCGCTGCCGGGCCCCGTTCTGCGGAATTCGTTTTCTTCATGTGCGGCTCGCTCTCCTCATTGGCCCTCGACACCCGCAGTCCGCGCGCCCCCGAGCGTCGCCAACATCTCCGCCAGCCTGTCGTAGGACGCCGACACGCCCTGCTCCATGGGGGTCTGGAGGACGGCGTCGCGCGTCGCTTGCGACTCGTAGCGCACCGTGAGGGTGAGCGTCGTCCGTCCGGCCTGCTCCACGAGCGCTTGCGTTACCACCGCCTCGCCGGGGTACCACGGATCGTCGAAACGCTCGGTGGCAACAAACATCTCCGGCGGCACGATCTCGCGATACACACCACCCATCCCCATCTCTTTTCCGTCTTCACGGCGCCACACGAAGCGATAGGCGCCACCCACCTTGCAGTCGATCTCGCAGACCGCCAACGACCAGCCCGGCGGCCCCCAGAACCAGCGTTTCAACAATTCGGGCCTGGTTAGGGCGTCAAAGACCAGAGGGCGCGGCGCGTCGAAAACGCGCGTCATGGCGATCTCCCGGCCGCTCGGCGTACTGACCTGCAATGTCGCGGTGCTCATCGGTGTTTTCCTCTCTTCGTGCGTTCCCGTTTCTTGAGGGTCTTCATCTGATCGAGAAGGGCGTCCAGCCGTTGGAAGTTGCCCTCCCAGAAGCGGCGGTACCCTTCCAACCAGCCGCTGGCATCGCCGAGCGGCTTAGCTTCGAGCCGGCAGGGCCGGCGCTGCCGGTCGCGGCCGCGGGAAATCAGCCCCGCCCGTTCCAGCACCTTGAGGTGCTTGGAGACCGCCGGCTGGCTCATGGCAAATGGCCCGGCCAGCTCCGTCACCGGCGCCGCGCCCAACGACAGGCGCGCCAGGATTGCCCGCCGCGTGGGGTCGGCGAGCGCGGCGAACGTTCGATCCAGGCGCTGGGAAGGATTCATTACCAATCGGTTTTATAACCAGATGATTATGCACAAAGCCGCCGCGGGCGTCAAGTCCCTGTTTCTTTCGACCGTGCGGTTCCGTTCGTGGTTCCCGGCCCGAAGGGTTTGCGCAACCGCGACGGCCGGTCGTGCCGCCTCCCGCCTGGGCCCTGGGCGCTTCGTGGTATATTTATTCATACCAGAGAATATTTAAACATCATGAGGGGGAAACTCAAGGTTGGCATCGTCGGATTTCGCGGATACAGCGGCGCCGAACTGGTCCGCCTTCTCGATCGCCATCCGCACGTCCAGCCCGTACTCCTGGAGCACCGTGAGGACGCCGCCGAGTCCGCCCGCCACCTGCCCTGCAACCCGGAATCCGTTCGGGCCGAAAAACTTACCGTGGTCTTCCTGGCCACACCGCCAGAAGTCTCCATGGAACTGGCGGGGCCCATGCTCGAAGCTGGCGCGCGGGTAGTGGACTTAAGCGGCGCGTTCCGGTTGCGCACGCCCGAGGCCTATGCCGCCTGGTACAAGGCGCCGCACACGGCGCCGGAGTTGTTGGCCGAGGCCACGTACGGGCTGCCGGAGTTCTGCCGCGAGCGAATTCCGGGGGCGCGGCTGGTGGCCAATCCGGGCTGCTATCCGACGGCCGCCAGCCTCGCCATCCGCCCGCTGCTCGAAGCCGGGGTGGTGGATCGATCGAGCGGCATCGTGTGCGACGCCAAGTCGGGAGTCAGCGGCGCGGGACGCAAGCCCTCGCTCAAAACGAGCTTCTGCGAGGTCGCGGAGAACTTCTCGGCCTATTCCATCCTGAAGCACCGCCACGTGCCCGAAGTGCTCGAAGTCTGCGGCCTGGAGGAACGCGAGTTCAGCTTCACGGCGCAGTTGCTGCCCGTCGCGCGCGGCATCCTGGAGACCATCTATTTCCGCGCCGTGGGCGTCGACACGCCGCACGATCTGCTGGCGATCTATGAAACGCGCTACGCCGGCGAGCCGTTTATCCGGGTGCATCATCACGGGCGCGTGCCCGATCTGCGCGCGGTGGCGCACACTAATTTTTGCGATCTCGGCGTGACCCTCGACGTTCCTACGGGCCGCGCGGTGGTGGTGGCCGCCATCGACAACCTGGTGAAGGGTGCGGCGGGCCAGGCCGTGCAGAATATGAACCTCATGCTGGGCTACGGCGAAACCGAGGGCCTGCTGTGAAGGTGCTGGTGAAACTCGGCGGCGCGCTGCTGGATTCGCCGGATTCGCAGGAAGCGCTGGCCAACCAGATCGCGGCGGCCGGCGCGCGCGGCGCCAGCCTGGTGGTGGTCCACGGCGGCGGCCGGCGAATGACCCGCTACCTGGCGGAACGGGGCGTCGAAAGCCGATTTGTGGAGGGAATGCGGGTCACCGGACCCGACACGGTGGACGCGGTGCTCAAAGTGTTTGCGGGCAGCGTGAATTCCGAACTGGTGGCCAGCCTGAACCGCGCCGGAGCGCTGGCCGTGGGGCTTTCCGGCATCGACGCCCTGCTGGTGGAGGCCACGCAGATGGACCCGGCGCTGGGCGCGGTGGGGCGCGTGACCACGGTGAACGCGGGCCTGCTCCATCTGCTGACCGAGCACGGCTACCTTCCGGTGGTGGCCTGCGTGGCGGGCGACCGGGCAGGGGGCATCTACAACGTCAATGCCGATCAGATGGCCGCGGCCTGCGCGGTGGCCTTCGGCGCGCGGCAACTGCTGTTCCTGACCGATGTAGCGGGAGTGCTCGACGCCGGCCAACGGGTGCGGGCGGTGGTGTGCGCGGGCGAGATCGCCCAACTGATCTCGGGCGGCATCGCCACCGGAGGCATGCAGGCCAAGCTCAACGCGGCGCTGGCCGCGCTCGAGGGCGGCGTGGAGCAAGTGCGCATTGCCCCGGGCGCGGCGGCGGGCGTGATCGAGCGCATTCTGGCGGGCGAAGACCTCGGCACCCGCGTGGTGGCCAGCGAGGCCGCGGGCGTATGATCAGCAGTCTGCGGGCGGACGCTTTCGTGGAATCCGCGGGCGTGGGGGAGCGGCTCACCGTGCGCAAGGCGGTGATGCACGATATCCGGCCCATTCTCGACCTCATCAATGGCTACGCGGCGCGGGGCATCATGCTGCCGCGCACCGAATTCGAAATGTCGGAAGCCATACGCGATTTCACGGTGGTAAGCCGCGCCGGCGATCTGCTCGGTTGCGGCGCGCTCCACTTCTACAGCCCCACCACCGGCGAGATCCGCTCGCTAGCGGTCGACGAACGCGCCAAGACGCGCGGCGTGGGACGTACGCTGGTGGAATCGCTGGTGGCGGAAGCGCAGGCATACGAGCTCGACGCCGCGTTCGCCTTCACGTATGTGACGGAGTTCTTTCAGAAGGTGGGTTTCCACATCGTCGAGCGCGGTGTGCTGCCGCTCAAAGCGTGGAAAGACTGTGTGCGGTGCCCGAAGTTCCAGGCGTGCGACGAGATCGCGATGCTGCGCATTCTGCGGCCCGAACGTTGGAATGAGCAGGCCTGGGTCCAGCAGGCGGCGCCCGACGACCAATTCATTCAGATTCCCACGCCGGTGCGGTAGGCCCCGTGGCTGGCCCCGACGTTAGTCAGGCGCGGCGAAGAGACCCCAGCCGCCGTGCCCCAATCAGATCTACGATGCCCGCTTGTAGCGAGCGACGGCGATATCGTCTTGCCGCACTTTGGATAGGTCGTAATTGGCCTGGAGGCGAACCCACATCTCGGGGCCAGGTCCGAACGCCTTGGACAAGCGCACGGCCATTTCCGCCGATATGCCGGCCTTTTCGTTCACGAGGTTGTTTATGGTCTGGCGCGCAACGCCAAGCACCTTGGCGGCCTCGGTGACGGTTAAGCCCAGCGTGCGCGTTTCCATCGGTGAAGCGGAAGGTGATTCGCCAATTCCCGCTCATTGTGACAGACCAGACTCCCTCCTGGACTCCCCGCAGTTCGTGCAGGCGATTTCCCGGCCCAGCAAGATCGAGCGCGCTTGATGCGGCATCGAGCTGCGGGTGACACCTCGTCCGAGAAAACCCTAGCGGCTAGCGGTAGTATCTTTCCCACTGATATCCTGAAGACCAGAGCATGAAGGTTCGCGATGTCGTTTCCCGCCTGGAAGCGGATGGGTGGCGGTTGGTCCGGCAGAAGGGAAGTCACCGGGCATTTAAGCATCCAAGGAAGCCCATGGTTGTGACAGTGCCGGGCAACTGGAATGACGATCTTCCGGTGGGAACGTTGAAGTCGATTCTGAGGAAGGCGGAACTGAAAGAATCATGAGACGATTTGCCGTAGTCTTCGAAAAGGCCGAATCAAATTGGGCGGCTTATGTTCCTGATCTGCCGGGTTGCATCACGACAGGATCGACTTTGCAGGAGACGAAACACAATATTCGCGAAGCGATTGAGTTGCACCTCGAAGCGATGTTGGAAGTCGGGGAGCCAATTCCGGTTCCCACCAGCGATGTTGATTTCGTCGAGCTGGAAACCGTGGCCTGAACCGCGCACGTCCGGTCAAGGTGGAGGAATTGCTCTGCCGCACGGCTGCAAATCGGTTGTGGCGCTCCGCGCCCAAATGAATATGGTGGAGGCGGGGGGAGTTGAACCCCCGTCCGAAAAAGCTCGCAATGAAGAGACTACGTGCGTAGCCGGCTCAGATTGCTTTCGGCCACCGCTTCAGAACCGGCAAGCGTAGGCGGCGGCCTAGCCCGATTAGATCTCGACCGCGGGCTCCGGACCGAAGCCGTTGGCCTATCCCGCAAAATGACGCTCACTCACCGCCGCGCGGGCTCAGCGGCTGGAGCGGCTACCTAATTACTTAGGCGGCGTATGCAAACTGCGTGTTGGCAGTTCTGTTTTTCCGATCGTTTTACGGGAGCTCGGAACCCGGCACGCCTCCCCACCACGATTCGATCCCGTCGAATCCGTTACGCCCCCACATCTGAAGCGCCTGGTGAGTTGCTTCCTCTCCTATGGTAGCACTGCCCGACTATAATCGGAATATGCGTATGCGGGGCATCTCCGTTTCCACCCTCTTTTTTGTGCCGGCGCTCCTGGCGGGGGCCTTGGCGCTCGACGCCGCGCCCATGACCAAGCTCAACATCGTGGTCAAGACCCAGGCGGGCGCTCCGGTCGACCGCGCCGCGGTGATCGTCCGCTGGCATGCCAACAAGAAGCACCCGCGAGCCAGTTTCGGCAGGAACGTCCGCACGCAGTTCGAGGTGCGCACCAACCAGGAGGGCTCGGTCAACGTGCCGTCGGTTCCGCAGGGCAGCATCCTCATCCAAGTCAACGCCAAGGGCTACCAGACCTTCGGCAAGATCTTCGATATCGACGACGAGGAAAAGCTGATCGAGATCACGCTCAACCCGCCGCAGCAGCAGTATTCGGCCCACTGAGCGCCGCCGGGGCGGGCCGCACCTTCGCGCGCCACATTCCGGCATCCCCGCCCGTGTCCGCTGCATCTCTTTCTTATCCATTGGAGGGTGTAATGAAGATCGGTGTCCTCGGGTCCGGGATCGTCGGCCGCGTGCTGGGCGCGGGA
>JADGNR010000044.1 GCA_017883415.1 Bryobacteraceae bacterium | reverse complement strand
TCGGCGTGCGGGCGCAGAATGTAGAACTTGCCGCTCTCGGTTCCGACGTAAATCTTGCCATCGGCGAACACCGACGAAGCCTTCTGAATCACGCCCAGGTTCTGCTTCCACAGCTCCCTGCCGGTCTCGACATCGAACGCGAAGAGGTTGCCGCCGTTGTCCACCTGGTAGAGCCGGTCGCCGTCCATCACCGGCGAGGAGTAGCCGCCGAGGAATCCCTTGACCATCCACTTGATGCTGTCCATGCCCAGCTTGCCTTTGCCGGTGGCGTCGAACGCGGCCAGCATGCCCATTTCATTACCTTCGAGGTTTTCATCGCTGTGCGACAGGATGGCGTACTTGCCATGGGCGACCAGTCCGGTGTTCAAGCCGCGCTTGGCGACCACCAGATTCCACACCGGCTCGCCGGTCTGTGGCTTCATGGCCAGCGCCGCGCCGTCGGCTCCGCCGGTGATCAGCAGGCGCGTGCCGTTGATGGTGACGATGTTCATGGGCCCGTAGCTGGTATCGTACGGGCGCCCGCCGGGCGTGCTGATCCACACAATATCGCCGGTGCGCTTGTCGAGCGCGATGAAGCGCTGCGCGCGGTTGGCCTGCGTTCCCCAGGTGGAGGTCGGAGTGCTGACGATCACCAGGTTGCCATCGATCATGGGCGAAACCGTGCGGCCGCCATGCGTGGTGAAGGGCGCGAACTCTTCGGTAATCGAGCGCTCCCAGATCTTCTTGCCGTCGCGGGTCAGGGCCGTCAGAAGGTTATTCACGCCGAACGAGTACACGTTGCCGGTTTCCGGATCCGCGACTGGCGATGCCCACGCCACGCGGTGCGCCGGCACGTCGCTCTGAAACACATTGAACCTGTACTCCCACAGCAGACGGCCGGTGTCGGCGTTGAAGCACATCACCCGCTCCTGCTCGGTTTCCCGCGCCCCGGCAGTGTTCTCCAGATACAGATGGTCGCCCAGGATCACCGGCGTGGATCGCCCTCCATAAGCGGCTTTCCAGGCCAGGTTGTCGCCCTTGAGCGACCACTTCTCGGGCAGACCCTTCTCGGCTGAGGTACCGTCGCCACTCGGGCCGCGCCAATCCGGCCAGTCGCCGGCAACGGACAGGTTCTGCACACCCAAAACGAGTGCCGCGGCTGAAACGATGCGCAGGCCGATCAATCCCGTGGCCTTCATGGAGCCTCCACTGAGCGGAATGAATCGAGCATATACGTTGCTTTCATTATGAGTCAAGGAAGCGGGGACGACTGGCGAATGCCGGCGATGCTCCTGCCGAGCCCGGCGCCCGGTGGCTGAATAGATGACGAAACGAACCCGATTCGGTTTGGGACAGGCCGGCGGTCGTTTACGGGAGACGGCCCTTGAGGCCGGGCGCGGGGCAATTGGGCAGGCGGAGAAAATTCAGCAGGTAAACAATTTCAATAGAATGGGGCTCTGGCGCGTGCAGTCACGCGAAGGACGGACTGCGATTGAGACCAGGCCCGCATTCGCAACGAAGCCGAAGCGGTTGAAGCCATTCTTCGCTTGATACGCAATGGAAAGGCGACTTGGGTCAGCAGCACCGTTCTGGAGATCGAGATCAGCCGCAACCCGGATGTAGACCGTCGGCAAGACGCTACCGCTCTTTTAGCCTTCGCGGATGAAGTCGTGATCCCGCGATCGGGCGCGGCCGAGCGCGCCGTATTCCTTCAGAAGCTTGGGTTCGATTTATTTGACGCTCTGCACCTGGCATGTGCTGAGCAAGGCGAAGCCGACGTGTTCCTGACAACTGATGACGACCTGAGTCGCCGCGCCAGGCGATGCAGCAACGAGCTTCGCATTCGCGTCGGGAACCCGGTATCCTGGTATCAGGAGGCAGCGCTATGATCCCTCTCGAAAAGATGAGCGATGAAGACTTCGAGCGGCATGCTCTCGCGATTCTGCAGCGCGAACTGGGGCTGGACGGCTTGGCCCGCTTCCTCCGCCTCTATCGATCCGGCGCCGGCGACTATACCCGCGACCGCCACCAATGGCTGGAAGGTGCAACAATCCAGGAGATCATGGCCGAAGTAGAACGACGGGGCACACCGGCAGCCTAGCCCAGACGCCCGTGTACATCTGCATCGCCAACGTCCGCCCACTGGTGAGATGGGATTTCACGACAGGAATCGGGAGCCCCATCAGGTTTTCGCTGTGGACAGTTGCCGCCAAGATGGCTGCGTTCACTCGAAGCGTTCGTCCCGCTCTCTCTCGGCTTCGGAGAGCTGCCGGGCGTCGGCTTCGCGACGCAATCGGTCTCTCTCTTGCGCTACAATCCGACGCATTTTGATCACCACCCCATGTTACTGAAGAGGTAGCGAGACCTCGCTTTCTCATCTCGGCCTCGCAGAGACGTCCAACGAGACCGCGAAGGTCCGCGTCGTTCAGCAGCGCAATATCGTCAGCGGTAATTTCAAACATTCAGCAGAGGTAGCAGCACGGCGTGACTGTTTCTATGATTCCTTAGGACGCCAGTGCGTTCAGCACCGCCTCGCGGTTCTTGGCGATAACCGCGAGGTATGCGCGGGTGGTGGCGTCGGGTTTCCTTCGTCCTTGCTCCCATTCCTGCAGTGTTCTTGGATTTATGCAAAACGCTTGGGCAAACTCCGCCTGCGACATTCCCGCCCTGGTCCGGATGCGCTTCACGTCGACTTCGTCTGGCAGCACGATACGCCGCGCAGGCATCTTCACTTCACCCTTCACGTGGGCCAGAATTTCTTTGGCGCTCTGCTCCAGTGCCATGCCGAGTCTCGTTCGCCTCTTAGTCCCGGTGTTCAAAGTGCGTACTCCCATGACTATCGCCCTCCCTTTGCCACTTTCCTGATCTGTGCCGCAAGTCTTGCGAGCACGTCCCGATCGGCCGCCGAAAGAGTCTCCTTTCGTGACTTAGCGTAAATCGAAGCCATGAAAATGCGCCCTGGTTCAGCCAGGAAGAAATAGACCACACGAAAGCCGCCGCTCTTCCCTTTACCTCGCCGGGCCCAGCGGACCTTGCGAAAGCCGCCAGTGCCCGGGATGACCGGATGGACTTCCGGCGCGGAGGCGACGTAGAACTCCATCGCCATCCGCTCATCCTCGCTCAGTAGGGCCGTCACCTGAGATTCGTATGCCGAAAGGCTGACGATTTCGGCGATCACGTGCTCACTATACGGCATTGACGTATGCCTCGTCAATTGCCGTGGAGATTATGTGGAGATTACCGGGACATTGAGCCGGGGTATTCGACAAGTAGTCGCCACGCCTTGGCGTCGCGCTCGATCAGTCAGATCGCCCAGCTTACCGCACCCCGAACGAGTACAGTGCCGCTACCGTGCGCACGTACAGCCGGCCGTCGGCAATCGCGGGGGTTGCGAAAATCTCTTCGTCCAGCTTGTTCGCGGCCAGCAATTCCTGCTGCCCGCCGGCCCGCAGCACCGCCACCACTCCCGGATGCGACGCCAGGAAGATCTTGCCATCTCCGGCCACGGGCGACGCGTAGTAGTTCTCGGACACGCCGCGCACGCGATCCTGGCGCAGCATCTGGCCCGTCGCCGCGTCGAGCGTAGTCAGTACCCCCCTGTCATTCAGCATGTAGACCACATCCCGATACACGACGGGCGAAGGCAACTGCGGCACTGCCTTCTGATATTTCCATATCAGCTTCCCCGTCGCGTCTCCCCGCGCGCCCATTTGGAACACATACAATCCGTTCTCCGCTCCCATTACGGCCCGGTGCAGGTTCCACTCCTTCTCGACGATCTTGCCGTGCCCCTCCGTGTCGATGAAGTCCCAGTACCGCTTCGTTCGCTCGTCTGCCTCTTCCTTCTGAATCGCACCGTCCTTGTTGGCATCGTCGCGCGCCAGCAGTTCCGCCCAGGTGGGAAGCGATATCTGTTTGCCGGGGTCGTTCTCGGGAGTGTTGAACCCGCTGACGTACACGCGGTCCCCCACCACCACCGGAACCGACTTCATCTCGCTCGGCAACCCGCGAACCCACCACACGGCCTCGCCGTCCCGCGCGGAGTACACATCCATGCGGAAGCTTGCCGGGGCCAGGATCAACGACGGCCCGGCGCCAGATTTCACCACGGCTGGTGTGGATGCTCCGCTCAACGCCTCCGGACGGGGTTTTTGCCAGCGAATCTTTCCGTCGTTCCGGCCCACGCCAACGATGAAGGAATCCTTGTCCTGATCGATCACGAGCGCCACGACATCGTCGGCTAAAACAGGCGAAGCGCCGATCCCATAGACATTCTTGAAAGGGCCCAGGGGCAGGCGCCACCGCTCTTTCCCGTCGCGGGTATAGCTCAATAGCCCAAAATCGGGAAAGAACACGTAGACGTTCTCGCTATCGATCACCGGTGTCGGCGAAGCCGGATTGTTCAAGGCATTCAGCTTTTCCCGGCGCGGCCGCGGAGCCTCGCGTCTCCACAGAATCCGGCCGCTCGCCTGTTCCACGCAAATCGTGTAGAGCTGGTCGTGTTCGACCGCCGTCAGATAGATGCGTCCGCCGCCAATCACCGGCGACGAATGCCCGGGAGGCAGTTCCCGCCGCCAGATGAGATTCCTGGCTGGTCCGAACTCGGCCGGTAATCCGGCGGTCTCGGCGACTCCCGTCCCGTTCGGTCCCCGAAACCGCTCCCACTGTCCGCTGGCCGCGCCACCCAGCAGCACCACGAGACACAAAATTCGCATGCCTCATCATGACATAGGGGCGGGCTAGCGTCGCTCGCCTGGGCAGGCCGGGAGGCCTACCCTACTGAGGTTCCGCGATGGCAAACAAGTGTTTGGCGCCGCGCACGATCAGAAGATCTCCCGCCAGTGCCGGTGTGGCCAGTACCGGCTCGCCGACGGAGTTCTTCGCCAGCAACTCGTATTGCGCGCCGGCCTTCACCACGTAGACGTCTCCATCTTCGCTGGCGATGTACAACCTTCCGGCCGCCGCAATGGGCGATGCGACAAAGGAGCCGCCGCTGCCGACACGCTGCTGATACGCCCGGTTCCCCGTCTTCGCATCGTACGCCGACAGCACGCCGTTGTTGCCGACCAGGTACAGATGGTCGCCGTAGACAATGGGCGATGGCAGATACACACCGCCGTTCTTATTGCTCCACGCAATGGCGTCGCTCGAGTCCTTGCCGTCCTTGAGAGTCAGGTCGCCGTTGGATCCGATCTTGATCGCGTAGATCGGCCGCACGGGCGGATAGCCCGCGGTAACGAAGATCAGGCCGTGGCCGTAGACGGGAGTGGTGCAGGTGATCTCCGAATTCGGCCCGAGCGTCCAGAGTTCCTTGCCGGTATCGGCATTGTAACCGCGGATGGCCTTGGTCCCATTGGTCACCAACTCGGTGCGGCCTTCGCCGGGCACGATGGTGGGCGTGCCCCACGCGGGAATCTCCGCGCGCGCGGTGCGCCACAGCTCCTTGCCGTCTTTCAGGTCGAGCGCGACGATAAACGAGTCCTTCTGGCGGTCGCACTGCACGATGACGGTGTTCTTGTAGATCACCGGCGAACTCCCGGCGCCCCACTCCGAATCCGGGTCGAAGAACCAGCCGGCGTTCTGCAAGCCGAGATCTTTCTTCCACTGGAGCTTGCCATCGGTCGAATAGGCCACGATTCCCTCGGAGCCGAAATACGCCACCACCACCTTGCCGTCGGTGACCGGCGTCGGCGATGCCTGCGACGACTTGGGGTGCCGCTTGGTCTTGGGCTTGCCCTGATAGGGGGTCTGCTCCCACACCAGCTTCCCGGTTTTCTTGTCGAGCGCCAGCACCTTCCACTGATGCGGGCTGCTGTCGCCGGCCGAGTCCGTGTCGCCATAGAGGCCGGTGCGGAACGTTTGTTTCGGATCGCTGGAGACGGCCGTGGTGAGAAAGATCCGATCGCCCCACACCACGGGCGAGGAATTGGCGAGGCCGGGAATCTCCGCGGTCCAGGCCATATTCGTTCCCTTCGCGGCATCCCATTGCAGTGGTGGATGGGTGCCGTCGCCAACACCGGACGCCGAGGGACCGCGGAATTGCGGCCAATTCCCGTCTGCGGCAGCCAAGGCCAGGGCCAGAACGCAAGCCGAACCCACGAGCCGGCATCTCATTTCGCCCCCCCTTTCTTGAACTTGAACGATCCGCCGCCCTGCTTCAACGTAAAACTGTCGGCCGCGTCGAACTCGATTTCGACCTGCGCGGGCGCGAACGCGAATCGCGAGGGGCCCACGGCCTTCATCGCAAGCTCCGGCTGGCCCACCGCCTGAATGTAGAGCTTGCCTTCCTTACTGAACACCTTGATTTCGATGGGAATCTGGTCCGACTTGTACGTGCCGGCATAAGACTCGAGCACCTTCGCATCGACGGCGATGGGAGGCGCCGGCTCATGCGCTCCCGCCCCCTTCAACAAGCCCGCGACCTCGGTTTGCTTCTGTTCGAGCGCGCCTTCATACGCTTTGTCCAGCGACGCCTGGCTCGGCTTGCCCTTCGCCAGCAGTGCCTGCACCAGATCGGCGCGTCCGGTCTCGGCGACATCCCCCAGATCGCCATCGGGATTGGCCGATCTGCTCACCAGGAGCTTTGCCACCTCCCAGTGCTTTCGCTGGAGCACGAATCCCAGCATCGGCGCCTTGTAGAACGTGTCGCTGACATTCGTGTTAGCCCCTTTATCGAGCAGGTAACGGACGATTTCTTCGTGTCCGTTCATCGCCGCCAGATAGAGAGGGGTCTGGCCGTATGGCGTTTTCGTCTCGACCGCCGCGCCATGTTCCATGGCCGTTTTGACCGCGGCCAGATCCCCGGCCCGCGCGGCAGAAAGCAGATCCTCGTTGGCGTCACTCGCAAACGCCGTGAGAGCGGATGCGAGTGCAAGCAGGACGATGGTGCGCATCATTCCTCCGTAATTGTCAGTGTATGTCCTTTTCCGCCGACTGACTCGCGCGCCAGCGCAGATAGCCGGCGACGATCTCGAGCTCGTTCGCCGTGTAGCGACGAGTTGCCTCTCCGTGACGCCAGGACGTGCCCGATTCGATGGCGATGCGCCCGCGAGCGAAGCTGCGTAAGACGGGAAGCGCGGCCGTGAGGTCGTAGACGCGCACTCTCGCCTCCGTACGTTCCACCACCACCGCCGGAAATGGCGCCTCCCCGGCCGGACGCGCGGTGACCACGTTTTCGGTTGCGATCTCGCGCAGATCCTTCCAGCGGCCCGGAGGCAATCGGGCGAGATCGGGGCCCACCGGAACGCCCCATCCGTCCAGCTCGTGACACGATCCGCAGGCGCCCGCGCGGGCCGAGTCAAAAAACAGGGCGCGTCCTTCTTTGGCTTCCGGCGTGAGGGTGCGCGGCGCTGCAGGCTGGGCCGGCGCGGGCGCAGCGCCGCCACCTCCCAGCGTCATCACGTAGGCGACGAGGTCGGAGATTTCGTTGGACTTCAGACGCGTGGTGAATTCGGGCATGCCGGTACCGGGAATGCCCCACGTAATCACTTTGAACAACGTGTTCACGTTGAGGCGGTGGCCGGCGAGCCGGGGCGCGCGGCCCGCGCCGCCCTCCGGACCGTGGCAATAGGGAATCGCGCAATTCGCGCGGTATAGTTGAGCGCCGCGCTCCGCCGCACCGTCCTGCGCGTGGCCGGCAGCGGCAGCGACCATCGCCAGCAAAAATCCGCGCCTCATCGCGTCCCCTCCGGAAGCGCAAACACGAACAGCGCCGATCCGGGCCGCGGCAGCGGTCCCGGCCACAAAGCAGCATGCGCTTGTCCCACCAGCGAGCCCCATCCGGTCGGGGTCGCAATGTACTGCCGTCCCCCGATGGAATAGGAGATCGCCGAACCGCGGTGGCCCGCGCCCGTGGGAAAGCTCCAGAGACGCTTGCCGGTGCGGGCGTCGAGCGCAAAAAAGTTGCCCTCCGGGTCGCCGGTGAAAATCAGGTCGCCCGCGGTCGCCAGCACCGAGGCCAGCAGCCAGGTGGTGGCCGGGACACTCCATTGCCGCTTACCGGTGACCGGATCGAACGCGGCAAGATAGCTCTCCTGCTTCGCGTCCGGCGGGGGCTTCATGATCCAGTTGCCGCCGGTGAACCCGCGGCCTTCCTGCGGATCTTCGTTCCGCACGATCAGGTAGTTGCAAATTTCCAGCACCGGAATATACACCCAGCCCGTGCGCGGCGACCACGCCGACTGGTTCCAGCTCTTGCCTCCGATCGTGCTGGGGCACAGCAGCTTCACCTTGCCCCACTCGGGCTCGTTCCGCCCCTGTAGTTTACCCTCTGGCGAGATCCCGGTGATCCAGTTGTAATTCTTCACATACGGCCAGGCCGTGAGAAATTCTCCGGTCTGGCGGTCGAGCACCCACGTGAACCCGCTCTTGGTCACGTGCAGCAGCGCCTTGCGCAGACGTCCGCCGACCGTCAAATCGAGAAGCTGCATTTCGTAGGCGGCGTCGTAGTCCCATACGTCTTGCGGAATCTCCTGATAGTGCCATTGGAGCTTGCCCGTATCGGGATCGAGCGCGATCACGCTGTCGGTGTAGAGATTGTCTCCGCGGCGCAAGGCGGCATTGAGGTCGGCGGCGGCATTGCCGACTCCCCAGTACAGCAGGTTCAGATCGGGATCGAAGGAACCCGTCATCCAGGTGGCGCCACCGCCGTAGCGCCAACTCTCGCCGGGCCACGTATCGTGCCCTTTTTCGCCGGGGCCGGGAATGGTGTGAAAGCGCCATCGCATGCGGCCGGTGGCCGCGTCAAACGCGGTGAGATAGCCGCGGTGCGCCGAATCTCCGCCGGTGACGCCGGTGATGACCATGTCCTTCACCACCAGCGGCGCGCCGGTGATATTGCATCCGCACTGCCGCGAGTCTTCCACGTTCACGCGCCAGACTTCGTCTCCGGTGCGCCGATCGAGCGCTACCAGATGATTGTCGGCGGTTCCGAGATAGACGAGGCCCCGTCCCACCGCGACGCCCCGGTTCTGTTTACCGTAAAGCGGAATCGAATTCGATAGTGGGAACCTGTATTCCCACAGCATGTGGCCGGTGGCGCCGTCCAGAGCAAACACCCACGCGTTCGACGTGGAAAGATAGAGCACGCCGTCCACCACGATCGGCGTTGCCTGCAACCCGTTCTCGTAATCGCCGGTCTGAAACACCCACGCCGGCGCCAGCTTCTGGACGTTTCCGCGATGGACCTGGTCGAGCGTGCTGTAGCGCCACGCGCCGTAAGCGCCGCCGTACGTGGGCCAATCCGCACCCGCCGCGCCGTTCTGAGCGCACAAGACCGGCGCCGCGAGGAGCAGCCAAATGAGCCCAATGCCACTTGGTTTTCCCAACGCTGCAAAGTCGGCAGAAATCGTGGGGCGGACCCCCCGGTCCGCGGCCGACCCCCCGGTCGGCCTGCTCGTTCCGGCAAGATTCTGATGTTGTTCCTCCGGCGGCGGGACGGGGGCGTCCCGCGCGGACCGGGGGGTCCGCCCCACAACTACCGCAGCGGTGCGCGCCCGGAGCCGCGCCAGCCGGTTCAGCGATGGATGTTGTAGCAATTGAGATTATCCTGGTCGCGCAGGTATAGCTTGCCGTTGGCGATTACCGGCGGCGTCCACGTGGGGTAGCCGTCCCGGTGCAACTCGAACCGCGACCTCTCCTTGTACTCTTGCGGCGTGGCCTCGATCAGTCCCATCACGCCATCTTCGCTCAGCGCATAGATGCGCCCTTCGGCGTAAATGACCGAGCCTTTGCCGACGCTGCGATTGCGCCACGCCACCTCGCCCGTCAGGAACTTCATGGCGGTGAGAATGCCGCTGGAGAATCCGTACACGTAGTCTCCGATCAGAACCGACGTGCTGTAGTGGTTCCGCATCTCGCGATTAAAGTAGACCTCGGAAGCGCTCACCCCGCTGGCGCCCGGCGTGAGCTTCAGCAGAGCGCATCCCGTGCCGTAGTCCGAGGAGAGAAAGACGTAGCCATTGTGCACGATGGGTGTGGCGATGTTCGCCGTGCGGTTCGCGACCTTGTCGTACCTCCACTCGAATTCGCCGCTCTTCAGGTCCAGCCCGATCGCCCCATGGGCCGTGAACACCACCACCGCGCGCGATTTGCCGGCATCGATGGTCATCGGCGAAGAGTAGCCCGCCGGGTCGCTTTGCGATTGCCACAGCAGCTTCCCCTGGGTTTTGTCCAGCGCGACCACGGACGCGCCCGGTCCGCCGGGCGTAACAATCACCCGGTCGCCATCCACCAACGGGGACTCGCTGATACCCCACGTCGGTATACGGCCGCCGAACCGCTCCACAATGTTCATGCCCCAAATACGCTCTCCGGTGGCCGTATCCAGGCACAGGAGCGTGCCGTCGGCAGCGAGCGCGTAGAGGCGGGTCCCATCGATGGTGGGCGTTCCACGGGGACCGTGGCCGCGGGACTCGTGGTAGGCGCGGCCGCCGGGAGTTTTCCAGAGTTGCTTGCCTGTCTTGGTGTCGAAGGCGAACACGAACTCCTGATTGCCCTGCTGGCCCTGTGTGTACAGGCGGTCTCCCACCACGGCAAACGACGAGTAGCCCTCGCCGAGCCCCTGTGTCTTCCAAGCCAGGCG
This sequence comes from Bryobacteraceae bacterium, assembly GCA_017883415.1. GTDB lineage: Bacteria > Acidobacteriota > Terriglobia > Bryobacterales > Bryobacteraceae > JADGNR01. The sequence continues at coordinate 10,419 of JADGNR010000044.1, read as the reverse complement.
AGGTCCGCCGGCGGGCCAGGAGTCGAGCAGTCCGGTCTCCGCGGAAATGCCGTCGCGATTCGGCCCGCGCCACTGCGGCCAATCGGCGGCGCATGCGGACATCCAGCATCCGGCGGCAAGCAGAGGAATCCAGCGGCATCCCACCATGTGGAAAGAGTACCGCCGCGGACGCTTCCGCCGCAAATCGGCTGCCGCCGGGAACATTTTCGTCATAGGCCCGTCTATTGACTCAATGAAACGGCGCACCTTTCTGCAACTGGCCGCGGCCGCTCCGGCGTTCACCCAACCCTCCAAGACCTCCTCGGGAATTCCATGGACTCAGTGGGGCGGCCCCCACCGGAATTTTCAAACCGAGGCTGCCGGATTGAAAGATCAGTGGCCGGCCGGCGGACCCAAAGTAGTATGGAAGCGCACGCTCGGCGAGGGCTACTCTTCTCCGGCTGTCGAGAACGATGTCCTGTACACCCTGTACGGGAAGCCGCGGGAAGAAGTGGTCACGGCCTGCGAGGCGGCCACCGGCAAGACCCTCTGGGAACACAACACGCCCATGACCTTCCAGAGCGACGCCGCCCCCGACATGGGCAACGGACCCTACTCTACGCCCTTGATCGTTGGCGACCGCATCTTCACCACGGGTGTGGCGGGCCGGCTTCAGGCAATCGAAAAAAAGACCGGCAAGCTTTTATGGACGCAGCAACTCTGGACCGATCACAAAGGCACGCGTGTCATGTATGGCTACGCTTCCAGCCCGATCGCCTGGCGCGACACCGTGATCGTGCCGGTCGGCGGCCGCGGCAGGGCGGTGATGGCGTTCAAGCAGGCGGACGGCAGCGTCGCCTGGTCGCGCAACGACTTCGACAACGCCTATTCTTCTCCGCTGCTGATCGCCGTCGATGGCCTGGAGCAGTTGGTCGTCCTGATGGACGGCGCCGTGTTCGCCGTCAATCCGGCCAACGGCGACCTCCAGTGGGAGACGCCCTTCCGCGCAAGCTACGGCATCGCCGTTGCCACGCCCGTCTGGGGGGCGGGCAATCTCCTTTTTTTCTCCGCCGAATACGACGCCGGCGCCAAAGTGATGCACCTCCAGCGCACGGGCAATCAGGTCAAAGCGAACCAGGTGTGGGAATCGAATCGCCTGCGCCTGCACCACGGCAACGCCATGCGCATCGGCGACACCCTTTACTTCTCCAGCGGCGGCAAGGGCAGCGTCGCCATCTTCACCGCGGTCGATGTGCGCAGCGGTAAGATCCTGTGGCAGGACCGCGGCATCGGAAAAGCCACTTTCGTGTGGGCCGACCAGAAACTGATCACTCTCGCTGGAAACGGCAACCTCATGATCGTCCATCCTTCCCCGGAAGGATTCAAGGTCGCCGCCAAAGCCGAGTTACTAACATCGCTGGCGTGGACACCGCCCGTCCTGGTAGGCTCCCGGCTCTATATCCGCGACCGGCGCAGCATGATGGCGGTGGACCTGGGCTAACTTACCGACCTCCGAACGCATACAGATTCTGCAAGGTCCGGACATAGATGGCGTTCCCCACGATCGCGGGGGTCGCCACGATCTCCTCGCCTAGCTCGTTGCGCGCCAGGACCTCCAGTCGATCTTTGCCCGCCGCGATCACCGTCACCACGCCTTCCCCGGATGCCAGATACACGCGGCCCGCCGCCGCCACGGGCGACGCGAAATACGCTCCGGGCGCTCCCGCACGCGCGCGATACGTCACCTTGCCCGTCGCCGCATCCAGGCAGGTGACAATGCCACCATTCCGCGCCAGGTACAGGCGGCCTTGGTAGAGCAGCGGCGAGGGCACCTCGGGGATCGAGTGATTCTCCCGCCACTCGATCACGGCAGTATTCCCCGTGGGCCGAATCGCCAGCAACCCATGGTCCCGGGTCGTTGTGGCGATTCGCGTCCGAAAGGCCTCCCATTCCGATTCCTGCAGGATACCGTCTCTATTTCTATCCAGGCTCCGGAACGCCACATAGTTCTGTGAGTTAGGTAAGCTGTCTAACTCTGGCCGGGCCGTATACTTTAAGTTAGCCGGGAATTCCGCTTCGTTGATCTTCCCGTCGCCGTCCGTGTCGTATTGCTTGAGCAGGGCGGCGTAATCCGGCAGCACCGAACGCTGATCCTCCTCGCCCAAAACATTCCAGGTGGCGACATAGATGACCGAGTCCGCCGCTACGGGCGTGCTGGCTCCTGAGGTATTCGCCGCCAGCGACCACAGCCGCTTGCCGTCCGACACCTGATAGGCCTCGATGACCCCGGCCCGATGCAGCACCAGTTCATCGCGCCACACCACCGGCGTCGAGTAGCTCTCCACCCGGCCGCGCTCGACGGGATACTCCTGCCGCCACGCTTCCTTGCCAGTGCGGCGGTCCAGGGCCAGCAAGTATCCTCCCTGCATCGCATCATGGTTCAGAATCAACAGATCGCCGGCCAGAATGGGCGACGCTCCGCTGCCGTGATGCGTCTTGGGCATCGCCAACGGCGCAGTCCATTGCGCCGCGCCGGAGGGGTCGAACGCCATCACGCCGTACGAAGAGAAGTACGCATAGACGCGATCGCGATCCACCGCCGGTGACGCTGTAGCTGGACTGCTGACGGCATGGGTCTCCTCGATCTGATTCGCAGGCGCCACACGCCGCCAAAGGATCTCCCCCGTCTTTCTGGCGACCGAGATCAGTTCCAACTTCTTCGTTGCCGGGTCGAACGCCGTCAGAAAAATACGATCGCCCCACACCGCCGCGGAAGAGTGTCCCGGCGGCAGCGCCTGCTTCCACAGCAAGCGTTTCGCTGGTCCAAACTCCACCGGAGGAGCAGCGTCGGCCGCCGCGACACCGCTGGCATTGGGGCCGCGGAATTGGGGCCAATCCGCGGTTTGTGCCGCCAGGCCCCGCAGAGCAACAGCGGCCACAAGGAGCCAACGCATGGCCGGATTGTACACCACCCCCGAAGCCACTGCGGCCTCCATCACTGCGCGGCCACTGCGCCATCACTGCGCCGTCCCTGCGGCCGTCCCTGCGCCGTCCCTGCCGCCGCCACTGTGCGCCGTCACGGCCCGTCCCTGCCACCGTCACCGCCGCCGTTCCCCCAGCCACTGCGGCCTGTTGCAAATTCGGGCCTCGCACGAGTATGCTGCGAAGCGCGGCCGGACGAGCCCATGCCCGATCTGAAACTGCTGTTCCTCCAGATGATGGTGATCCTGATGGCCGCCCGCCTGATGGCCGCGGCGGCGAAGTTCGTCAAACAGCCCGAAGTGGTCGGGGAAATGGTGGCGGGCATCCTGCTGGGCCCGTCCTTGCTCGGCAGGATCTCTCCCATGGCCATGAACAGCCTTTTTCCCGCGGGCGGCCTCGGGCCGTTGTACGCGCTCAGCCAGGTCGGGCTCGTGCTCTTCATGTTCCTGGTCGGTCTCGAAGTCCGGCCCGACGCCATTCGCGGATCGGCGAAATCCGTGATTGTCACCAGCCAGGCCAGCATCGCGGCGCCCTTCCTGTGCGGCGGAATCCTCGCCTGGAACCTCTATCCGCGCCTGGCCGGCAGCGCCTCCCATCTGTCGTTCGTGCTGTTTCTCGGCGCGGCCATGGGGATCACCGCGTTCCCCGTGCTGGCGCGCATTCTGGCGGATCGCAAAATGATGAACACGCGCGCGGGCACGTTCGCCATCTCCTGTGCGGCGGTGGATGACGTGACCGCCTGGTGCCTGCTCGCCGTCATCACCGTGATCGAACGCCCCGAGGCCACGCACACCCCTCTGGCTTTGCGGTTCGGCACGCTCGTCGTTTACGTCCTCGCCATGCTGTTCGTGATTCGCCCGGCCTTGCGGCGATGGGTTCCCGCCGATCCGCCCGGAAGCCTCGGTTGGTTCGGGGCCGCCATGATCTTTCTCCTGGGCTCCGTCTGTGTCACCGAAGCCCTCGGCGTTCATGCCTTGTTCGGCGCCTTTCTGGCCGGCATCGTCATGCCCAGAGGCGGCAAGCTGGAAGCGGAAAACCGCGACCGCCTCGAATCCGTAACCCTCGTGCTGCTCCTGCCGCTTTTCTTCGCCTACACCGGCCTGCGAACCAGCATCGCGCTGTTGAACACCGTGGACGCCTGGTTGCTCTGCGGGCTCATCCTGCTGATCGCCGTCGGCAGCAAACTCCTGGTGAGCGCCCTGTGCGTCCGCGCCAGCGGCATGCCCTGGCGCGACTCGCTCGCCGTAGGAGTCCTGGTGAATACCAGAGGCCTGGTGGAGCTGGTCATCCTCAATGTCGGACTCGACCTGCACATCATCTCCCCCACCCTTTTCTCCATGATGGTGATCATGGCCCTGACCACCACGCTGATGACCGGCCCGCTGATCGATCGCATCCTCCCCTCGGGGCAACGCGACCAATGGCACCCGAGCCCGTCATAGTATTATTAAGCTCATGTTGGGCTTCAGAGGATTCCTGGCCGCCCTTGCGCTTGTGTCCGCCTCCGTCGCGGCCGATGGCGACTGGCCCCACTGGCGCGGACCCAACGACGACGGAATGGCCCGGGGCGATGCTCCGCTTCGTTGGAGTGACGAAGAGCACATCGCGTGGAAAGCGGCAGTCCCCGGCCGTGGGCTCTCCTCGCCCGTGGTGTGGGGCGGCAAGATTTTCCTCACCACCGCCGTCCCCACCGGCAATGCCGCCGAAGGCGCCGGCCGCGGCCTCGTCGAGCACCGATTCATGGTGCTCTGTTACGATCGCAAGAGCGGCAAGCTGCTCTGGGAAAAGGTCGCGCGCGTGGCCACTCCGCATCAGCCGCACCATCCGCAATACGGCAGCTTCGCCTCCAACTCGCCCATCACCGATGGCCAACATCTCTGGGCGTTCTTCGGATCGCGCGGCCTCTACTGCTACACCCTGGCGGGCGACCTCGTCTGGCAGAAGGACTTCGGCGCCTTGAACATGTTCCGCGATTTCGGCGAGGGCGCGTGGACCGCCCTCGATGGCGAAAAGCTCTTCGTGGTCCTCGATCAGGAAGGCGAATCGTTCCTGCTCGCCCTCGACAAGAGCTCCGGGCGCGAGTTGTGGCGCACGCCTCGCCAGGGCAGCACCAACTGGTCCGGTCCCTACATTACGTCGCACAACGGCCGCAAACAGGTGATCGTTTCGGCGTCGCGCCAAGTCGCCGGCTACGATCCGGAATCCGGCAAGCAGGTCTGGAGCGCCCGCGGGTTGGGACAGAACACCATCCCCGCGCCGGTCGCCGCCGATGGAATGGTCTTCGTGATGAGCGGATTCCGCAATCCCAACCTCATGGCGATCGCGCTGGGCCGCGAGGGCGACCTCACCGGCACCGACGCCATCGTCTGGCAGAATCAGCGCGGCAATTCCTACACCCCGTCGCCGGTCTTGTCCGACGGCAAGCTCTACGTGCTCACCGACACCGGCATGCTCTCCTGCTTCGATGCCAAAACGGGCAAGCCCTACTATCAGCAGGCGCGCCTGCCCAAACCGTACAGCTTTAAATCTTCGCCGGTGGGCGCTAACGGAAAGCTATATCTCGCGTCCGAGAATGACGACGTGATCGTGGTGCGCATGGGCGAAACGTTCGAGGTGCTGGCAACCAACACACTCAAAGACCAGATGTTCATCGGCACGCCCGCGATTGTCGAGAACGCCATCTATCTGCGGGGCCAGAACACGCTATTCTGCATTCGTTAAGAGAGGTTATTTTGAATATCCGGGCGGTTCTCTCAACAGTTCTGTTCTTCCAGGCAGCAGCTCATGCTCAATCCCCCGGCGGCACCATCACCGGTGTGGTGACGGATGCCGCCTACCAGCCGATCTCGAGCGCATCGGTCCAGCTCACTCAGGCGGAGACCGGACGCCGGCGCAACGTCGTCACGGACTCTCAGGGAGGCTTCACCATTTCGAACCTGGCGCCCGGCGAGTATCGCATCGAAGCCGGGCGCGAAGGCTACAGCAAGCACGCGCAGGCACTCACGCTGCAGCTCAATCAGGAAATGCAAGTCGAGATTCCACTGGTGGCCGGCCCACGCACCGAGACGGTGCAGGTGACTGCGGCGCGCGGTCTGCTGCGCACCGAGACGGCCACGCTCGGAGGCGTCATCGACAACCGCCAGATTACGGGACTCCCGCTCGACGGCCGCAATTTCTTCGAGCTGAGCCTGTTGCTGCCCGGCGTCGTGCCTGCCGCCCCTGGTTCGGCCGGCTCCGTTCGCGGCGATTTCGCCATCAACATCAACGGCGCCCGCGAAGACTCCAACAATTTCGTCCTGGACGGCGTGTTCAATGGCGATCCCAAGCTGAACGGCATCGGCGTGACTCCGCCCGTAGACGCCGTGCGCGAATTCGAAGTGGCCACCAGCACCTACGATGCCGTCTCCGGCCGCAATGCCGGCGGGCAGATGAACGTGGTGCTCAAGAGCGGCGCCAACCAGATCCACGGCAGCGTCTACGAGTTCCTCCGGAATCGCGCCACCGATGCCCGCAACTTCTTCGCCCCCGCCGCCGAGGAGAGCCCGCAATACCAGCGCAACCAGTTCGGGGGCTCGATGGGCGGCCCTCTGGTTCACGACCGCACTTTCGTTTTCGCCGACTACGAAGGGCGGCGCGTGCGCGAGGGCATCACCCGCGTCACCAACGTTCCCACCGATCGCGAACGCATCGGCGATTTCTCCCGCAGCAGCGTTTTAGCCATCGATCCGTTCACCCAGCAACCGTTCCCCGGGAACGTCATTCCCCAGAACCGGTTGGACCCGGTCGGCCTCGCCATCGCCGCACTCTACCCGCTTCCCAACCGGTCCGTGCCCGGACAGGACTTCGTGTCCTCGCCTGCCGAGCGCGATCGGGACGATCACTTCGATCTGCGGCTCGACCACAGCCTCAACGCAAAAGACGAGTTGACCGTTCGTTATAGCTTCGGCGATCGCAGCTTGTATGAACCCTTCTCCGCATCATCGCTGGTAGCCGTTCCCGGCTTCGGCAATCACGTGCCGCGGCGCGCCCAGAACGCGGTCGCAAGCCATACCCACATCTTCACGCCCAACCTGTTGAACGAAGTCCGCCTCGGTTTCAATCGCATCGCCGCCGGCGTGTTCCAGCAAAATATGGATACCAACCTGAACCAGCAGGTGGGCCTTCCCTCGGTCTCCGCCAATGCGCGTGACTTTGGCCTCAGCCAGATTTCGATCCTCGGCTTCTCGACGTTGGGCGATGAATCGCACAACCCGCAGCACAGCGCCACCAGCATGTACCAGTTCTCCGATACCGCCACCTGGGCGCGCGGCAAGCACCTGCTCCGCGCCGGCGTCGACCTGCGCTCGATCCAGCAGAATGCCTTTCGCGATGAGATGTCGCGCGGCTTCCTGAGCTTCCTCGGCGTCACCGGGAATGCGCTGGCGGAGATGCTGCTGGGTCTGCCTTCGCTCACCGGTGTCGCGCATCTCGATAATCCGCAGCACCTGCGCACGCACAGCGCGTACGGCTTCGTCGAGGACACCTGGCGTTTCCGGCCGGATCTCACGCTCACCGCCGGCGTGCGATACGAATACAACTCTCCGCCGGTGGACGCGGCCGACCGGGCCAACCTGTACGATCCCGCCACGCAATCTCTGGTTCGCGTCGGCACCGGCGGCATTCCCCGCGGCGGCAGCGAACCCGACCGTAACAACTTCGCGCCCCGGATTGGCCTGGCCTGGCGTCCGGGCCACGGCAACACCACGGTGCGCGGCGGTTACGGTATCCACTACGATCAATCGGCGCTGGCCACCGGCGAAGGCCTCTACTTCAACGCGCCCTTTTTCGATTTCAAGCTCTTCTTCCCGTTCGGCCAACTCCCGCTCAGTCTGTCCGATCCGTTCCCGGCCAACTTCCCCATCCCGCTGCCGTCATCGGCGCTCGCGGTCGCAAGAGATCTGCGGACGGCGTATGCGCAACAGTGGAACGTGAACATCCAGCATGAGCTGGGCCGTGACCGCATCGTCGAGCTTGCGTACGCCGGCTCGAAAGGCACCAAGCTGCTCGGTGCGCGCGATCTCAACCAGCCTCTGCCCAGCCCGCAACCCGTCAATCCGCGCCCCGTGCCCCAGTTCGCCGACATCAACATCCTGGAATCGCGTGGCGACTCGAACTACCACAGCCTGCAAGCCCGCTTCCAGCAGAGCTTCCAGCACGGCTTGACGGCCCTCGCCTCCTACACCTGGTCGAAGTCCATCGATGACGCATCCAGTTTCTTCTCCAGCGCAGGCGACGCCAACTTTCCGCAGAACAGCCGCGATACGCGAGCCGAGCGCGCTCTCTCGAACTTTGACCTGCGGCATCGCTTCTCGTTGAGCTACTCCTACGATCTGCCGTTCGGCAAAGGAGCGCTTCGCGGAGGATGGCAGACCTTTGGCATCTGGACCTTCCAGACCGGCCGCCCTTTCACGGTCGCGCTCGATCCCAATCTCGATAACAGCAACACCGGCCAATCCATCCTCGGCTTCGGCGCCGGCGACCGCCCTAACGTACTCGGTCCTGCCGCGCTTTCCCACCCGACACCCGATCGCTGGTTCGATGGGACCGCGTTCGCCCTGCCGCCCTTCGGCAGCTTCGGCAACGCCGGACGCAACATACTCACCGGCCCCGGCTATCAAAGCATCAATGTGTCGGTGGTCAAGAACCTCCGCTTCGCCGAGCGAGCCAACCTGCAAATCCGCGCGGAGGCGTTCAATGTTCTGAACCGTGCCAACTTCGATTTGCCCAACATCTTTTTCGGGTCTCCGGCTTTCGGAGCGGTGCAATCGGCCCAGACACCGCGGCGAATCCAGTTCGGAGCCAAGATTCTGTTCTAGAGGAATGGCCATGAAGCACCTGACCTTGTTCGCCGTCGCGGCGCTTGCGTTCGCCGCCGATTCCAACTGGCCCCAGTTCCGCGGCGCCGGCGCGAGCGGGATCGGCAACGGTGCAGCACCGCTCCAGTGGGATGGCGAGAAGGGCGAAAACATCCTGTGGAAGACGGAGATCCCCGGCCTGGGCCACTCCAGCCCGGTGATTTGGGGAGACCGCATCTTCGTCACCAGCGCCGTGCCCGCGTCAGGCGAGGCCAGTCTGAAGGTCGGCCTGTACGGCAACATCCAGCCCGTGGAAGGCGAAGGACCTCAGGCCTTCATGGTCTATTGCCTGGACCGTAAGTCCGGCAAGATTCTGTGGCAGCGCGCCGCCGTCAGCGGTCAACCCAAAATCAAGCGCCACCCCAAATCCACCCACGCCAACCCGACCCCCGCCACCGACGGCAAGACCCTGGTCGTCTCCTTCGGCTCCGAAGGGCTCTTCGCCTTGGACCTCGATGGCAAGCAGCTTTGGAAAAAAGATTTCGGCATTTTGGATTCGGGCTTCTACATGGTGCCCGCCGCGCAGTGGGGATTTGCGAGCTCGCCCGTAATTCACGGTGGCAAAGTGATCGTCCAGGCGGACGTGCAGAAGGATTCCTTCCTGGCTGCCCTGGATCTCGCTACCGGCAAGGAGCTTTGGAGGACCTCCCGCAGCGACGTGCCCACGTTCGGCACTCCCGCCGTGTTGCCCTACACTGCCGGTGGCGCGCACGCCATGCAGGTGGTGGTGAACGGCTGGAAGCAGATCGCCGGGTACGATCTCGCCACCGGAAAAGAGCTCTGGAAACTGAAAGGCGGCGGCGATATCCCGGTGCCCACTCCCGTGTTCCTGGACGGCCTCATCGTCATCACCAGCGCTCACGGCTCGGAGCGGCCGATTTATGCCATCCGCACCGATGCCGCCGGTGAGCTCTCCGCGGACAGCAAGAGCATGGCATGGACGCAAGCGCGCGCGGGCAACTACATGCAGACGCCGCTGCTCCATGAGGGCCTGGGCTACTTCTGCTTCGATAACGGCGTACTGACCGTGTATCAATTGTCCAGCGGGGAGAAACTCTACCAGCAGCGCCTCGGCACGGGCACGTCGGGCTTCAGCAGCTCGGCGGTGGTCGCCGGAGACCACCTCTACGTGACCAACGAAGAGGGCCACACCTACGTGCTGGCGCCGGGCCGCGAATACAAGCTGCTGGCGCAGAACGAGCTCGGCGAAACCGTGATGGCGACGCCCGCCATCTCCGATGGCGTCCTCTATATACGCACACGCCTACACCTGTTCGCCGTCGGCGCCAAGAAGTGACCCGCTGTGGGGCATGCTTTAGCTTGCCACCGCCCGCTTGCGGGCGAATCTTTCGGTTTCTGCTACTTCACTTCGAGCCGCAACAGCCGCTGCGCGTTCTTCCAATAGATCCGGTCGCGTTCGTCGCCGGTGATCTCCAGGCGGTCGAGCACGTCGATGGTCTCGCGGATATACATGCCCGGCTGAGGTTCAAAGGGTGTGTCCGACGCGAACAGCACCTGGTCCACTCCGAAAAACGAGAGGCCGCACCGGGTCGCGGCCGCGGCG
>JADGNR010000261.1 GCA_017883415.1 Bryobacteraceae bacterium | reverse complement strand
GCCCGCTACCAGCAGCGCATCGGCGGACGCGCCATCCTTCGCGAAAACCTTCAGCCGGAACGCGACCTCTTCGCTTTCTGGCCAATAGGTGACCTCACCGGAATGCAGTTCGCTGGAATTTAACTCCAAACGGCTATGATGGCTGGCATCATCGATGTAAAGAACCGCATGAGCTGCGTTCCGAACCGCGGCAGAGCCCCTGTCCCAGCTCAGGTGTAAGGCGCGATCTTCTTTCCGGACGCTCAGCGCCAACGATCCGGTCGCGGATAGCGGTGCAGCCACCGCCATCGATTTCGCCACGTTCGGACGCGTCTGGTAATGCACAATTGCCGCGGTACAAACCGTGATCGCCAGGATGCTGCCTGCGACGGGCATCACCCAATGCCGGCTTCGTGTGGCTACTGGTTGTGGGGCGGCCATCTACAAAAGGCGTGCACCCCGAGTGCCAGTGTGGAATGCGGCACGTCTCGCCGCGCTGGCCCCGCGGCCCCCGGCCCCGATCCCCGGCCCCTGACCCCCGGCCCCTGACCCCCGGCCCCCGGCCCCTGACCCCCGATCCCCGGCCCCTGACCCCCGGCCCCGAACCCCGGCACCCGGCCCCCGGCCCCCGGCCCCCGGTTACGGCTCCCTGCGGAAGATGCGAAATCCCCACGCGTCGAGCGAAAGCACGGGGAGCGCAACCGCCGCCGATTGTTTGCCTGGAGTCACCTCGAGGAATCTGCCGGCCGCCTCCACCGCGCCCACAAAAGGCCGGCTCGAACAGTTGATTGCCACCAGAAACTCCTCGCCACCGCCGCGCCGGTAATACGTCAGCACCCGCCCCGGGTCGGCGTTGGCGATCCACTCCGTCTCACCCTGCTGCAAGGCGGTGTGCGCACGCCGCAACGCGATCATCCGCGGGTAGAATGCGGGGAAGTCGGGCCGCAGCTCCGCCGCCTGCCAGAACACGTGCAGCGGCTCGAACAGCGCGGGCCCGGCCGATTCCGTCGTATCGCCCGCCTCCATTCCGTTGTAGAGCATCGGGACCCCGTCCATGGTGAACACCAGCGCGGAGGCGGCCAGGGCGCCGCGATCGCCGAAGCGCGCGATGGCCCGCTTCTCGTCGTGGTCGTCGGAGAAGCGCATTTCCATCGCGCCGGTTGGGTATTTGCGGCGCTCCTGTTCCCACGAAGCGCGCAGCGCTTCGGCCGGCGCGCCTTTCTCGAACACATCCGTGAGCGTGCTATGAAACGGCCAGGCGTAGTCCAGGTCGAACGCGTGCACCAGCAGTTCCGGCACGTGCGCCTCCGCCAGCAGCACGAGCTCCGGCTTGATGCGTGCCAGCTCGTTTCGCGCCTGCTCCCAGAACTCGGTGGGAACCATGAAGGCCACGTCACAGCGAAACCCGTCCAGGTCGAAGTCGCGGATCCAATGCTTCAGCATCTCGATCATGTACCCGCGCAGCTCGCCCTCGGCGTAATTCAACCCCGCCACGTCCGACCATTCCGGAACCGGCGAAAGCACCTTCCCGCCGGCATCCCGCTTGTACCACGCCGGGTGCTTCATCAGCACGCTGTCCCAGGCGGTGTGGTTAGCCACGATGTCGATGATGATTTTGAATCCGCGCCGGTGCGCCTCGCCCACCAGGTGCTTCAGATCGTCGCCCGTGCCGTACGCGGGATCGATGGCGTAGTAATCGCGCACCGCGTAGGGGCTGCCCAGCGTTCCTTTCCGCCGCGCTTCGCCGATGGGATGGATGGGCATCAGCCACAGGATGGTCACGCCCAGCGCGCGCAAATCGTCCAGCCGCGCCTCCACCCCGCGAAAATTGCCGCTAGCGGAAAACGTGCGCGTGTTGATCTCGTAGATCACCCCGGAACGGACCCACTCCGGGCTCTGGCGAGCATGGTCGGCGGCATAGAGCGCCGGAACGAAGAGCGTCAATAGAGCGATGCGCGAGAGCATGGATCGCTGGTGCATCATTCAATGATACGCTCGACCAATGAACCGGCATCGCATCCTTCTGTTGTCTCTCTGCTGCGCGCTCTCGGCCACTGAGCCCAACGACGCTACACGCCGCTGGTGGTCGCACGTTGCGGCCCTGGCCCACGACAACATGGAGGGCCGCGACACCGGTAGCGAAGGCTATCGCCGCGCGGCCCGGTACGTGGTGACGCAGTTCGAGCGCGCCGGCCTCAAACCCGCGGGCGAGTCGGGCTACTACCAGACCGTCCCGCTGCACGTGGTGCGCTTCCTCGCCGGCCGGTCCGAGATTGCCCTGGTGCGCGCGGAGGGCGTGACCCAGCTGCAATGGCTGCGGCAGGTCACGATATCCGCCCGCGCGGGCCTGCCCGAGACGCTCGAAGCCGCGCTCGTGTTTGCGGGCGATGGTCCCGCCGATGACGAGAGTCTGAAGGGCAAGATCCTGGTGCTGCTTGGTGGGGTGCGCCGCGCGGCGCCCGTCGCCGCCGCTGCCGGCACCCTCACCATCGACGCCACCGGCGGCCCGGAACCGCCTCGCTGGCCGGTGGCCTACGCCGTGCAGATGACCCTCGCCGAAACGCCGTCCCGCCCGCCGAATGCCCAGGTGGCTCTGCGCCTGAACCCCGCCTTCGCGGAAGATCTCTTCCAAGGCTCCGGCCACACCTACGCGGAGGTGAGAAAGCTCGCGGATGAAGGCCAGCCGCTGCCTCGTTTCGCCCTGCCCGCCATCCTGCGCGCGAAGCTGCAATTCGAAAGCGTCGATCTGGCGTCGGACAACATTGTCGCCGCGCTCCCCGGCGCCGATCCCGCGCTCGGCAATGAGTACATCGTGGTCTCGGCCCACCTGGATGGCTATGGCTTCGGTGAGCCCTGGAACGGCGACCGCATTTACAACGGCGCCTTCGACGACGCGGCCTACGTGGCCACCCTGATCGACTTCGCCGAGAAGCTTCACGATTCCGGCCGGAAGCTCAAGCGCTCGCTGCTGTTTTGCGTCGTCACCGGCGAAGAGAAAGGCCTCCTCGGCTCGAAATACTTCACCGCGCACCCCACCGTCGCGAAGGAGCGCATGGTGGCCAACATCAACCTGGACCAGCTTCGGCCCATCTTCCCTTTGAAGCTGCTGACCACCCTGGCCCTCGAGGAATCGACCCTCGGCGACACCGTGAAGCAGGTTGCCGCCCCGATGGGCATTCGCATTCAACCCGATCCCGAACCGGAGCGCAACCTGTTGCGCCGGTCCGATCACTTCAGCTTCATGCAGATCGGCGTGCCCGCCGTGGGCTTCGTCTTCGGATACGAGAAGGGATCGCCCGACGAGGCCGTCTACCGCCGCTGGTACGCCCAACGCTATCACAGCCCGGCCGACGACCTCGAGCAGCCCTGGGACCCGCCCGCCGCCGCCCGCTTCAACGACTTCTTCGGCCGCCTGGTGGAAGCCCTGGCCAATGCCCCCGACCGCCCCCACTGGAAGCCCGGCAGCCAGTACGCCCACTGACGCAGCCGTGGGGCAGCTTGGCAAGCTGCGCGCCGGTTGTCAACCGGCGCCGCGCCGCTCTTTTTCCAGGGCCTCGTGCAACAGCGCTTTCATGTAAGTCTGGTACGGTAGCCCCTTCTTCTGCGCCAGATCCCTTGCGGTCTCTACATCCGCAACGAGTAACCGAATCGTGACCGTCTTCAGCGGGCTACGTCGGGCTGTCCCCGCCTTGAGCGCCCGCGCCATGAGGCGCGTTGCCACCGACGGGTGCGCATCCCACCACGCGGCCTCCGCCGCTTCATTCTTGAATTTCGGAATCCTGATCTCTTTCGTTGGCATGGCTTTGACTTTTGAAGTAAAGCTCTCGTTGGCCCCTGGTCATCGGTTACGCCGTGATCACCCGCGTCCGGCCCGGCGCTCGGTGTACAACACTGCGATCAGCCGCCCTTCCGCCGTGCGGCCAGAGGAGAGAACACGGTCCTCGGTTTCATGCCTCTGGATGTCGGTTACCAGAGGATCGATCAGGATCGCTTGCTCTGCTTCGGCCGGCGTAACGCGATGGCTTCGAATGTGTTTCGTGTTCGCAGCGTCCCAATCGAACTCCACTCCACCATGGTAAATACAATGTAAAGGCTGGTCAAGACTGGGCATGTGCGGGCGAATCTCCCCACACCCGGCCTCTGCTACACTTCTCCCATGGAGAAATTCGACCGCATCTACGAGCAGTTCAAGGTTCACGCCAACGAGCTTGCCGGCAAGGTCGGCGACCTGATCCACGAAGGCAATGTGCGGCGCATCATCATTAAGGATGAACGCGGCCATACCTTCATGGAGATTCCCTTGACTGTGGCCACGCTCGGCATCGTGCTCGCGCCCATCCTCGCCGCCGTTGGCGCGGTCGCCACTCTGGTATCGAATTTCGACATCGTGGTCGAACGCGCCGCCCCGGCCGCCTCTCCCGATGACCCGGCCAAGCCCGCCGCACCGGCCGCCGGCTCCAATATGGGCGCCACCGACGACAAGGTCAACATGGCCGGTACCGTGCCCCAGCATTCCGACGCGAAAGGGACCAAGATCGAGGACATCGCCGGCACCGGCGAGCACGATTCGCACGGAGGGTAATCCTGGCCGACCCGCACCCGCTCGCTCCCGGAGAGATCGGCTGGATCGATCTGACCGTTCCCCACACCGAAGCCGTCCGCGCCCGCTACTGCGTGATCGAGGACCCGGCCGGCGCCGTGGCCGCGCTGTTCCAATCCGCGCCCAAGTAGCTCACGCGTCCAGGTTGCCCTTCAACCCCAGCTCCTCCGCGCGGGCCTGCATTGCCTTCACGCAGAAATCGATGTGCTCTTCCAGCGGCACGCCCAGCTCCTGCGCGCTTTCGATAATATCCTGCCGGTTCACGCTCCGCGCGAAAGCCTTGTCCTTCATCTTCTTCTTGACCGAGGCCACGTCCACTTCGAACACGCTGCGGTGCGGCTTCACGTAAGAGATGGCCGTGATGAACCCGGCCAGCTCGTCGCAGGCGTAGAGCGTTTTTTCGAGCGCCGATTGCCGCGCCACGCCGGTGTGATTGGCATGCGAGAGAATGGCCCGCCGGATTTCTTCGTCCACGCCGCGCTCCGCCAGAATGGGCTCGCCCTTCTGCGGATGCTCCTCCAGCGTGGGATGAATCTCCCAGTCGAAATCGTGCAGCAGCGCGGCCACGCGCCACTTCGGTTCGTCCTCCGAGAGTTTCGCGGCATACGCCGCCACGCACGCCTCCACGGCCAGCGCATGTTTGCGCAGCCCCTCGGTCTTGGTGAATTCGCAGAGAATGTTCCAGGCCTGTTCGCGTTCCAGCATCGCCATCATGATATACCGCCATCGCCCCATGCCGCTTTTCTCGCCGCGCGGAAACGCTCTCCGTCGCGCCGGGAGACGCGCTCGCTTCGTAATCCGGCGGCGGTGCAGGTCTCGATCGCGATCAACCCCGGCCGGTGTTGCGGATGGCGGATGATGCGCCACGCGGGCAGCGCCACCGGTTCCCGCCCCACAGCGATGTAGCTGAACTTTTCGTCTTCGTAACCCAGCTCCGCTTCTTTGATCCGGCGGTGCAGGGACGAGCGCTCCACGCGCGCCGCGAAATGGCACCAGTCGGGCTCCGCCATCGGGCACGGCGTCTCGGCCGGACAGGGCGCGATCATGCGCGCGCCCGCGCCGAGCAGTTCCTGGCGGAGGCCGCGAATCAGCGCAAAGCCGCGCGGCGTGCCGGGCTCGATCGCTACCAGCGCCACGCGCGCCGCCAGCCATAATCGCGCGGCGGGGAATCGGCCCATTTCGCCCAGCGAGTAGGCGGCCAGCACCAGGTCGTGCGGCGGCAGGACGCCGATGCGGTTAAGGTCCTCGATCGCCACGGCCGCTTCCGGCAGCCACTCGCGCGCCGCTTCCACCCGCTTGGGATCGCGTTCGATCAAGGTGAGCGCGGCATCGGGAAACCACGCGCGCGCGGCGAGCGAAGCGCCGCCGGTCCCCGCGCCGATATCGAGCACGCTCTTTACCGCGCCCACGCGCTCGCGGACCTCGCGTAGCGCCGCGTATGCCGCCGCGTAGGTCGCGGGCATCCGCGTCACCAGGTAGGCTGCGGTGTGGGCCGGGCTGCCCGCATGGACCGGGCGTCCTTCGCGGTAGGCCGCCGAAATCTCCGCCGCCGCGCGCTTCAGGGCAGGGAAGCCCACCGCTTCGGCACGCTCCTCGATCCTGCGCCGCACGGCTGCCGGCAATTGCACTTCTCCATCTTAGAGGAACTTCTTTTCCGGCCCGGTGTCTACTCAGTGGGGTAGGCCTCCGGGCCTGCCCCGCGCGTGAAACGCGCCTGCGGCGCGGAGGCAGGCCAGGAGGCCTACCCCACCACCGAATTGCTCGGCGCATCTTTGCATCGAATGGAGGCACCGCCATGTTTGAACAGTCCACCATCTCGTACGGCCCGCCCGCCAAGCGGCTCTGGAACACCTGCGTCGGCCTCACCGGAGAGATACTGCTGCTGGCCTGCGCCGTCCTCGCGCCCATGGTGTGGCCGCAAGTCATGCCACCCTTACTAGCGTTCCGGACCTCCCTTCTGCCGCCGGTGCCGCAAGCGCCGCCGCCGCCCGATCCCGGTCCCCGGCCGCGTACGCAGCCGGCCGCGCAGCCCACGCACCAAATCGTCGCCAACCAACTGATCGCGCCAGTTCGCATTCCGGCGAAACCCGTCATCTTCGTGGACCCGCCGCCCGAGCCCGCGGCCGCCACCGTCGCTGGCGGCATGCCCGGCGGCCAGCGGAACGGCGTGCCCGGCGGGCTCATCGATAGCATCCTGAATCCGGTCGCGCGCCCCGCACTGCCGCCCGTACGCGCGCCCGAAGTCCGCGCGGCTCCGGTAGCTCCCGCGCCCGCGGCAATTCACCGTGTGCCGGGCGGAGTCGTCGACCCGGGCCAGCCGGTCTTTCACCCCGATCCGCCCTATCCGCCGCTGGCGAGAACGGCGCGCGTTTCCGGCGTCGTCGAGCTCGAAGGTGTGATTGGAACCGACGGCCATCTGCGCGAACTATATGTGCTGCACGGCCATCCGCTGCTGGTGGGCGCAGCGCTCGGCGCCGTCCGCCAGTGGGTCTACAAACCCACGCGCCTGAATGGCGAGCCGGTGGAAGTGGTCACGCGCATCACCGTGACCTTCCACTTGAACTGATTACTTGAACGACAGGAATCCGCTCACGTTCTCCCACAGCAGTTGCGGAAAACTCTTATCGAGGTAAGAGCGGATGGAGACGTAGCACTCGTCGCACTGGTTGGTCCGCGTGAATTCCGAGACCATGCGCGCGCGTTCCTCGAGCGGATACCGCTGGAACTGCATCGAACACGGTTGCAGCGCGCCATCCGCCGTCACCACCAGGAAGCGCAGCCCCGCTTTGCAGCCGGGCGCGCCCTGGTTGGCGAAGTAGCGCCGCGTGGCCTCGAGCGTGGTGGGCGCGTTGACGATCCAGTTGCTCCGGTCGCGGCGCGCCTCCACGCCGTCCAGCCCTTCGTTCAATTGCGCAAGCTGCGCGGGCGTGTTCAAGAAGTAGTCGCGGCATCCCGTGCGCCGCGCCGAATACGCGCTGTAGCACAGGTTCACACCCCACTCGCGAGCCTTATCGGCGATGGCGCCGATCTCGCCGACGTTCTCGCTGGTGATGCAACTGTTCAGTACGATATCGTCGTGCCCCAGCTTGGCCAGCCGCGGGATCAGGTCTTCCAGTTGGCGATACAGCCCCGGGTACGCGCGGAAGTCGTCGTGCCGCTCATCGGGGAAATCCAGGCTCACGGAAAACTGGTCGATGCCCGCCGCACGCAGTGCCAGGTATTTCCTCTCCGTCATGAGCGACCAGTTGGAAACCAGGATGGTGTACGGCAGCTTCGATCCGCCCTTGATGGTGCGGACGATCTCCACCACGTCGTCGCGCAGCAGCGGCTCGCCACCCGATACCTGCACCACGCAGGGCCGCAGCGCCTCCATGTACCGGCGGTACTCGCCCGGCGCAAGGTTGCGCGATTCGTCGCGCGGGCCCCCGTGGTCGCAGTGCTTGCACCAGCACGTGCACGCGTCCGTGACTTCGAACGAAACCACGATGGGGCGCTCGGCCAGCCAGTTTAGCGACACGCGGCCGATAATTCGCAGCGATTCACCCAGGGGAACTTTGCGCAAACGATGAGCCTCGAA
>JADGNR010000553.1 GCA_017883415.1 Bryobacteraceae bacterium | reverse complement strand
AGTACCTCATGCCGACCCACGCGCACTTGATGGTTCGCGATGGCGAGGAAGTCCACGCCGGCGATGTGCTGGCCAAGATCCCGCGCGAAACTACCAAGACCAAGGACATCACCGGCGGTCTGCCGCGCGTCGTGGAACTGTTCGAAGCGCGCAAGCCGCGTGAGACGGCCATCATGGCGGAGATCAACGGCACGGTGGAATACGGCGAAGTCAGCAAGGGCCAGCGCAAGATCCGCGTCAAGGGCGAAGACGGCGAAGTCAAGGAATACTCGCTGCCCCGCGGCGTCCATATCAAGGTTCAGGAAGGCGAGAAGATCAAGGCCGGCGAACCTCTGATGGACGGCCCGCGCGATCCGCACGACATCCTGGCGGTGCTCGGTGAAAAGGAACTGCAGAAGTACCTGGTCAACGAGATTCAGGAAGTCTACCGCCTGCAGGGTGTCAACATCAACGACAAGCATCTGGAAACCATCAGCCGCCAGATGATGCGTTGGGTGAAGGTGGAGGACATCGGCGATACCGAGTTCCTGCCCGAAGAGGTGGTGGACAAGTTCAAGTTCCGCGGCGAGAACCTGAAGGTGGTCGAGGCGGGCGGGCGTCCGGCGCAGGGCAAAGCCGTGCTGCTGGGCATCACCAAGGCCTCGCTCTCCACCGATTCGTTCATCTCCGCGGCCAGCTTCCAGGAGACCACGCGCGTGCTCACCGAAGCCGCCATCAACGGGAAAGTGGACTACCTGCGCGGCTTGAAGGAGAACGTGATCATGGGCCGCCTGGTCCCGGCGGGTACCGGCATGGAGTATTACCGGCAAGTGAAGATCGCCGGCGAGGACGTGGTGGAAGAGCCCGTGGCCGAGCCCGCGCTCGATGCCATCCCCGGTTACGACGAAGAGACCCGCCTGCAGTACGCTGGCGGCCTGCCCGAGGATACCGGCGAGGGAACGCTGGCGGAGTAGGCACGCCCGAAAATCGCGAGCCGCCGGTCATTCGCCCGCGCGCGTGCCGGCGGCTCTTTCTGTTTGTGTCCGGTCGTGCGCTGGAGCGCATCGAACGCCGCGTGGAGCGTACGGAAATCAGCATGAGCGCGTTTCCTGATGCAATGAACGGCAGTAAATGACCGGCGTTCTGGTGCGGATCAAGCGGGCCGTCCTGGCCGGACAATACGCCTTCAGCGAGAAGGCCCGTTTGGAAATGGAGTGCGAGGCCCTGACCGAACTCGACGTTGCTGAGTCGATTCTGAACGCCGTCGCAATCTACAAGAAGTTGCGTTCGACAAGCCGCTTCCGCTCTGGCAAAGCGTCGAAACGGGCAATCTAGGCCCAGCAGACCATGAAAATCGCCCAATGTCCCACTTGCGGAAGCGATCGGATCAAGAAGGTCCACCGGCAATGGTCCGGCGAGTTCGAGGGCAGGAGCTACCGCGTGGAGGACCTGGAATTCTACGAGTGCCCGCAGTGCGGCGAAAGGGTCTTCGACCCTGCGGCCATGCGCAAGATCGAGGCCCGGTCCCCGGCTTACCGCGCGGCGCATAAGATCAAACGTCCAGCTTGAGGTCGCCAGCACCCCCGCTCCGCCCCAATGCTATCCTCGAAGTTTGCCCAAGCCCCCTTCTTCGGTGCCAACTTCGCCGCCGCGGTGGCTTATCCCGGTCCTGCTTTCTCTCGCCGCGCTCGTGCTCCTCGGCTGGTTCTCCACCGAAATCGTCGATCCCGACTTCTGGTGGCATCTCAAAACCGGCGAGTACATCGTCACCCGCCACCGGCTCCCCACGCCCGATCCGTTCGCCTACACCACGGCCGGCGCCCGGCCCGCTTACCCCGGCGAGGAAGTCACGCGCCGGTTCAACCTCACCCATGAGTGGCTCGCCCAGGCCGTCTGGTACCTGGTGGAACGTACCGGCGGCTTTCCGGCGGTGGTCCTCTGGAAGGCGTTCCTGTTCACCGCGCTGTGCGGCGTGACGGGCTTCCTCGCCCGCCTGCGCACCGGTTCGTGGCTGTGGGGCGTGGCCGCGGCGCTGGCGGCCGCCTCGTTGGCCCACGAGTTTGCGCACGACCGCCCCGGCATCCTCAGCTACGTCTTTACCGCGGCCTTCCTGCTCATTTGCGAGCAGCGCCGGCGGCTATGGCTGCTGCCCGCGCTTGCCCTCCTCTGGGCCAACTGCCATGGCGGCTTCTTCCTCGGCTGGGTGGTGTGCGGAGCCTTCTGCGTCGAAGCGCTGATCCGCCGCGCTCCGGAGGCCCGCCGGATGCTGCTGGCGAGCGGCCTCGCTGTGCTGCTGTCCGGCGTCAATCCCAATGGCTTCGCCGCGCTCGCCACCGTGTTGCGCTACCGCCACAGCCCGCTCCAGAGTTCGCTCATCGAATGGTCGCGCGCCGATCTCTGGGGACCTCCCTGGGCCTTTGATATTCTGCTCTACGCCGCGGCCGCGGCGCTGCTGCTTAACTGGAAACGCGTGCGCCTGGCAGACTGGCTGCTGTTCGCGGCGTTCGCCGCGGCCTCGCTCACCGCATTCCGCAACGAGATGCTGATCGGCATCCTGGCGCCCGTCCTGATCGCCGCGTACTTCCCCTGGAAGCGGCGCCTGCCGGTGCCGATCGTCTATGCTTTCGCCGGTGCGTTGCTGGTGGCGCTCGGCTGGGGCGCCGTCAGCGGCGCGTTTTTCCAGTTGCGCGCCGCCGAGTGGCGCTTCCCCTCCGGCGCCGCCGCCTTCCTCCGCCAGGCCAACATCGCGGCGCCGCTCTTCAACCCATACGAATACGGCGGCTATCTTATCTGGAAGGACCAGCGCGTCTTCATCGATGGCCGCGCGCTGAGTGAAACCGTATACCAGGATTACCGCACCATCATGGGCTCCCAACCAGGCGATCCCGCGCGCGATGCAACCCTGGAGCGGTACGGCATCGGCGCCATCGTGGTGAACTCCTTTGAGTATTTTAGCGGCGCGTTGTATCCCCTGCCGTTGGCGCTCATGGTACCGGCCGAATCCGGCTGGCGCCTGGTCTACGATGGCGCCGAATCCCTCGTCTTCCTGCGCCAACCTCCCGCCGGCATGCCCGTGCTCGACAAGGGCCGCATCCTGGACCATCTTGAATCCGAGTGCCGGCTGCACATCGAGCGCGATCCCGACTTCTCGCTCTGCGCTCGCACCCTCGGCGATTTCTTCCTTCGTTCAGGCGACCGGGCGCGCGCCCGCCGCTGGCTTGCCTTCTACCTCGATCATCCGTACGACGGCCGCCCCGACCCCGACGCCCAACGCGCCTACATGCAACTGCT